>NZ_JBEZDY010000008.1:0-348944 GCF_040648555.1 Actinoplanes sp. NPDC049118
AACCTCACCCAGTCCCAGATCGCCGACCAGATCGGCATCTCCCAGATGCACGTCAGCCGCCTGCTCACCAAGGCACTGACCAAGCTGCGCACCCACCTGGCCAGCGAGCTGATCTGACCTGCACCGATACGCAGAACGCCGGCCCGGTTCGGGCCGGCGTTCTGCGTATGCTTCTCCCTGCGAGGAAGCGAGTTGATGCTGTGAGCGAGCCCGACTGGGTCGAGCACGCCGTGTGGTGGCAGGTGTACCCGCTCGGCTTCGCCGGTGCGTACCCGTCCGGCGGCGACGGCGGCAAGCTCGGGCGGATCACCGACTGGCTGGACTACGCCATCGAGCTGGGCGCCTCGGGGATCCTGCTCGGGCCGGTCTTCGCGTCCGAGACGCACGGCTACGACACGATCGACCACTTCCGGATCGACCCCCGGCTCGGCGACGACGCCGACTTCGACGCGCTGATCGCCGCGGCACACGACCGCGGCCTGCGGGTGCTGCTCGACGGCGTCTTCAACCACGTCGGCCGGGGTCACGCCGCCTTCCAGGCCGTGCTCGCGCAGGGCAGCGACGCGCCGACGGCGCGCTGGTTCCGGCCCGGACGGCCCGGCGGCGGCGGGGAACCGCGGTACGAGACCTTCGAGGGTCACGACGCGCTGGTCGCGCTCAACCACCTCGAGCCGGCCGTCACCGACTACGTCGCGGACGTGATGACCCACTGGCTGCGGCGCGGCGCGGACGGCTGGCGACTGGACGCCGCGTACGCGGTCCCGGCCGAATTCTGGGCCGGCGTGCTGCCAAGGGTCCGTGCCGAGTTCCCCGACGCGTACGTGGTCGGCGAGGTCATCCACGGCGACTACGGCGACTTCGTCACCAGGTCCACCGTGGACTCGGTGACGCAGTACGAGCTCTGGAAGGCCGTGTGGAGCGCGCTCAACGAGGGCAACTTCTTCGAACTCGCCTGGGCCCTCGACCGGCACAACGCGTTCCTGGACACCTTCGTGCCGCAGACCTTCGTCGGCAATCACGACGTGACGCGGCTGGCCAGCAGGATCACCGACGAGCGGCACCTGCCGCACGCCCTCGCGCTGCTACTCACGGTCGGCGGCACGCCGTCGGTGTACTCGGGCGACGAGCAGGGCTTCACCGGTGTCAAGGAGGACCGCGAGCACGGCGACGACGCGGTCCGGCCGCCGTTCCCCGCACGCCCGGACGGCCTCGCGCCGTACGGCTGGCCGCTCTATCACCTGCACCAGGAGTTGATCGGGCTACGCCGGCGGCACCCGTGGCTGCATCAGGCCCGGACGAGCACGGTGCACCTGGCCAACGAGCAGTTCGCCTACGAGGCCGCGGGCGTGGGCCGGCGGCTACTGGTGGCCCTCAGCGTCGGTGCCGCGCCCGCCGAGCTGCCCGTGCCGTACGGAAAAAGGGTCCTGAACGGCGACGCGAAGCTGACGGGCGCCGGCACACCGGACGCCACGGTGATTTTGCCCGCCGCCGGCTGGGCCGTGCTGGAAGCGTGAGAAGGCGCCCGCCGCACGGCGGGCGCCTTCACGACTAGAGGATCAGTACCAATACTTGCGGCCACCGATCGGGCGGCCGACGGATCCGAGGATCCAGAAGACGGCGCCGACGACCAGCAGGATGGCGCCGATCGTGTAGAGGACCGGGATGCTGAGGAAGATGCCCAGCAGCAGAAGCACGAGACCAACGATCAGCATGGGGGACTCCGTTCATCGGCGGACTTTCCGCCGACCCGCAGATACCCATCCCGCTCGTTTTCCAATCTCCCCGTCTCAGCGCTGAGGCGGGGAGAGCGCCCGGCTGACGTCGCCCGACGGCCCGTACGCGGTCAGGAATCTGTCCCGGAACTCGTTCATCCGCCAGACCGGGGCCGCCGGGTCCGGCTTGAGGCCGTCGGTCCAGCCCCAGTCGGCGACCTTGTCCAGCACGGTCTTGTCCTTGGCGAGGATGGTGATCGGCACGTCGCGGCTGGCGCCCTCGCCCGTCACGATCTTCGCGGCCTGGTGGTCGCCGAGGAAGACCATGACGGTGTTCTCGTCGCCGTACCGCTCCAGCCAGGTGGTGATCGTGGTCAGCGTGTACTGGATGGACCGCGAGTACTCCCGCTGTACCTTCGCCGGGTCCTTCCAGATCGACTTGGGCCGCTTGCCCTCCTTCTGGATCTGCTTGTAGACCGAGCCGTCGCCGACGTCGTCCCAGTCGATGAACTGCGGGATCGGCGCCCACGGCGTGTGGCTCGACACCAGCGGCATCTCGACCATCATCGGCGCGTGTTCCGGCCCGTGCACGTTCTTCTCGAACCAGGACATGGTGTACTGATCGGGCTGCGGCGCCCAGCTGAACTTGGGGCCGACGTAGCCGGTGTTGCGCGAGTCGAAGACCCGGTCGTAGCCGTAGAAACTGCCCTCCGGGAACGCCCGGGTGGCGCCCGGCATCACGCTCACGGTGTCGAACCCGGCCTTCTTGAAGGCCATGGTCATGGTGAGCCGGTCGCTGGCCATAAGGTTGCGGTACCGCTGCTGGTTGTTGATCCACACGCCGGACAGGAAGGTGGAGTGCGCCAGCCAGCTGCTGCCGCCGTACGTCGACGAGGTGAGGAAGCCGCTCTTGGCCGCGAAGCCGGCCTTCTTCAGGCTCTCGGTGCCCTCGGTGAGCACGTCGACCGTGCCGGGTGCCAGCTTCGGGTCCTCGATCGCCGAGCGGCCGTAGCTCTCGATGAAGGTGAAGAAGACGTCCTTACCGCGCAGCCCGGTCAGCAGCTGGTCACCCGGGGTGGCCGCGAAGGCGTCGTTCGCCGCCTCCCTGGTGAAGTTCTTCTCGTCGCGCAGGCCCGCCTTCACGGCGCCGGCCCGGTCGTAGACGTAGAGCGCCGAGCTGCGGGCGGCCACCGGGATGTTGAAGGCCTGCACGCCGAGCATCAGCATGACCACCCAGACCGCGGTGCCGGTGATGGCCGTGCCCGTGGTGGCCCGGCGGTGCCCGGCGGCGACCTTGGTGATCCGCATGGCCGCCAGGCTCATCAGCGCCAGGATGACGACGATCAGGACGACGACCCCGACCAGCGCGCCGGTGGCGCCGGCCTCGCCGACCGAGTCCTTGAGGAAGGACTGCGCGTCGTCGAGGAGCACCCAGTCGAGCACCAGGTCGAACGGCCGGTTCAGGGTCTCGTAGAAACCCATGTCGGTGATCTTCAGGACGGTCAGCAGGCCCAGCCCGGCACCGAGCACGCCCGCGACGATCCGCTTCCATCGGCCGGGCAGCAGGATGACCAGGCCGACGGCGACGAAGCCCTCGATGGGCAGGCGCAGGTAGGTGCCCGGGCGCTCCAGCCGGCTGATCACATTCGGCATGATCAGCGCGGCGAAGACCAGCACGATCGCCGACACGGTGAGCGCATGCCCGGCGATCCGGCGGATGCGGCCGCGCTCCCGTGCGAGCCCGGCCGCCGCCTTCGGCTCGGCCGCCGCTTCGGTGTCTGCCTTCGACTCGGCCACCTTGTCGGCTTCGGGCTCGGCCACCGTGTCGGCCTCGAGCTCGGCCACCGTGTCGGCCTCGAGCTCAGCCACCGTGTCGGCCTCGAGCTCAGCGACCGTGTCGGCTTTGAGCTCGGCCTCCGCCGCCGTCTCCGCTTTCGGAGCACGGCGGAACCGGGTGGCAAGTGCTTCGCGTACCGAACCAGACAAGACGTGGCCCTCCTCCGGGACATTCCCAACAGAGGAACGGATCTCGGTGGCCGGTAGTTCAATCGGCGCTCCGGGCCGGCGGCGCGCCCCGGCCCGGCCGAAGGGGAAGAGCCGGTTGCCGTGCCGGCCCGAGGTGCGGCGGATGGGGTTGACACATTGGGAGACGTCGATACAAGCTGGCCCTTCGATGGGACATGACATCGATGTCATCAGGGGGAAGCGCATGCTCGGATTCCGTACCGTCGCCGCGCTCGCGGGTGTGGTCCTGGCCGTGCCGGCGGGCTCGGCAGCACAGGCGGCTGCGCCGCCCGCACTGGTCGCGGAGCCCGCGGCGTACGTCAACCCGTTCATCGGCACCACGAACCTCGGCAACACCTACCCGGGCGCGGTGACGCCGTTCGGGATGCTGGCCTGGAGCCCGCAGACCTCGCGCGGCAACCAGATCTCGACGCCCGCGCCGGGCGGCTACCAGTACACGGCGACCCGGATCCGCGGGCTCAGCCTGACCCACCTCAGCGGAGTCGGCTGCTCGGGCGCGAACGGCGACATCCCGGTCATGCCGCACGTCGGCGACATCACGACGTCGCCGACCGCGGACGCCACCGACGCCGTCTACGCCAGCACGTTCTCGCACGCCAACGAGGCCGCCGAGCCGGGCTGGTACCGGGTCGGGCTGGACAGCGGGGCCGGCGCCGAGCTGACCGTGACCCCGCGGACCGGCTTCGGCCGATTCACCTTCCCCGCCCACAAGCCGGCCGGCCTGCTCTTCCGCACGTCGATGTCGGAGACCGGCAGCGAGGCCGCGACGGTGCACATCGACCCGGCGACGCGGACGGTCAGCGGCTCGGTGAGCGCCGGCAACTTCTGCGGCCCGCAGAGCACCAACAACTCGCACGCGTACTACACGCTGCACTTCGTCGCGATGCTCGATCAGCCGTTCGCCGCGACCGGAACCTGGAAGGACGCGACGCTGACCCCGGGCGGCACCGACGCCGAGGGTGGCAGCGGCTACAGCGCCACCGGGCGGCCCAACCCGGGCCGGGGCTCCGGCGGTTACGTGTCGTTCGCGCCCGGCACGACAAGCGTCGGGATGCGCGTCGCAATCTCGTACGTGAGCCTGGACGGCGCGCGGGCCAACCTGAAGCGGGAGTCGCCCGAGCGGAGGAACTTCGAGGCGATCAAGGCCGACGCCCGCAGGGCCTGGACGCAGCGGCTCAGGAAGATCGGCATCGGCGGCGGCACCGAGGACCAGAAGACCACGTTCTACACCGCGCTCTACCACGCCATGCTGGAGCCCACCCTGACCAGCGACGTGGACGGCCGCTACTACGGCGCCGACGACGAGATCCACAAGTTGTCCGCCCGGCAGGCGGCCCAGTACGGCACCTTCTCCGGCTGGGACGTGTACCGCGCCCAGGTGCAGCTTCTCGCCCTGCTCGACCCGAAGATGGCCAGCGACTTCGCCCAGTCGCTGTTCAACTACGCCACCCAGCGCGACGGCGAATGGGACCGCTGGCTGCTGCAGCACGGCAAGACGGCGGTCATGTCCGGCGACCCGTCGGCGGCCGCGGTGGCCGGCATGTACGCCTTCGGCGCCCGCGACTTCGACGTCCGGGGCGCCTTCGAGTCGCTGGTGCACGCGGCGACCGTGCCGACCGCGAACGACTCGAGCGACGCCGGCTGCAACGTCGAGTGCGTCGGCCAGCGCCCGTCCCTCGACAAGTACCTGGAGCTGGGATACGTGCCGGCCGACGACTGCCACTGCTGGGGCGGCGCCGCCGAGACCCTGGAGGACGCGGCGGCCGACTACGGCATCGCCGAACTGGCCAAGGCCCTGGGTGACAAGGAGCGGCACGCGGAGTTCCTCGGCCGCTCGCACAACTGGCGCAACGTCTTCGACCCCGGCGCCAAGGCCGACCCGGGCCTCGAGCACAACATCCGCGAGCGGATCACCGAGATCACCGCGAGCGCGGAGAACCCTCCCGGCGAGGGCAAGGCACAGGTCTTCGACGGCGACAAGGGCACTAAGTGGCTCACGTTCGCCACCACCGGCTGGGTGCAGGCCGGCCTGTCCGCGCCACTGACCGTCGAGAAGTACGCGCTGACCTCGGCGAACGACGTGCCGGCGCGGGACCCGAAGGACTGGCGGCTGCAGGGCTCGGCCGACGGCACCACGTGGACGGACCTGGACACGCAGACCGGCCAGACGTTCGAGAACCGGGGCCAGACCCGGCTGTACACCGTCGCCGAACCGCGGCCGTACAGCCATTACCGGCTGAACGTGACCGCCAACGGCGGCGCACCGATCGTGCAGCTCGCCGAGCTGGAGCTGGCCGACCCGGCCGTGCCGACCCCGGTGCCGGCCGACGGCGCCTACGTCGGCTGGATGCGCGACCGGTACGCCGACGGGCACTGGGCCGAGGGCTTCAGCCCGTCGACGGGCGCGGGCTTCGTCGAGGGCAGCAGCGCGCAGTACACCTGGATGGTCTACTCCGACGTCGTCGGACTGGCCGCGGCGATGGGCGGCGACAGGGTCGCGGTCGAGCGCCTCGACGCGTTCTTCCGCAACCCGGACGGCACGTTCGACCTGAGCGCCACCAAGAGCACGAGGTTCGACGCGACAAACGAGCCCGACATCCAGACGCCGTACCTCTACAACTACCTCGGCGCCGCGCACCGGACGCAGGAGACGGTACGGGCGATCATCGACGGCAAGTGGAGCAACGGGACCGGCGGCATCCCCGGCAACGACGACGCGGGCACGATGAGCGCCTGGTACGTCTTCTCCGCGCTGGGCCTCTACCCGACCGTGCCGACCCGCGCGGAGCTGGCGCTCACCACGCCGCTCTTCCCGCGGGCGGTCGTGCATCTGGCGAACGGCCGGGACCTGACGATCGACGCCCCGCGCACCGACAGCAAGGCCATCTACATACGGAAACTGACAGTGAACAGGAAAACGACCACGAAGGGGTGGCTACCCGCGAGCACGATCACCACCGGTGGCAGGCTCAGCTTCACCCTGTCGGCCACACCCAGCCTGACCTGGGGAAGCGGCCCGGGAGACGTGCCGCCGCAGAACTAGTCGTAACCCTGCGGAGTCGCGACGGCGGGTGCCCTGACGAGGAATCGTCCGGGGCACCCCCACGTCCGTGGCTGCGGAGAGTGGTTACCGTTGAGGCGGGACCGCGGGTCCCGACACCGAGGACGGGAGACCGCTCAGCCCATGCCCCCCGTGGACGATCTACCCAGCTTCCTGCACGGCGTCGCTCCCATCCTGGACAGGTGGGGCTACCTCGCCATCGCGGGTGTCATCGGGGTCGAGAGCTTCGGCGTACCCGCGCCGGGCCAGACGCTCATGATCGCCGCGGCGATCTACTCGAGCTGGGGCCGGCTGGACATCTTCGCCGTCGCGGCGGTCGCCTTCGTGGCGGCCGTGCTCGGCGACAACGTCGGCTACTGGATCGGCGTGCGCGGCGGCCGCCGGGCGGTGCACCGCTTCGGCAAATACATCTTCATCACCCCGGAACGCCTGGAGCGCGCGGAGCGGTTCTTCGCCCGGCGCGGCAACCGGATCGTGGTGGTCGCCCGCTTCATCGACGGCCTGCGGCAGCTCAACGGCGTGATCGCCGGCATCACCGCGATGCCCTGGCGGACCTTCCTGATCTACAACACGATCGGCGCCGCGCTCTGGGTCGGCTGGTGGACGACGGTCGCCTACCTGCTGGGCACCCACCTGGTGGAGATCATCGACCGGGCGCACGAGTACCGGTACTGGGCGATAGCCGCGGTGGTGATCGCGCTCGGCGGCTATGCCTGGCTGCACATCCGGCACGTCCGCCGGCGCCGCGCCCGCGCCGCCGCCGCTTGCGCACCGGAAGAGGCCCGAGCCTGACGGATAATCCATGGATGACCGAGCACGTGGAGGTACTCGTCATCGGCGCGGGGTTGTCCGGGATCGGCGCGGCCTA
This sequence comes from Actinoplanes sp. NPDC049118, assembly GCF_040648555.1. NCBI lineage: Bacteria > Bacillati > Actinomycetota > Actinomycetes > Micromonosporales > Micromonosporaceae > Actinoplanes > Actinoplanes sp. NPDC049118. The sequence continues at coordinate 7,667 of NZ_JBEZDY010000008.1, forward strand.
CCGGCTGCAGACCGAGTGCCCGGGCCGCAGCTACGCCATCCTCGAGGCACGCGAGACCAGCGGCGGCACCTGGGACCTCTTCCGCTATCCCGGCGTCCGCTCCGACTCCGACATGTTCACGCTCGGCTACCCGTTCCGGCTCTGGCGGCAACCGAAGTCGATCGCGGCGGGCCGGACCATCCTCGACTACCTGCGCGATACCGCCGCCGAGTACGGCATCGACAAGCAGATCCGCTTCGGCCAGCGGGTGGTCGGCGCGGCCTGGTCGACGCCGGACGCGCGCTGGACGGTGCGTACCGCCACCGGCGACGAGTGGACCTGTTCCTTCCTGTACGTGTGCACCGGCTACTACCGCTACGAGAGCGGCTACGAGGCCGACTTCCCGGGGCGCAACGGCTTCGCCGGTGAGACCGTGCACCCGCAGCACTGGCCGGAGGACCTGGACTACACCGGCAAGCGGGTGGTGATCATCGGCAGCGGGGCGACCGCCGTGACGCTGGTGCCCGCGATGGCCGAGCGCGCCGCGCACGTGACGATGCTGCAGCGCTCCCCCAGTTACCTGCTGGTCCTGCCGACCGGGGAGAGCGCCGTCAAGCGGCTGAGCCCGCGCCTGGTCCGCGCCCGCAACGTGTTGCTCACCTGGGCGCTGTACCAGGCGTCGCGGCGCTGGCCGGAGCGGACGGCGAGGGCGCTCAGGGAGGGCGTGGCGAAGCAGCTTCCCGCGGACGTGCCGGTGGATCCGCACTTCGTACCCCGCTACGACCCGTGGGACCAGCGGCTCTGCGTCGTGCCGGACGGTGACCTGTTCGCCGCGATGCGATCCGGCCGGGCCTCGGTGGTGACCGGCACGATCGAGACGTTCACCGAGAGCGGCGTCCGGCTGACCGACGGCGGCCACCTTCCGGCCGACTTGATCGTCACCGCGACCGGCCTGACGATGGTGGCGTTCGGCGAGATCGCCCTGACCGTCGACGGCCGGGAGATCGACTCCCACGACCTGCACGTCTACAAGGGAATGATGTTCGACGGCCTGCCCAACCTCGCCTGGTGCGTCGGCTACACGAACGCCTCGTGGACCCTGCGCGCCGACCTGACCTCGCGGTACGTCTGCCGGCTGCTCAACTACATGGCCCGGCACCGGATCGACGTCGCCACCCCGGAGCTGCCGGCGCAAGCGCACGACACAGGCCGGCCGCTGATGGATCTCGACTCCGGCTACGTCCGGCGGGCCGCCGCGGTACTTCCCCGGCAGAGCGACCGCCGCGCCTGGCGGATGCGCAATAACTACCTGCTGGATCTGCCGCGGATGCGACTGGGCCGCATCGACGACGGTGACATGCGGTTCGCGCGGACCAGAACGGGAGCATGATCGTGAATCGTTTCGAATTCGCCGGACGCACGTGTGTCATCACGGGCGCGGCCAGCGGCATCGGTGCCGCGCTGGCGCTCGACCTGGCCGGGCGCGGCGCCGTGCTCGCGCTCGTGGACCGGGACGCCGAGGGCCTCGCCAAGATCGCCGGGCAGGCCCGCGAGATCGGCGCGAAGGAGGTCAGCACCCACGTCGTCGATCTCTCCGACGGCGGCGACCGGCTGGACCTGGCCGCCGAGGTCGCCGCCCGGCACGGCGGAGCCGACCTGCTGATCAACAACGCCGGGGTGGCGCTGAGCGGCACGTTCGACGAGGTCAGCATGGCCGACTTCGACTGGCTCATGGAGATCAACCTGCATGCGGTGATCAGGACCACGAAGGCGTTCCTGCCGCAGCTGATGAGCCGCCCGGGCGCACACGTCGTCAACATCTCCAGCCTCTTCGGTCTGATCGCCCCACCCACCCAGGTGGCCTACGTGACCAGCAAGTACGGCGTCCGCGGCTTCTCCGAGGCGCTGCGGCACGAGCTGTCCGGGACGGTCGGCGTCACGGTCGTGCACCCCGGCGGCATCAGGACCAACATCGCCACCAGCGCCCGGCTGACCGTCCCCGACGTGGACGGCAGCCAAGCCGCCCGGGCCGCCGAGTTCACCCGCACCGCGCTGACCATGCCGCCCGAGGAGGCGGCGAGGCTGATCATCGCGGCGGTGCGGGCCCGCAAACCCCGGCTGGTGATCACCTGGGCGGCCAGGATGGCCGATGTGCTGGCCCGCGTCGCGCCCGGCCGGTACTGGAACGTCCTGGCGCGTCAGGTCGCGAGGAGGAACATGTAGGCGCCGTGTCGGCGCCGTGTCAGCGGGTCCGCGCACGCTGGGACGCATGACAGCTGATCTGGTGATCGAGGCCGAGGGCCTCGTCAAGCACTTCGGGTCGACGAAGGCCCTGCAGGGCGTCGACCTCGCGGTGCCCCGGGGGACCGTGCTCGGCGTTCTGGGACCCAACGGCGCGGGCAAGACCACCGCCGTCCGCATCCTCTCCACGCTGCTGAACCCGGACGCGGGCCGCGCGAGCATCAGCGGCTTCGACGTGGTCCGCGAGGCCGAGAAGGTCCGCCAGGTGATCGGCCTGACCGGCCAGTACGCCTCCGTCGATGAAGACCTGACCGGCCGACAGAACCTAGAACTCTTCGGCACCCTGCTGGACTTGGGCCGGGCCGGCGCCCGCCGCCGGGCGACCGAGCTGCTCGAGTGGTTCGACCTCACCGACGCGGCGGGCCGCCAGGCCAAGACCTACTCCGGCGGCATGCGCCGGCGCCTCGACCTGGCCGCGAGTCTGGTCGGCTCCCCCGACGTGATCTTCCTGGACGAGCCGACCACCGGCCTCGACCCCGCCAAGCGCGAGGACATGTGGGACGTCGTCCGCACCCTCGTCAAGGGCGGCTCGACCGTGCTGCTGACCACGCAGTACCTGGAGGAGGCGGACGCGCTCGCCGACGAGATCACGGTGATCGACCACGGCCGGGTCATCGCACACGACACCCCCGAGGGGCTCAAGCGGGTCGTCGGCGGCCAGACGCTGGAGGTCCGCCCTTCCGACCCGGGGCAGCTGCGGCTGACCGCGTCGATCCTCTCCGAGGTCTCCTCGGGGGCGCCGGCCGACGAGATCCGCAAGGGCATGCTCGCCGTTCCGGTCACCGACGACCGGGCCATGACCGAGGCCGTGGCCCGGCTGGCCGCCGCGGGGGTCGCCGTCACCGAACTCGCCCTGCACCTGCCGAGCCTCGACGAGGTCTTCTTCACGCTCACCGGGCGGACCGCCGCCGATGACGACACGACAAAGGAAGAGGTGGCGGCGTGACCACGACCATCGGCGCTCCCCGGACCGGCAACCCGGTCATGCCGACGACGGTGACCCCGAATCCGCGGCCCTTCCGGCTCGTGCGGCACTCCATGGCCCTCGCCAAACGCAGCCTGATCAAGACCGCGCGGACGCCCGAGGCGCTCATCGACGTGACGCTTCAGCCCGTGCTGTTCCTGGTCATCTTCGTGTACATCTTCGGCGGCGCGGTCGCCGGATCCACACACGACTACCTGCAGTTCCTGCTGCCGGGCATCCTCGCGCAGACCATCGCGACCGGCTGCATCGCGATCGGCGTCAACCTCAACACCGACCTCGCCAAGGGCATCTTCGACCGGTTCCGGTCCCTGCCCGTGCCACGCTCGGCGCCGCTGCTCGGCGCGGTGCTCGGCGACATCGTGCGCTACGTGATCGTCACCTTCTCCACGCTGGCGATCGGCTACGTGATGGGCTTCCGGATCACCACCGATCCGCTGAGCGCGGCCGCCGGCTGTGCCCTGGCGGTGCTCTTCGCGCTCTGCCTGAGCTGGCTGCCGGTCTACGTCTCGATGAAGGTGCGTACCCCGGGCGCGGTGCAGGGCCTCATGTTCGCCGTGATCATGCCGTTGAGCTTCGCCTCCAACGTCTTCGTCGGCACGGCCACGCTGCCCGGCTGGATGCAGGGATTCGTCGAGGTGAACCCGCTGACCCACCTCGTCGGCGCGATGCGGGGCCTGTTCCTGGGCACGCCGCTCGGCAACCACGCCTGGTGGACGCTGGCATGGTGCGCGGGCTTCGTCGTGGTGTTCATGCCACTGGCGCTGCGGGCGTACCGGAAGAAGGTCTGAGTCGGAGCAGGCGGCCCATCAGCTCCCGGATGCGGGCGCTGATGGCCGCCGCCAAGCTCTCGCCGGCCGGTGGGACTTTCGAGCGCAGCTAGGAAAAATAGGCGAAACGTTTGCGGGGTTCGCCGTTGATCGTGGTGAAGTCGCCGCCGGCGGCGACGGTGGCGCGGTCGCGGTCGACGGCCAGGACGCGGACGCCGATCACGCCGTTGCCCTTGGGCGCCCAGCCGGTGAGTGCGCCGCGGCCGTCGATCGCCGCGAGCTTGACCCGGTCGACCCCGCCGTCGGTGCAGGCGCCGTGCAGCCCGTTGCGGTTGGTCAGGCAGGCCCGGTCGAAGTGGCCGCCCACGAAGACCGTGCCCCGCAGCGAGGTGATCGCCACCGCGTCGCCGTCGAAGAGCCGGCTCCAGCGGACCGCGCCGACGTCCGAGTACGCGATGGCCCGGCCGCCCTGGCCGCCGGTCGCCGCGTAGACGCCCTTCTCGTCGGTGGTGAGCGCGTTGACCTGTGCCGGCGCGTTGGGCCGGAACGGCAGGTAGACCGCGCCGGTCTGTGCGTGCAGCGCGGCGATGCGCATCGTGCCCTCGATTCCACTGATCATGTGGAAGGCGCCGCCCGCGTAGACGTGTGCGCCCTTCGTGGCCAGGGCGTGCACGGAGTCGTCGGCGCTGGGCCGCCACCGGGTGTCGAGCGCCCCGTCCTCGAGCCTGAAGGCGGCCAGGTTGCCGCGGTACCGGCCGTCGACCGAGTCGAAGCTGCCGCCGACGTAGAGCCGGCCGCCGGCGATCGAGAGCGCGTACGGCGACCCCGTCATGACGTGCGAGAACGCGCCGACCTCGCCGGTGGACGCGTCGAGGCGGGCGAGGCCGTCGCGCCGGATGCCCGCGATCCGGTGGAAGCCGCCGCCGGCGTAGACCGACGTGCCGTTGACGGCGAGGGCGCGAACGGTGCCGTCGGCGGACGGTGCCCAGTCGAGCAGCGCGCCGGAGGCGACGTCGAACGCCGCCAGCCGCTGCCGGGCGTAGCTGCGCCCGCCCCACCCGACGCTGGTGAACGATCCGCCGACGTAGACGGCATCGCCTCGGTACGCGATGGCGTACACCGATCCGTTGAAGAGCGGGGCATCGGCCGGGCTGGAGCTGACCGCCCGGGCGGGGGCGACCCCGGCCGTGGCGGCGATGGCGGCGGCCGTGCCGAGGGTCAGGAGACGACGAGCGGCGGTGCGCAGGGCATTACGCTCAAATCGGGGTAAACGCACATGTCATTAACCGTCCCGGCTCGGGGAAAGTCTCGCTGCCGCGCCGTCGTCTAGCCTCGGCGCCTGAGTAAAATCCTGGAGCTCCGGCGCCCCGCCCTCGAGCTGTTCGTCCTCGGCGGGCGGCCGGGCGCGCAGGCCGAGCAGCTCCAGCCACTCGACCAACTGGCGGTGCACCGCGTCCGGCCCCTCGAGATCGCCGTGGGTGATCTGCCAGTCGGCCGGGTGCACCAGCATCGCGTCGGTCTGCCAGCCGCCGAGGCCGCCGTGCGAGCCGACCAGCTCCTCGAACGCCGCCACCTCGTCGGTCACCGGGTCCACCGAGCTGATCAGCACCAGGTCGCCAACGTGCGCGGCCTGCTGATGCCGCAGCAGGTCGGCGCGGGCATGCGGCCCGTACGGCAGCAGCGGATCCGCACCCTCGACCGTGCCGTCGGTGAGCCGGTGGCTGCCCGCCGCTCCGACGGCGACCGGCCCCTCGTCGTCCACGACCACCAGGCCGATGCCGGGATGCCCCGCCAGACCGGAGATGAGCTGCGGATACTCCCGGTCGATCCGGGCCCGGTCGAGCCGTTCGGGAAAGCGGGTCAGGTAGATCAGCGCCAGGTTGCCCGACGAGACGACCAGCAGCGGGGCCACCGGCGAAGGCGGGAAGTCCGGCTCCGCGGTGGCCTCCTCCTCGGCGGGCACCGCCGGGGCGTCCGCCCGGTCGGGCGCCGAGAAGCGCTCGACCACCTCGTTGAGGGTCTCGCCGTGCCGCTGCCGGAACGTGGCGCCCTGGCTCTGGCCGTGGTCGGAGAGGATGACGATGCGGTAGCGGCGCCCGGCCTCCGGCGCCAGGCGCTCGAGCACCCCGAGCATCCGGTCCAGGCTCTCCAGCTGCCGCATCGACTCGGGCCGGGCCGGGCCGGCGTGGTGCGCGACCTCGTCGTAGTCGACCAGGTCGCAGTAGACGGCGGGCGCGCCGCGGGCCATCTGCTCGGCGATCAGCGAGATGTTCACGTCGCGCAGCAGCATCGAGGCGGGCCGCAGCGCCAGGAAGGCGCCGGACCGGCTGACCCGGGGCTGCAGGTTGCGGCGGCGCTGGAGCCGGGCCTGGTGCAGCTCGGTGAAGACCTCGCCGACGCCGAGCACCAGCGCCCGGGTGAAGCCGAACGGGCTGGCCATGAAGGCGGCCCAGCCGCGGGCCGAGCGGCCGGGCAGGGCCGCGTGGCTGACGGTGAGCAGCCTGATCGCCGCGTCCCCGGAGAACGCGTTGCCGATGCTGACGCCGCCGTCGCGCAGCAGCCCATCGCCGTCGGAGAACCGCTTCTCGATCATCGCCGCGTCGCGGGGCCGGTTCGACACGATCAGCCGGCCGGTCTCCTTCTCGTACCAGCGGAAGCCGGGTATCTGCCGGGAAGCGCCGTGCAGGATGCCGGCCTGCGAGGCGGGCGTCGTCGACGGCAGTCCGGTGTGCCAGCCGCGCATCGCGTGCGTGCCCGCACGCAGCCAGCGCCCGATGGTCGGCAGGTTGCCGGCGCGCACGGCCCAGCGCAGCACCGGCTCGCTGACCCCGTCGAGCTGCACCATCAGCAGGCCCGGCTCGTTGCCCGGCGGCGGCCGGCGCAGCGTGATCAGGCGACCGCCCGCCTGCCGGGCCTGGCGCCGGCGGATGCCCCGCATGAGCCGCCGGGCCTCCTTGACGAACGTGTCCTCGGTGCCGCTGTCGAACATCCAGTCCAGGATCGCCGCGCACACCACGGCCAGCACCGCCGCGATGCCGACAGTCGGCCAGCCGCTGAGCCGTTTCGACGGGTCCAGCTCAAGCGCCACCACCATCACGACGACCTGGGCGACCACGCCGAGCAGCATCGCGCCCCAGCCGCCCAGCGCGACGACGCCGGCCAGCAGCAGGGGGCGCAGGACCGCGCCGACGGCGGCGACGAGCACCACGAGGCCGAGCGTGTCCAGCACATCCGTGCTGCGCACGCCGGGCATGAGCCACAGGGTGAAGCTCAGGACGAAGAACGTGGTCGCCGCGCTGCGGACGACCGCGCGGGCCCGGTCGACGACCCGCGGCCAGGCGAAGATCGCGCGCAGAGCACTACGGCGGTCCCGGACGGCCGGGACCGGCACGGGATCCCACGGGCTGCCCCCGGTGCTTACGGCCACCGGAAAACGATCGCACAGCCGGGCCCGCCCGCGCGCCCGACGTAGCCAACGCCATTCACCACACCGGGCGGAACCGGTACGTCACCGACCGCGTCGGACCCGATACCGTCGACTCCGTGGAGGGCACCGTGCGACTCAGGACCGTTCTGCCCGGCATTGCGCTGCTCGCCCTGTCCGGTGCGTGCGCCGGCACGGAGCCCAGCGTGATGAACGAGGCGCCGACCACCTGGACGGTGCCGGCCAAGTACGGCTTCACCCTCGCCTCCGACTGCGGCGAGCGGGCGCTTGTCGGCCGCTTCAAGGTCACCGTGGTGGACGACAAGGTGGTGCACGCCGAGGGCCTCGACGACTCCGCCCGCCGGGCGCTGATGCTGCGCCTGGCCGATCTGGTACCCACCCTCAAGCAGCTGGAGGCGGAGGCCGAGACGGCACGCCGCGAGGGTGCGGACGTGGTCGAGGTCGAGCGGGACCTCTCCGACGCACACCCCACGAAGATCGTCATCGACAAGTCGCTGAGCGCCGTGGACGACGAGTCGTGCTACACGATCGAGGACTACACGATCGGGCTAACGCAGGCACCGTCGCCGACCTCGTCGCGATAGGTTCGTGGCTCGGCGAACGGACCGGGGAGGCCCGCATGCGGGTCGTACCCGTCGTCCTGTCGGCCGCTCTGCTGCTGGTCGGCGCCTGCGACTCGTCGTCGCCGGCCGCACCGCCGCCGGCCGCACCGGCCGCAGAGAAGCGCGTGGTCGGCTACTTCACCGACTGGGGCGTCTACGGCCGTAACTTCCAGGTCCGCAACGTCGGGGCCAGCGGCGCCGCCGGCGAGCTCACCCACCTGGTGTACGCGTTCGGCAAGCTTGACGGCGGCCGGTGCGCCACAAGGGACAGCTGGGCCGACTACGAGAAGCCGATCGCCGCGGCGGACAGCGCGGACGGGGTCGCCGACACCCGCGGTACCGGGCTGCGCGGCAACTTCGGCCAGCTCCGCAAGCTCAAGGCCGCACATCCACGGCTCAAGGTGATCTGGTCGTTCGGCGGCTGGACCGGCTCGAAGGGCTTCGCCGAGTCCGCCAGAGATCCGGACGGCTTCGCCGCCTCCTGCCACCGGCTGCTCACCGACTCCCGCTGGGCCGGCGTCTTCGACGGCATCGACATCGACTGGGAGTACCCGAACGCCTGCGGGCTGGTCTGCGACACCAGCGGGCCGGGCGCCCTGCCGGCGCTGCTGACCTCGTTGCGCGCCGCGTTCGGGCCGGACGCGCTGATCACCGCCGCCGTGCCGGGCGACCTCGGCAAGCTGAGGGCCACCGACTACGCGGCCGCCGCGCGCCCCGCCAACTGGCTCAGCGCGATGACCTACGACTTCTTCGGCACCGGCGCCGGCACCGGGCCGACGGCGCCGCACTCGCCGCTGACCGCGTACCCGGGCATCCCGCGCGCCACGGCGACGACCGACGCCACGATCACCGCGCTGCTCGAGCTCGGCATTCCGGCAGAGAAGCTGCTGCTCGGGGTGGGGTTCTACGGGCGCGGCTGGACCGGGGTCAGCGCCGCCGGCCCGGGCGGAAGGGCGAGCGGGCCGGCGGCGGGCAGCTTCGAGAAGGGCATCGAGGACTACGCCGTGCTGCGCGAGACCTGCCCGCCCACCGGGACCGCCGGCGGCACGGCCTTCGCGCTCTGCGGCGGCCAGTGGTGGGGCTACGACACCCCCGACACCATCGGGACCAAGATGGCGTACGTCAGGAGCCGGGGCCTCGGCGGCGCCTTCGCGTGGGAGTTGTCGGGCGATACCGCGGACGCGCAGCTGGTGGCCGCGATGAGCGCCGGCCTGCGGCCCTGAGGCCGGTCTCAGCCGATGCGCACCCAGACGTTGTCGAGGATGCCCTGGAACTGGTCGTTGTCCGAGTAGGCGCCCTTGCCGCCGAGGCTGAGCGGGCGGTTGTTGGCGACCGAGAGCCGCTTGGAGATCGTCCGGTTGCCGCGGACCACCCCGTCGACCAGGACGCTCAGGGACCCGCCCCGGCGGCGGCACTCGATGGCGTGCCAGCTGCCGTCCGCCACCGGCGTCGAGCTGGTGACCAGTCTGATCCCCGGCCGGGCACCGACCAGGACACAGCTTGCCCGCCCGGCGGCGCCGTCGACCTGCAGCTTGTACTGGCTGCTGGTCGCCGAGTAGCCCTTCTGGAGGATGTTCTGCCCCTTGGTGGTCTGACTGCGGGCCAGCAGCACCATGGCGCCGTACGAGATCGGCTTCGTGCCCGGGTTGAGGTTGGCGGCGCTCGGGCTCTGCAGTGCGGCATGCGGGCACTTCCCGGTGGTGCACTTGGGCGGGAAGCGCACGGCCCGGCCGCTGCCGTGCTGGACGGCGAGGACCCTGCCGCCGTTGCCGGCGACCAGGCGCAGCGTGTGACCGTTGCCGGAGTCATCGGTGATCAAGCTGGACCGTCCACCGTCGAAGGCGTACCACGCGACGATCCTTCCCGCACCGGCCGCCGCCCCGGCGCTGGCCGCCTGCACCGCCGTGGTGCGGACTGCCGCCGGCACGGTGGCGGGGCGGGCGCCGGTATGCGGGCGGGCCGTGGCGCTGCCGTGAACCGTGCCGATGAAGGTCCCGGCGAGGATCGCGGAGACGACTAGACGACGAAATAGCATGTCCGAATTATTACTTGTGAACCATTTGGCCGTTCCCGCAATCGGCTAGGAGGGCCCATTACCATGCGAGGCCATTCGGACTAATCCCCCATTGGCGTGAATCCGCGTGGCCCCACCCGGCCAGGCGGACATCAGGACGACGGCCGCCCTCGGGTGACGCCGGCGTCCCGCACCGTCTCCGGGTAGGCGCTGTCCAGCGGGACGGCGCTCGACGGGACCAGTCCGAGTTGGACGCCCTGGCGCGGCAGGATCGCGTCGAGCAGCCAGTCGGCGGCGACCCGCACCCGGTTCCCCGGCATCGACAGCAGGTGGTAGCCGCGGGTGACGACCTTGGCGGGAAGCCCGGAGAGCGGCACGCCCAGCGGGTTCGCCGCCGAGTCGAGGCCACCGAGGTCGACCACGAATCCGAGATCATGGTGCCGGTACGCCCGGCGCCGGCCTCTCCCGTACGAGGCCGCGATGTTCTTCGCGACCAGGGCGCCCTGGCGGGTGGCGTGCTGGGCGGTCATCCCGGTGAGCTCGCCGGGCCGGGTCAGGTCGGGCACCGCGGCGGCGTCACCGCAGGCGTACACGTCCGGGTGGCCGGGCACGTTGAGGAACTCGTCCACCGCCAGGCGGCCCTGACGGGTCTCCAGCCCGACCGCGGCGACGAGCGGGTCGGGCCGCACGCCGACACACCAGATCAGCGACCTGGTCGGCACGAACTCGCCGTTGCTCAGGCGCACGCCGCTCTCGGTGGCCTCCTCGACGGAGCACCCGAGCAGCACCTGGACGCCGCGCTCGCGCAGCACCCCGCCGGCGGCGCGGCCCAGCCGCCGGTCCAGCGAGGGCAGCACCCGCTCGGCGGTGTCGATCAGCAGCCACCTCGGCCGGAGATCCGACCGCTCCCTGGTCAGCGCGTCGGTGAAGAGCACGCCCTGCGCCGCCACCTCCGTGCCGGTGTATCCGGCGCCGACCACGACGAAGGTGGACCGAGCGTCGCGCTCGGCCGCGTCCGCGGCGAGGATGCCGGTGGCCACCTCGGGCAGCAGCGGAAGGTAGAGGAAGTAGTCGGTGGGGTTATCGAAGACGGCCGTGGCCGGCGGCTACTCGTCGCCGCCGAAGTCCTCGAAGGCCTCCTCCATGACCTCCCCGGCCAGGTAGCCGGCGGCCATGCCGCCCGCGACGCCGGCGACGACCCCGCCCATGCCCGGCCCGTGTCCCCGGCCGTGGCCGCCGTGCGCCGGGCTGCCGTAGCTCTGCCGATGCGAGAGGGCCTCGCGCACCCAGCCGTCCACGACCTGGGCCCAGTCGGCGCTGTCCGCGTCGGCGTGCGGGACGGTGTAGCGGCCGAACGAGTCGTGGCCGCCGCCGAACATGCCGCCGCGCTTGTCGAACTCCAGCACGACCTCGACCGTCGCCGGGTTGGTAATGAAGGTCAACTCGACCTCGTTGACGCCGTGCGCGTACTGCGCCGGCGGGAAGTACTCGATCTCCTGGTAGAACGGCAGCGTCTGGTGCACACCGGCGATCCGGCCGTACTCCAGGTCGGCGTTCTTGAAACCGAAGCCCAGCCGGGCGAAGGCCTCGAGGATCCGCTCCTGGATCGGCAGCGGGTGCACGGCGACCGGGTCCAGGTCGCCCTTGTCGATGGCCCGGGCGATGGACACCTCGGTGCGTACCCCCATCGTCATGCCGCGCAGGTGCTGGCCGTGCACGGCGGTGATCGGCGTCTCCCACGGCATCACGATCTGGAACGGCAGGGAGACCTCCTGCTTCTCCGTGAGCCGCATCGGCCCGCTGACCTCGACGCGGTGGAACTCGCCGGTGGCGCCGTACTCGCCCTGGCCACCCTCGACCTCGACTCGGGTGACGAGCCCGAGCGTGATGTGTTCGATGTCGACGTCGTGGCTGCCGCCGACCAGATTCACCCGTCCCACCAGCCGCGCACCCGGCCGCGTGTTCGGATCGGACAGCACCGTGTCGACACTCGGGCCGCCCACGCCGAACGCGCCCAGCAGCTTCTTGAAACCCACGAGATCCCCCTACCCAGGACAGTCAGTTCGGGCAGAAGCTAACAAGTCAGACTGAATGCTTGCTGTGAGTGGTCACTCAGATGCGGGTGACCGCGGCCCGTGCCGACGCCGGGTCAGCGGCGGCGAGCGCCTGCTGCGCCGCGGCCCGGCACTCGTCCATTGTGTGCGCCGCCAGCGCCGCCCGGACCGCCGGTATCGCACCGGGGGACATCGACAGGCTGGTCACGCCGAGGCCGGTCAGCACCACCGCGAAGGCGGGATCCGCCGCCGCCTCGCCGCAGACCCCGACCGGGCGCCCGACGGCCGCGCCCGCCGCCGCGCAGAGGGCGATCAGCGACAGCAGCGCGGGCTGCCACGGGTCCAGCAGGTCCGCCAGTTCGCCGCTGCGCCGGTCGGCCGCGAACGCGTACTGGCTCAGGTCGTTGGTTCCGACGCTGAGGAAGTCGACGGCCTGCAGGATCTCGGCGGCTCGGACGGCCGCGGCGGGCACCTCGATCATCACGCCGACCGTGGACAGCCCGGCGTCGCGGCACAGCGCGGTGAACTCGGCGGCCTCCCGCACCGGTCGTGACCATCGGGGCCATGACGGCGACCCGGGCCGTGTACCGCCGGGCCGCCTCGGCGATCGCCGAGATCTGGGTACGGAGGATGTCGCCGCGGCGGCGGGCCACGCGCAGCCCGCGGATGCCCAGCGCCGGATTCGGCTCGTCGTGCTCGCGCAGGAACGGCAGCGGCTTGTCCGAGCCGGCGTCGAGGGTGCGGACGATGACCTGGCGGTCCGGCATGGCGGCGAAGACCTCCGCGTACGCGCCCACCTGCTCGGCCATCGTCGGCGGGTCCACGTGGTGCTGGAACAGCAGCTCGGTGCGGAACAGCCCGACGCCCTCGACGGCGGCGCCGCTGAGCTCGGCGGCGCGGCCGATGTTGGCCAGCAGGGCCACCCGGTGCCCGTCGGAGGTCCGCCCGCGATGCTCCCCGGCGGGCGCCGAGAGGGGCGCGGGCGCCGCGGCACCGTCGCCGGCCGCGCCGAGCGTGACCCGGCCGGTGGTGCCGTCGACCGTGACGACCGTGCCGTCCGGAATCTCCAGCGCACCCCCGCAGGCGACCACCGTCGGCAGTCCGCGCACCCGGGTCAGGATCGAGGTGTGGCTGACGAAGCTGCCCGCCGAGGTGACCACGGCGAGCACCAGGTCCGGATCGAGCAGTGCCGCGTCGGCCGGCGCCAGGTCGACCGCGACCAGCACGAAGGGGCAGCCCGGCTCGGGCAGCGCCGGCATGGGCAGGCCAAGGCAGTGCGCGACGACCCGGTCGCGCAGGTCGTCCAGGTCGGCGGCGCGCGCGGCCAGCCGCCCGCCGGCCGCGAGCAGGGCGGAGCGGTGCCCGGCGAGCACCGCGGCGACCGCGTGCGGTGCCTCCTGTCCGGCGCGCACGGCCCTCGCCACACCGTCGCGCAGGGTGCGGTCGCCGGCCAGCGCAGCCTGCACCCGCAGGATCTCCCCGGAGGTCGCATCGGCGGCGGCCGCCGCGCGCAGGCCGATGTCCGCGCACACCGCGTCGATCGCGGCGAGGGCGCGGCCCACCTCCCGCTCCGGGTCGGCCACGGGTCGCGGCGCGGGCAGCCGAGGCGGATCGGGCAGCCGGTACGCGGGCCCGGTGGCCGTTCCCGCGCTCACGCCGAGGCCCCGCAGCAGGTCAGGCACCGGCGGCGTCCGGGTCGGCGGCGAACAACTCGGCCAGGTTCTCCAGCGCCACGTCCGCGCCGCGCCCGTACGCCTCGAGGATCAGCTCCGTTCCGCACAGCGCGCCCAGGCTGAGCAGCGAGAGGACGCTGTCGGCGGGCACCGCCGGACGGGACAGGGTCCGCACGGTCACCGGCACGGGCTGCCGCGCCGCCGCGATCGCGATCCGGGAGGCCGCCCGGATGTGCAGCCCGGCGCGGCCGCCCAGCAGCACGGTGCGGATCACCGCCGCACCCCGGCGGCCTCGTGCACACAGCGCAGCCGGACGCCGGGGAACCGGCGCCGCTGCGGTACGTGCATCGCGTCCACCGGCCCGATCGAGATGAGGGTGAGGGGTGGAATCGTTGTACCGACGAGATCACCTACTGTCAACGGTCGCGTGCGCGGGAGCGCCCCGGATCGAGGCGACCGTTCGGTCCACCCCGAATCAACCGAAAGGACCGTCGCCCGGCCATCGACACATTTGCGTCATTGACGGAGTACGGCGGCAGCCGGTGCCGGCGGTGACGGGGGGCACCGGCTGACGCTCCATTGAGGAGTCGGCGGGGACGGGCGGCACGTGACCACAGAAGCGGTGATTGACCGCAACCTGTACGCTCACGGCTCCTTCCGTACGCCGATCGGACAGCCGAGAATGGATGACGCTCGCGACTGCGCTTATGCGGATTTCGTTCGTGAGCGTTCCCACGCCCTGCTGCGCTCGGCCTACCTGTTGACCGGCGACCAGCACCTTGCCGAGGACCTCGTGCAGGAGGCGCTGGCACGCACCCATCGGGCCTGGTCACGGCTAGAACGGCCGAGCAACGCCGAGGCGTACGCTCGCAAGGTCATGTATCACGCCCAGGTCTCCATCTGGCGGCGGCCGAAGGTCGCCGAGGCGCTGCCCGGTGACGGCCTGGAACGGCACGGCGGCAGCGTCGACGACCCCGCCGAGGCCACGGTCCGCCGGATCACGCTGCAACGCGCGCTGCTCTCGCTCAGCCCGAAGCAGCGCGCGGTGATCGTGCTGCGCTACTTCGAGGACCACACCGAGGTGGAGGCCGCGCAGATGCTCGGCGTCTCGGTCAGCACCGTCAAGACGCAGTGCGGCCGCGCCCTGGACCGGCTGCGCCTGCTCGTGCCCGACCTGCGGGCGTTCGCCGACGCGCAGGAGGCCGGCAGATGACCGCGCCCGATCCGTTGCGCGAGGAGCTGTGCGAGCTGGCCGACGTGGTCGTCCCCGCCGACCTGTACGAGCGTTCGCTGATCCGGTCGCGCAGGATCGGCCGCCGGGAGGCCGCGATCGGCACCACGGCGGCCGTCGTCGCGCTCGCCCTGCTGGGCAGCGGCCTGTGGCGGCTGCCGAAGGGCGCCGAGCCGGCGCCCCCGGTCGCGGTCGCGCCGGTCGGCCCCTCGGCCTCGGCTCCGGTGGCGC
Organism: Actinoplanes sp. NPDC049118; assembly: GCF_040648555.1. NCBI lineage: Bacteria > Bacillati > Actinomycetota > Actinomycetes > Micromonosporales > Micromonosporaceae > Actinoplanes > Actinoplanes sp. NPDC049118. The sequence continues at coordinate 22,949 of NZ_JBEZDY010000008.1, forward strand.
CGACGTCCGCGCCGGCCGTCCGGCCGGGCGCCGGCGAGACCCCCGGGAACTCCCGCCCGGACCGGCCCCGCCCGCGGAGCTCCACCTCGAGTCCGCGGTCGACCGCGCTCGGCGACCTGCCCGGCCAGATCTTCTACGCCGACGCCGGGGACGACGGGCGTCTGGTCCGGCTGACCGGCGCGGGAAACCCGTCGACCGTGCTGTCGGCCTCGAACTCCGCGGCCGGTGTCTCACCGGACGGCTCCCGGATCGCCTACGTGACCGACGGGACGCTGATGGTGGTGGACGCCGGCGGCGACGACCCCCGGCAGGTCTATGCGGGTACGGCCTCCGCCGAGCAGGCGCCGGCGTGGTCCCCGGACGGCGGCCGGCTGCTCATCGACGCGGCCGACCCCGGCGTGCTCGACGTGGCCACCGGTCGGCTGTCCCCGCTCGCCGCGGGCCTCGAGGGCCGGCATTTCCGCTGGTCGGGCGATGGCACCACGCTGGTCTACGCGACACCGGACTGCGGGCTCGAGGTGGCCGGCACCACCGCGCAGTCGGGCACGCCCGTGCCTGACCGCAGCGAGACGGACGGCCGGGCCGCGTGCCGCCCGGTCAGCGTCGACGCGACCGGCGACCTGGTCGCGGTGCAGCTCGAGCCGTCGGCGGCGGCGGATGCGGCCGAGGCACCCGCCGACGCGATCCTGGACACGGTGACCGGCGACGTCGTCGACCTGCCCGTCAGCGGCAAGATCATCGGTGCGGTCTTCGACCCGGACGGCAACCTGCTGGTCCGCTCCCAGAAGGGCGGCAAGACCCGGCTCTGGCTGTTCGCCCCGGACTTCACGCTGCTGGTGCAGGCCAGGGAGCCGTCGAGACTCGAGGGTCTCGACCTGCTGGCCTACACCCGGTGACCCCTCAGGGCAGGTACTCCTCGGGGCGGGCCGGCACGTCGGCGTCGGCGCCGCGCTTGCCGAAGATCTTCCAGCCGCGCTTGCGCTTCTCCGGCACCCGCACCTGCTCCCCGTTCAGGACGGCGAGCCGGTGCTGGGCCACCGGGTTCTCCGGCTCCAGCCTCAGCGAGAGCAGGAACGCCTGGCGGGCCTGATCGGCGTGGCCGAGCGCGTCCAGCGTGACGCCGTGGGTGAAGTAGAAGTGCGCCTCGTTCGGCTCCAGCCCCACCGCCGTGCGGGCGGCCTGCTCGGCGTCCGCGTACTGGCGGTCGGCGGCGAGCAGCGACCAGGCGACGCGGTCGTGCCAGAGCGGGTTCTTCGGCTCGACGATGACCGCCCGGTAGGCCATCGTGACGGCCTCCTCGTGCTGGCCGAGCAGGGTGAGCGCGCGGCTCGCGATCGCGAGCGGGCGGGGGTCCTCCGGCGCGAGGGCGATGGCCCGGTTGGCGGCCTCCAGCGCCTTGTCCACCTCGTCGAGGACGAGCCGGATGCGGGCCAGCAGGATCCAGCCGGCCGCGGAGGACGGGTCGGCGGCGAGTACCGGTTCCAGGTGCGCCGCGGCGGCCGCGGGGTCGACCCGCTCGAACAGAGCGGCGGCGCGCGCGACCCCGATCTCGGTCGGTGTGGTCAGTCCGGGAGCACCGGGCCTCTGCACCTTCAGCGGGCCCGCCTCCGGGTCGGTCATCCGTGTCCTCCCGGGTTGCAGCTCACACGGTCATCATCGGCACCGTCGCAGCCGTCATGAGCGGTTTCGCCGAATCCCACCCGCGAGGAGGAGGCCCGTCGCCGGGCCGGGCGTCAGGCGCCCGAGGCCGGCAGCCGGCCCGCGGATCCGGGGTCGTGCGGCCCGGCGACGGGCACCGACGCGTACGCCCGGACCGGGAACGTCCCGAACGCCGCGACCCGCGGCGGCGCCGCGGTGAACCGGGCGCCGGTCGGCGGCAGGCCCTCCAGGCCGGTCAGGTGCTCGACGATCGGGATCCCGGCGGCGAGCAGCAGCGTGTGCGCCGGCCGGGCACCGCCCGCGGCGGGGGAGCTGTCGTCGATGTTGACCGCGTCGATGCCGACCAGCGCGGCGCCGTGATCGATGAGCCACTGTGCGCCCGCGCCGGTCAGGTAGGGCGCGTCGACCGCGTACCCGGGCGTGGACCAGTGCGCGTCGCCGCCGGTGTGCAGCAGGACCGCGCGGCCGGCGACGTTCACGCCCTCGAGCGCGTCGACGCCGACGCCGCGGACGCCGCCGCCGATCGTGCGGACGACGACGGCGGGCAGGTCGGCGAGCCGCTCCAGCGGGATCCCGGCCAGGTCGGTGCCGTCGCCGTAGCGGTGGAACGGGCTGTCCAGATAGGTGCCGGTGTTACCGACCAGGGTGATCCGGTCGATCGCGAACTCGGTGCCGGGCGCGTAGACCCCGCGGGAGGCCTCGCGGGTCAGGAACGGCGTGATCTCGGGCGCGGGCAGCCCGGGGTACGTGGTCATGCCCGCGGAGATGACGTGGCTGAGCTCGACCCACCGCCGGCCGGGCTCGGAGGGCCCGCCCGGGGTGCCCAGGTGCGGCTCGGCGAAGATCCGCACGCCGCTCAGCGTCACGCGGTCCACCATCAGCAGCCGGCAGGCCGTCACGAACAGCGCGGAGATCTCCGCCTCGGTCGTGTCGGCGTGCGGCACGTCCACCCGGAAGCCCTGCGTCTGCAGGCCGCCTCCGTTGCTGAACGTGACGGTGGCGTCGAACTCGGCCCGATATTGCAGCACTGTCGCTCCCTGCTAGTTGAGCTCGATGACGGCTTCGGCGAGCAGCCAGATGCCGAACATAGCGAAGAGCGCGGCGGCGCCGTACCGGACCACCTTTTCCGGCAGGTGCCGGCCGAGCAGGCGGCCGGCGACGATGGCGAGGGCGTCGGCGGCGACCATGCCGAGCGTCGAGCCGAGCCAGGTGCCGAACCAGCCGTGCTGGGTGGCCAGGGTGATCGTCGCGAGCATGGTCTTGTCGCCCAGCTCGGCCAGGAAGAACGCGCCGCCGACCGCGAGGATCGCCGAGCCGGTCGAGCGTTCCGCCTTGGTCTTCTCCTCGTCGGTGAGCCGGTCGCCGCGCAGCGTCCAGGCGCCGAAGGCCAGGAAGGCGAGGCCGGCCACCAGCGAGATCCAGCCGGTCGGCAGCGCGGCGCCGAGGCCGTAGCCGATGCCGACGGAGACGGCGTGCACGACCGCGGTGGCGAGCGTGATGCCGATCAGGACCGGTACGGGCTTGAAGCGTGTCGCGAAGGTGAGCGCCATGAGCTGCGACTTGTCGCCCAGCTCTGCCACGAAGATGACCGCGAAACTGAGCGCGGTGGCGGCGAGGAAACCATCCATGAGGACTCCCGGTGCAGGTCAGACCGGGATTTGGGCGCAGGGCGACCTCGACCCGGCCAGACAAATGGCCAAGTCGAAGGTCTCGCTCGCCCCAGGATCGGGCCGCGTGGCCGGGCCCCCGAACCGCAGGGCCAGTATGTCGACCACGACATTGGGAGCTACTCCCCTTCGCGCCCCGAAGCCTACCCGGCCCGGCGCTCCGGCCGGCCCGGGTGGGGTGTGAGCCTCGAGACAGGGGTGAGCCGGCGCACGCGCGGGGTGCGCCGGCTCACCGCATCAGCGTGCCGCGATCAGCTTCTGCAGCTCCAGGCGGCTGAGGCTCTCGGCGCCCTCCGCGTGGTTCGCCTTGGCCGCCGACGGGTCCGCCGGCTTCATGGCCGGGCAGCGCTTGTCCGCACGGTTCGCCTTGACCCGCTTCGGCAGTTCGCCCGTCGCCAGGTAGTCGGCGATCGAGTTGTCCATGCAGGGGTTGCCGAAGAGCGAGCCCGCGTGCGTCGTGCCGCCGACGCCCTCGATCAGTGCCGAACGGGGGAAGCGCTTGCGGACCTCGAGGCTGCCCGAGAACGGGGTCGCCGCGTCCAGGGTCTCGCTGATCAGCAGGATCGGCGGGACCTTCGCGCCGTCGACCCGCACCGGCGTGCCGGCCTTTCCGGCCCAGGTCAGGCAGGGCGCGTTGTACCAGGCGTTGCCCCACGTCTCGAACGGCGCGATCTTGTGCACCCGCCAGTTGTCCGTGCGCCACTTCTCCCACGACGTCGGCCACTGGTTGTCGGTGCACTGCACGCCGAGGTAGATCGCGTACCCGTTGTCGGAGCCCTTCTGCTGCGGGTTGTTCGCGTCGAAGAGCTTGCGCAGCGGCTCCGGATCCTTGTGGTTGACCCAGCTCGAGAACGCCGTCGCCACCGAGTCCCAGCCGAAGACGTAGTAGCCCGCCTGCAGGAACACGTCCGTCAGCTCGTCCGGGCCGATGACCCCGCCGGCCGGCTTGCGCGCCAGCGTCGCCTGCTCGGCGTAGAAGAGCTTCTCCACCTTCTCGCCGGTCGCGCCGAGGTGGTACACGTTGTCGTGCTCGGCGAGCCAGCGGAAGTAGATCTTGATGTTGCGGTCGAAGGCCACGTCCTGGTCGAGGTTGGAGTCGTACCAGACCCGGCCCGGGTTCACGACGCCGTCGAGGACCATGCGGCGGACCCGCTCGGGGTACTGGGTCGCGTACACCTGGCCGATGTAGGTCCCGTACGAGTAGCCGTAAAAGTTGATCTGCTCCGCGCCGAGCGCGGTGCGCAGGCTCTCGATGTCCCGCACGGTGTCGACGGTGCGCAGGTGATCGAGGAGCGCGCCACCGTTCTTGGCGCAGGCCGCGGCGTATTTCCGCGCCCGCGCGAGCCAGGCCTGCTCCAGCGCCCGCGTGCTCGGCACGTAGGCCGGCCGGTTGTAGCCCTGGTAGGTGCTGTCGCAGCTGAGCTTCGGCTGGCTGGAGCCGACCCCGCGAGGATCGAAGCCGATCCAGTCGTACGCGGCGCCGGCCTTCTTCGGCACGTTCTCGCCGAGCGCCGACAGTGCCAGCCCGGACGCGCCGGGGCCACCGGGGTTGATCAGCATGACGCCCTGGTACTTGTCCTCGGGTACCGAGTGCCTGATGCGCGAGACCGCGAGCTTGATCTTCTTCCCGGCCGGGGCCGCGTAGTCCATCGGCACGGTCAGGAAGCCGCACTCGGCCTTGCGGGACTGCAGACCGGCGTCCTCACACGCGCCCCAGGCGATGGCGGGGTATCCGGGCTGGCCGCGCGGAGGCACGGCCTCGGCCCCGTACGCGGCGGCGGCTCCGCCGCAAACCGCCAGCGAGATCGTGGCGGCAGTCGCCAGAAGTGTTCTCATGAACAGCCCTTCGTCGGTATTCGCCCCATATGCTCCGGTGCGGACGGCTGTTCAACAGCCGTCCACGCCCGAGGGTTACCACGAAAGAGGAGGCAGGTCGGGCCCGCGGGCCGCCACTACCGGGCGATCGGGCCACCCGGGGGACGCACGGACCGCCGCTACGACCACCCTTACGCGCGGGGCGGCAATGCGGACGGCGGATGCCCGAAATGTAACGATGCCGTGATGGACTTCCGGGGTCGAGAGCCATGCTGGCTGCACCCGCTCATGGGGACCACCGTGGACGACCGCTCGCCACAGGCGTACATGGTCGCTCTGCAGCACGTCGTGCTGGCCCTGGACGGCGACCCGGCCTGGCGGCGCTGGTGGCACCGGTCGGGCGTGGAGGAATGCGAGCTCGGGATAGTCGCCGAGGGTCACGTGGACCACCTGCGGCCGAGCGCCGACATCCGCAAGGTACGCGGCAAGGTCCGGGCGAACTTCACCTGCGCCGCCCCGGACCCCGGCGGCCGTCGCCCGGCGGAGCTGTTCCCGCTCGCGGTGCACGAGGTGACCGGCATGTTCGAGGTGATCCGCGAGGCGATCGGCCTGGGTGCGCTGCCGCCGATGCCGCCGCTGCCCGACCTGCCGGACCAGGCCCGCGAGTTCGCGGTTACCCGCAAGGCGCCGGCGGCGGAGGCCGGCGAGGTCGAGCCGCAGGGCTACCTGACCCTCATCCAGATCGAGGAGTTCTTCGGCGACGAGGCGCCGCCTATCCGGTGAGCTCCTGGCGGTTGACCCGCTCGGGCCGGTGCGCACCGGGCTGACGCTGGCGGGGCACCGACCGCACCACGGCGACCGACGGCGTCACCACGACGGCGGCGCCGCCCAACCCGATGCCGGCATAGGTCACCGGCGCCGCGCTGCGCAGCGCCAGGCCGTAGACGACACCGAGCAGGACCGCGGCGGCGGCCACCGCGGGCAGCACCACCCTTTCCGGTACGCCCAGCAGCGCCGGAAGGTCGGCGAAGGCGAGATACGCGAGCGCGCCCAGCGCCACGGTCGACAACCCCGGCGCCAGCAGCCGGGTGAACACCCCCTCGCCGTTCGGATGGCGGTTGAGGAACATCAGCGCCGCCAGCGAGGCGCCGAGCAGAAGCAGCAGGATGCACAGGCCACCGCCGACGCCGAGCAGTCGTGCCGCCGTGGCCGGGTCGGCGTCCGCGAGCGCTCCCGCGCCGATCACGAGGCCCACGATGACGGTCTGTGTCAGCGAGGCGGCAGCCGGCGCCGAGGTGCGACGGCCGGTGCGGCCCAGCACGGGCGGCAGCACCCGCTCGCGGCCGAGCGCGAACAGGTAGCGGGCGATCGTCTGATGCAGGGCGATCATCGCCGCGAGCAGGCCGGCCACCATCACGACCCGGCCGAGCGTCACCGCCCAGGGCGCGAGCCGGGCCGCCGCCAGGTCGAACATCAGGTCCGGCCCGCGCGCCCCGGCCTCGGCGGCGATCCGACCCGGCCCGGTGGCCACGCTCATCGCCCAGGTCGCCGCCGCGAAGAGAACGGCGAGCGACACGATGGACAGACAGGTGGCCCGGGCGATCGCCCGGCGCCGGCAGCGCGCCTCCTCGGCGTACGCGGCCGTGGTCTCGAAGCCGACGAAGGCCAGCGCGACGAGGACCAGGAGGATGCCGAGCGCGGGGCGCGGCAGCCCCGACAGGTTCGCGGGCGCCAGCGCCGCCCAGGTGAGTCGCCCGCCGGCAGGCTGCGCCACGTCGGCCAGGCTGTACCCCAGGATCACCGCGGCCTGGGCCGGCACCAGCACGGTGAGCAGCCACGCGGTCGCCGTCACCCGCAGCAGGCCGTACAGCGCGACCACGGCCCAGCAGCCGAGCGCCACCACCGGCCACCGCAGAGACACCAGCGGCTCGGCGGCCGCGGCGACCGCGGCGTACAGGCCGACCTGCAGGGCGGTGTAGGCGAGCAGGGCGAGCCAGGCGGCGCCGACACCGAGCGGGCGGCCCAGCCCCCGGGCGATGAAGCAGTACAGCGCGCCGGCGTGCGGCATCCGCCGGGACATCGCGTCGTAGCCGGCGGCGAAGACCAGCAGGAGCAGCCCCAGGCCGAGGAAGAGCAACGGCAGCGCGAGCGGGGCGCCGCCCGCGTAGGCACCGGGTACCACGGTCGCAACGACGGAGAGCGGGGTGACGGCGGCGACGGCGAAGAACACGATGGACACGCCGCCGAGGCGCCCGGCGGCCAGCGTTTGAGGCGGGGGCACCGCTTCATTGACGCCCATCCGGTGAGACTTTGACAACCACCGGTGATCAGTTACTAACTGAACGTGAAAAGAATGGCACGAACGGCCGCCGACATCCTCTTTTGCGGTGCCCGCCGGGCGCACTGATGATCTTGCCACTGGGCGCTGCCGCGCTCCCGGGCACCGCGAAGGCCGCCGGTCGGTGCCCCGGATCACTGAGCTGACTCACAAAGACGATCGCGACAAACGCCTCAGCTCCGGCCCCCGGGTACCGACAAACCTGGTCATGGGCATGCTCGCAACCCAGCAACTCACGGAGTTCCTCACCGTGGTCGCTGACCGGCCGGACGGGCCGGCCGCGCAATTCGCGGCAGTTGAATGCGCAGCGCGCGCTCTCGAGGCCGAGATCGCCGTGCTGGTCATCGACGGCTGCGTGGTCGCCACCATCGGCGTGCTCGCCGAACAGGTGCGGCCCGCGGCGCTGACGGAGGTCGGCGCCGGTCGCCGCGGCACGCTGACGCTGACCGGCACCGAGTACGCGGTCACCGGCGCGCCCATCGGCGGCGAGACGCCCGGCGTGCTGGTCCTCGGCCGCACCGGCCGGGACTTCACCGACGAGGACGTCTGCCTGCTGCGCGGCATGGCCCGCGTGCTCGAACTCAGCCTGCGCGCCCTGCACGTCATCGAGAGCGAGCGCCGCCAGGCGCAGGAGAACGGCCGCCTGGTCGACTCGCTGCAGGAACGGCAGCGGCTCTTCGAACACCTCACCCGGATCCAGCGGCTGATCGCCCGCCGCGCCCCGCTCCAGCAGATCCTGGACGCCATCACCTCCAGCGCCGCCGAGCTGCTCGGCCTGGAGTTGGCGTCGCTGAACCTGCTGGAACGGGACGACCCGTCGGTCGGCAGCATGGTCTCCAGCGTGGGGTTCGCCCCCGACATCCTGCCCAGGATGAGGCGCGTGCCCCTGCGGTCGGCCGGCGTGGCGGGCCTCGCGGTGCTGGGCGACGAGCTGATCATGGTGGAGGACTACGCGAACTCGCCGATCGCCATCCCGGCGGTCGTCCGGGACGGCATGAAGGCCGTGATGGCCATCCCCGTGCACGAGAACGGCGAGGTCGTCGGCTGTCTGACGGTCGGCACGTACGCCGCACCGCGGGAATGGGACAAGGCTGCACAGGACGTGCTTCGCGCGTTCGCCGAGCACGTCAGCCTGGCGCTCACCGACGCGCGGACCCTCGAGGCGATGAACCAGGCGTTCCACGACTCGCTGACCGGCCTGCCCAGCCGCGCCCTGTTCCAGGCCCGGCTGGAACGGGCGTTCGTGGCGGCGGAGCAGGAGAACCTCGGCGTAGCGATGCTCTTCGTCGACCTGGACCGCTTCAAGGTGGTCAACGACTCGCTCGGCCACGCGGCCGGCGACCAGCTGCTGGTCGAGGTCGCCGAGCGCATCAAGGCCTGCGTGCACTCCACCGACACGGCGGCGCGCCTGAGCGGCGACGAGTTCGCGGTGCTGCTGCCGCTGGCGACCGGGGTGGACGAGTCCGTCGCGCTGGCGCGCCGGATCCTGGAGGCGATTCACGAGCCGTTCGACCTCGGCGGCAAGGAGACGTTCGTCAGCTGCAGCATCGGCATCGCGTACACGGTGGCCGAGGCGCACGAGGCACAGGAGCTGATGGTCGCCGCGGACCTGGCGATGTACCAGGCGAAGAAGCAGGGCAAGGACCGCTTCGAGATCTTCGAACCGGCCATGCAGGCCGCGTTCCAGGCGAGCCTGCAGATGGAGGCCGACCTGCGCCGGGCGGTGGTCCGGCACGAGTTCGAGCTGCGCTACCAGCCGATCGTGCAGCTCAGGACGGGCGAGATCACCGGACTGGAGGCGCTGGTCCGCTGGCGGCACCCCGACCGCGGACTCATCCCGCCATTGGACTTCATCCCGATGGCCGAGGAAACCAGCATGATCGTCCCGATCGGCGAGTGGGTGCTGCGCGAAGCCTGCCGCCAGGCCGCGGAGTGGAACGCCCTCCGCGGCGGCAAGCGGCCGCTGACCGTGAGCGTCAACATCTCGGCGGTACAGCTGGACCAGACCGACCTGCCGCAGATGGTGGCGTCGGCGCTGACCAACAGCGGCCTGCCGGCGACCTGCCTGGTGATCGAGCTGACGGAGTCCCTGCTGGTTGACCACCGGGCCTCGACGCTGCTCCAGCTCGAACAGATCAAGACCCTCGGCGTACGGCTGGCGATCGACGACTTCGGCACGGGGTACTCGAGCCTGGCGTACCTGCGCCGCTTCCCGGTCGACATCATCAAGATCGACAAGTCCTTCGTCGACGACGTCGGCGACGTGCCGGCGGCCGCCGCGCTGACGCTGGGCATCATCCAGCTCGGCCAGGCGCTCAACCTGTCGACGATCGCGGAGGGCATCGAGGACGCCGAGCAGCTCAGCGAGCTGACCGACGGCAACTGCGAGCTCGGTCAGGGCTACTACTTCGCGGAACCCCTCAACGACAAGGCCCTCGGCGAGCTGCTGTTCCCGGGCAGCTGACGACCGGAGGCGGTCGCTCAGGCAATCGCCCGCGCGATGAGGAGACCGGCACCGGCGGCGCCGAGCCCGGCCAGGACGCTGCCGACCGCGTACGCCGCGGCGGGCAGCCGTTCGCCGGCCCGGCCCAGGTGCAACACCTCGTAGCTGAACGTCGAGTACGTCGTCAGGGCGCCGCAGAAGCCGGTGCCCAGCAGGCTCGCGAGCCACGGCGCGACGGGTAGCCCGACGAGGAGGCCGAGCAGCAGCGAACCCGACACGTTGACCGCGAACGTGCCCCAGGGGAACGCCGAGCCGTACCGTGCCTGGATCGCCCGGTCGGTCAGGTAGCGCAGCGGGGCACCGACCGCCGCGCCGAGGGCCACCAGCAGCAGGGTCATCGCCGGACCACCGCCTCGCCGGCGGCCGTGCCGGCCCAGACCGCGAGCAGCGCGCCGACCAGCGTCGCCGCCACGTAGAGCAGGCCCGTGCCCGGTGCGGCCCGCACGGCGTCGACGGACGCGGCCGAGAAGGTGGTGTAGCCGCCGAGCACGCCGACGCCCCAGAACGGGCGGATCAGCCGCCGCCGCGGCCACACCCGGGTGACGAGCACCATCAGGACGCCGATCAGCAGGCAGCCGGTCATGTTGATCGTCCAGGTCGACCAGGCGAACGCGCGCGGGTCGTGCGGCCAGGCCACGCCGATGCCGTGCCGGGCCAGGGCGCCCAGCACGCCCCCGGCGGAGATCGCCGCCAGCACCGGCGCCGCGCTCGGGCCCAGTTCGGCGCGGCCGGCCGGGGTGCTCAGGTCGACGTCCGGATCCATCGGTTCCGGTTCCGTCGTTTCCGGATCCGCGGCCACGGGCCAACGCTAGCCCAGCGCGGCGCCCGCCGGCCGACTCACGGCCCGGCCGCGCGGACACAGCACGCCCGGGGATCGCCGGGTGAGCGGCTCTCGAACACGTTGTTGCGCAGCCGGACGCCCTCGGCCCGCTCGACCACCATCGGCGACCACGCCTCGCCGGTGCCGGCGCCGCGCAGGATGCAGTCGCGGATCTCGGCGTCGCGGTAGCGAAGCACGCTGACCACCCCGTCGATCTCGCTGCGGCCCCAGCCCGCGACCCGGACGGCGTACCGCGGGCCGTGCCAGCGGACGCACACGTCGGCGATGGTGATCGCGGAGCCGACCACCGGCGAGCCGACGAACCGGTCGGTGTTGTCGCCCGGCAGCAGCCGGAAGCCCATCTCCACGTCGCGCAGGCAGGCGCCCTCGACCCGGACGTCGTGCACGGAACTGAGGTAGAAGCCCTCGATCGCGTCGCTCACCCGCAGGTCGGTGATGGTGAGCCGGTGCGGGTGGTAGGTCGGCCCCACGATGGTGGACACGTCATCGCCCACCGCGCCCCAGTGCACGGCCACGCCCGTGTAGCCGCCGCGGACGGTGACGTCGTGCAGGGTGACGTCGCGGATCGCGCCCATCAGCGCGACGCAGTTCGCGTGCCGGCCGTCGGACCGCTCGACGTGCAGGCGGCGCAGGTCGACGCGGGCGATCCACTCCGGAGGGTCCGCGTAGAGGTAGTCGCCGACCGTCACCGCCGTGCCGCGGTCGCCGCCGTGCTCGCCCGGGTCGGCCGGCGGCGGCCGCAGCCCGAGATCGCTCACCGCGACGTCCGAGCCGACGATGTGCAGGACCGGGTGCCCGGTCGTGCCGATCGACTCGAGCCAGGTGCCGGGCCGGCCGCCGTTGGCGCCGGCCACCTCCGCGCCGCGGATGGTCCAGCCGGCGGGCACCCGCAGCCCGTCGGCGACGACATGGGTGCCGGGCGGCAGCTCCAGCTTTCCGGCCGTGACCGTGTCCAGCACCTGCTGGAGCACCCGCCGGTTGGCCGCCGGATCGGCGCCGAGCGCCGGACGATGGATCATGGCGTCGCCACGATCCGGCAGGACAGGCCGCGGTCGGGTTGCTCGAGGCCGAGCAGGACCGGGCCCTGCGCGGCGCCGGTCAGCCGCAGGTCGGTGCCGCCGGGCCCGTGCGCCACGACCTCGACCGCCACCGGTACGCCCGTCAGCAGGTCGACCGCGTGCACGCCGCGCACGGGACCCGGCCGGGACTTGTTGACCTCGGCGACCACGCGGGTGCCCGCGCGACGGGCGGCCCGGAGCACCTTGAATCCGGCCCGGGCCGGCCTGCGGCGGGTCCACCTGTTCGACGGCGAGCGCGGCAACGGCGGCGCCGGCGGCACGGGCGTCAGCTCGAGCCGGAAGCGCTCCGGCGGGTTCGGTGCCAGCAGGGCCAGGTCGCAGCCCGTCGGATCCGGTTCGCACGCGCCTGCGGGTGTGTGCCGCTGTGCGCGTACGGAGATCTGGTCTATCCGGACGCCCAGGGCGGAGCGCGCGGCAAGCCGGCCGGCCACCCACGACGGCCGCGGCGGCTCGGCGAGCTCGACCATCAGCAGGCCGTCGCCGTCCAGCTCCTCGGCCGTCAGGTCGAAGCAGACCGTCGCCTTCGCGCCGCCCGCCCGCCGCAGGCCCTGCGGCCGACAGAGCAGTGCCGCGCCGCGCAGCTCGCCCTGCGCCCGGATCAGCACCAGCCGCGGCAGCTCGGGCGCCGTGCGCGGCGGGCGCACGCGGTCGGACCACCAGCGGGTCGCGACCTCGTCGAGGTGGACCACGACCGTGACCCGGGTGGCGACGCCGGGGCTGCGCACCTTCAGCCCGACCGCGCCGTAGTCGCCGGAGACTCGGCCGACGATGCCGGTGCCGCGGATCACCTGGTCGACGATGCAGACGCCGTCGTCCCGGCCGCTGGCTACGTCGACCGGCAGCTCGATGGCGGTCGGCGCGACGTCGTAGTCGGTGGCGAACCAGGCGCCGATCATGGCGTGAAGTCCGTCCGGGTCAGCATCGGCTCCCGCCGGGTCCACATCCGCTCGACCGCGGTGAAGAGCGGGTCGGCGTCGGCCTCGATGTGCCGGAACGTCGCGCGCATCGTCTTGAGCAGCACGTCGGCCGGCCAGACCTCCCACTGCGGCACCAGCGGGGTGACCACGTCGGTGCCGCTGCGGTACAGCCAGAGCCAGAGCCGGGCGCGCCGGACCTGCTCCTCGGTGACGAGGTCGACGCCGTCGCGGATGGCCGTGATGCCCTGTTCGAGGGTCTTGAAGTACGCGTCCCGGTCGTCGACCACCGTGGACAGCCCGCACGAACTCCACTCGGACCAGCCGGCCTGTATCACCGGTATGCCGTACGCGGGCAGCTCGTTGCTCACGCTGCCCCGCACGGTGACGCCGAGGTCGGTGAGGCTCCACAGCGCGTTCTTGCTCAGCGTGGCGCTCGGCCGGAACGCCACGTGCCGGGCCTTGCGGTGTGCCGCCGCGACCGAGTCGAAGAAGCCGGTCGAGTCGTACAGGGCCTGGCTCGGGTGGTCGAGGAACAGCCACTGCGCCTCGGGGTGCTCGGCCGCGTACGCCGCAGTGTCGGCGAACCAGTCGGCGAGGCTGGGGAAGAGCTCGCGGTTGGTGCCCAGCGCGTCGGAGACCGCGTGGTTGAAGACGGTGACGACCGGCTTGTCCGAGACGAAGCCCAGCCGGTCCACGACGTGGCTGCGCAGCCGCGCCCGTTCGGCCGGATTGTTCAGGTCGACCGAGGCGGTCACCCCGCCGCGCCACCAGCTGGGCCGGCCCAGGTTGACCTTGGCACGCCAGGCGACGAGCTCGGCGATCGGCTTCAGCTCCTCCCGGCGCGGCCACACCCGCGTCTCGAAGACGTCGCCGATCTGCCGGGTCAGCTCCTCGCGGAAGGTGCCGGTGCCGGTGTCGGCCTGCGGGAACAGCCCGTACGCCTTCAGGCAGCCGGTCTGCTGGGTGTGGATGATCGGCACCCGGGCCCGGCGGGCGGACTCGACGGCCAGCCCCCACTGGTCGTAGTCGACGTGGCTGGTGACCAGCGCCACCACGTTCCCGGCCGCGAACAGGCCCTGGTAGAGCTCGAAGAGCCGGGTGGCGTAGGCGTGCCGCAGCCGGTAGTCGGGGCGGTCGCGGTGCCCCTCCGGCAGCCGCGGCACCTTGGCCAGGCGGCAGTAGGTGGCGTCCGTGTAGGCGATCAGGGCGGGGTCCTCGGCGGCGGCGGTGTTCATCCGGCGGACCCGGTCCCAGACGTCGATCACCTCGGCCGCGCCGAACGCCTCCGCGACCCCGCGGACCTTGTCGACGTCGAAGCCGCTCCAGAGCGTGCGCCGCCACTGCTCCTCGACCCCGGTCAGCACCACCATCCGGGCCGGCCGCAGCCGGCGGATGGCGTTCGCGAACGCCAGGTTCCGCAGGTTCACGCGGATGTCCTGGTGGAACGCCTCCACCAGGATGACGGAGTCGTCAGTCGGCCGCGGGAGGTTCTTCTCCCAGTAGACCGATGCCGATTCCAGGAACCACTGGAGTTCCTTGCCGTTCGCGTTGAGCCACACCGTTGTTGTCCGTGCCTCTCAGATCAGGTCCCAGGCGAGCGGCGTGCCCTTCGCCGCGTCCCGGGTGAAGATGCGGCCGAGCACCAGGCCGATGGCGTCCGGTGCGAGTCCGCCGGTGGGCCGGATGGAGCGGACGTTGTCCTCGCTGACGACGTCACCCGCGCGGACGTCGGCGACCACGTAGAGGGAGCGGCGGAACCGCAGGCCCTCCTTCTCGGCCTCGGTCGGGCCGATGGACGTGGTGCCCAGCGCCGACCAGGCCCGTTCCGACTCGACGACGAGGCTGCCCAGCTCGGCCGGCTCGAGCGAGAAGGCGGAGTCGACGCCGCCGTCGCCGCGGTCCAGGGTCACGTGCTTCTCGATCAGGCAGGCGCCGAAGGCCACCGAGGCGATCGGCACGCCGATGCCGAGCGTGTGGTCGCTCAGGCCGACCGGCACCCGGAACGCCTCGGCCAGCACCGGGATGCGGCGCAGGTTGGTGTGCTCGGGTGGCGCCGGGTACGAGGCGGTGCAGGAGAGCACGACCAGGTCCCGGCAGCCGGCGCCGCGGGCGGCCTCGACCGCGGCCGCGATCTCCCGCACGTCGGCCATGCCGGTCGAGATGATCAGCGGCTTTCCGGTGTCCGCGCAGAGCCGGATCAGCGGCAGGTCGGTGATCTCCGACGACGCGATCTTGTACATCGGCGCGTCCAGCTTCTCCAGCAGGTCGATCGCGGTCCGGTCGAACGGGCTGGAGAACGGGGTCAGGCCCCGGCTCCGGGCACGCTCGAAGATCGCCTCGTGCCACTCCCACGGGGTGTGCGCCCGCTCGTAGAGCTGGTAGAGGTACTCGTCGCCCCACAACTCGTGGTCCCCGGAGATCCGGAAGCGCGGATGCCGGACGTCCACGGTCATGGTGTCGGCCGTGTAGGTCTGGATCTTGATGGCGTGCGCGCCGGCCTCGGCGGCGGCGTCCACCAGGGCCAGCGCCCGGTCGAGCGAGCCGTTGTGGTTGCCGGACATCTCGGCCACGATGTACGGCCGCCGGCCGGCACCGATCTCCACGTCGTTGACGATCACTGCGTTTTCCCTCTTTCGGTCCACACCACGGTCTGCGGCGTGCCGTCGATCAGTCGCTCGTACCGGCGCCGCTCGGTGAAGCCGAAGCGCCGGTGCAGCGCGAGCACCGGTGTGTTGGTGGCCAGGGTCTCCCCGCCGAGCCGGGTCAGACCCAGGTCGCCGAAGGCGTACTCCACGGCCTCCCGCTCCAGTCGCATCCAGGCCTCGAGCAGGTTCGGTCCGAGGCCCGCGACGTCGAGGTAGAAGCTCCAGGCCGGCGGGTCCGCGCGGGTGTCGAAGACGACGACGCCGGTGTCGTCGTGGATCAGCAGGTGCCGGTCCGGGTCACCGGTGACCCGTGCCCACCACCGGGCATGCTCCTCCGGCGCGATGACGTGCCGGGTCAGGCTGACCGCCCGCACGTCCGGATGGTTGCGCCAGGCGAGCACGGTGTCGCGATCGGCATCGACGGCGGCGCGCAGCACTCTTCGGATACCCCTCACGTTCACGAACGGAGGCGTCACCGTATGGGGGCCGCCTGAGCCTGTCGTGGCGTCGAGGCGAGCCTGGGGCGAACCGGAGGTGACGGCTCGGGGTCGCTACCTGCATGAGGTGGGGCGCAAATTCTCACGCCGGGCGCGCGGCGACCGATCAGGGCGGTACAGAACCGACCGGAGGAGCTGATTGATGAGCGCGTCTGAGGGGTCTCTCGCGCGCAACGACCGGCTCCTGCGGGCCTCGGGCGCCATCGCGCTGGCATCCCTGCTGTTGGTGGTCGCCGACTATCTGCATCCCTTCGGGCCGAAGCTGATCCTCTGGCTGCCGTCCTCGGCCGGGATGATCGTCGTCTTCCTGGCCTTTCTCCGCACCGCACGGACCCCGTCGCTGCCCGAGCCGACCAGGCGCTTCTGGCGCCAGCTGACCTACGCCGTCGGCTTCGTCGGCGCCGGCACCACCGCCAAGGCCATCGACGTGCTGACCGCGGACGACCCGCGCGGCCCGCAGACCGGGACGATCATGCTGGCCTGCTGCGGCGCCGCCGTGCTGTGCATCGTCTACGCCCTGTACCGGCTCCCGCTCGGCGGGCGGACCTCGGGCGAGATGCTCCGCGTCGTGCTCGACGCCGGCACCCTCATGCTGGCGGCGGCGGTCTTCGTCTGGCATTTCGTGACCCGGGACGCGCTGAGCAGCGGCGACCGCACCGCCGTCTACGTGTCCCTCTTCGTCACCGTCATCGCCCTGCTCGCCGTTTTCGCCGTTTCCAGGTTCGTGCTCGCCAGCCACCTCCTCGTCGACAACCGGGCCCTGCGGCTGATCGCGCTCGCCATGGTCGTCGGCTCGGTCGGCCCGCTGTTCCGCGGACCGTTCGAGGCGGTCGATCCGTACCTGTTCCCCGACCTGGCCAGCACGCCGATCGTCTGCTTCCTGGCCGCCTTCGCCGCGGCACGTCAGCGTGGCGCCGAACTCGGGCCGCGCCGCGGTGCCGTCGTGCCGCGACGGCGCTCGTTCAGCCTGACGCCGTACGTGGCCGTCGCCGCCGTGGACGGGCTGCTGGTCGCCGTGACGATCGGCCGCGGCACCGAGGAGACCATCGTGATCGCCGCCGCCGTGCTGATCACGGCGCTCGTGGTGCTGCGCCAGCTCACCGCGTTCCACGACAACAGCCGGCTGCTCGAACGACTCGACCACGGCGCCAAGCACGACGCCCTGACCCAGTTGCCGAACCGGGTGCTGTTCCACGCCCGGCTGCAGCGGGCCCTGACCACGCCGGGAGACCGGCCGGTGGCGGTGGCGCTGATCGACCTGGACGACTTCAAGGAGGTCAACGACACCCTCGGGCACGAGGTCGGCGACCTGCTGCTGGTCGCCGTGGCGCGGCGCCTCGCGGACTGTCTCCGGGCCGGGGACACCATCGCCCGCCTCGGCGGCGACGAGTTCGTCGTGGTGCTGGACGACGCCGACCCGGCCGCGGCGGACCTGGCCGCCGAGCGGATGATGAACGCGCTCCGCCAGCCCGTCTACGCCGACGGCCACGAACTGCCGATCCGTGCCAGCATCGGCATCGCCGACGGCCGGACCGGCGACGAGTCCTCGCTGCTGCTGCGGCACGCCGACATCGCGATGTACGCGGCGAAGAAGCTGCCCGGCACGGCGTGCCTGCACTACGACGCGAGCATGGCGGCGAACGGCACGGACCACGCACACTTCGGCGCGGAACTGCGCGAGGCCATCTCCGACGGCCAGCTCTTCCTGCTCTACCAGCCGATCGTCTCGCTGGACGACGGCCGGATCATGGGCTCCGAGGCGCTGGTCCGCTGGGCGCACCCGACCCGCGGCACGTGCGCGCCGGACACGTTCATCCCGGTCGCCGAGCGCACCGGCCTGATCGTCCCGCTGGGCCGGTGGGTGATGCGCACGGCGTTCGCCCAGCTCGCGAGCTGGATCGAGGAGCACGGCGACGCGGCGCCGGGCGTGCTGAACGTCAACGTGTCGGCCCGCGACCTGCGCGAGGCCGGATTCGCGGACGGTGTCGCGGAGCTGCTCGACGAGTTCGGCCTGGCCGCGGACCGCATCGTCCTGGAGATCACCGAGACGATGGCCCTGGAACCGGGTCAGTCGATCACCACCCTGCACCGGTTGCGGGCCCTGGGCGTGCGCGTGTCGCTGGACGACTTCGGCACCGGCCACTCGACCCTGACGCTGCTGCACGACTGCCCGATCGACGAGATCAAGCTGGACCGCTCGTTCACCCAGGCGCAGGTCGACGGCCGCCCGCCGGTCTCCGCCGCGGTGATCCACCTGGCACAGGCGCTGGGCCTGCACCCGGTCGCGGAGGGCGTCGAGACGGCCGAGCAGGCGGAGCAGCTGCTGGCGCTCGGCTACATCGCCGCGCAGGGCTACTACTTCGCCCGGCCGATGCCGGCGGAACGGTTCGGCGAGCTGCTGCGGGAGGCGGGATCGCTGATGCCGGCCCCGGCGTGGCAGGCCGCTTGATTGCCGTTGAACAACCTTTTCCATCCGCCAAGGGTTGGCGATCGGCGCGCTGGGTACCCGTTCGGACGTAGGCACTAGACCTGGAGGTCCCCGTGGGTACCGAAGACAAGATCGACAACAAGTCCGAGGAACTGACCGGCAAGGTCAAGGAGGGCGTCGGCAAGGCGACCGACGACGAGTCGCTCGAGGCCGAGGGCAAGGCGGACCAGACCAGCTCCAAGCTCAAGCAGGCCGGCGAGAACATCAAGGACGCCTTCAAGAGCTGATTTCCCGTACGGGCTCACCACGGCCCTGTGGCACCCGGCCCGGCCTCTCAACGGCGCGAGGCCGTGGCCGGGCCGCCGGGCTGTAGGTGTGGCAAAGGGCGGCCCCTGACGCGGCCGCCCTTTGCTGTGCCGTCAGGCCGTGTGAGCCAGCTCCCGCTCGTCGTCCCGGGCCGCCGGGCCGACCGCCGGGGGCGGCGGCTCGTGCGCGACCTGCGGTAGCCAGCCGAGCCAGCGGGGAAGCCACCAGTTCTTCTCGCCGAGCAGGGCCATCACCGCCGGCAGCAGTACCGCCCGGATGATGGTCGCGTCCAGCAGGACCGCCGCCGCCAGGCCGACGCCGAGCTCCTTGGTCGCGGTCAGCGGGAGGGTCGCGAAGAGGGCGAAGACCGCCACCATGACCACCGCGGCGCTGGTGATCACGCCTGCCGTGTTGCCGATGCCCTGTGACACCGCCTGCCTGGTCGGCAGGCCCCGGTCGTGCCCCTCGCGGATCCGGCTCAGGACGAAGACGTGGTAGTCCATCGACAGTCCGAACAGGATGATGAAGAGGAACAGCGGCATCCAGTTGGTGATGCCACCGCCGGACTTGAAGTCCAGCAACGACTCGAAGTGGCCGTACTGGAAGACGAAGACCAGCATCCCGTAGGCCGCCGCGACCGACAGCAGGTTGAGCACCACGCCGGTGATCGCGACCACCACCGAGCGGAACGACACCAGCAGGAGCAGGAACGCCAGCCCCAGCACGAAGCCGAACACCCACGGCAGGGACTCGTCCAGCCGCTCGTTGAAGTCCATGCTCCCGGCGGTGTCGCCGGTGACGGCCACCGTCGCGCCCGGCACCTTGCCGAAGGCATCCGGGGCCACGCTGTCCCGCAACGCCTGCACGGCGCGCTCCGACGTGCGGTCGCTGCCGTTGCCGGCCAGGCCGACCGAGACGACCGCGACCGTACCGGCCGGGTTGACCCGCACGTCGATCGGCTCGCGCAACCGGCCGGTCGCCGCCGCCGCACGGCGGAAGTCCGCGAGCGCCGCCTCGAACCGCGCGCCGCGCACCGTCGGCGCCTGCACGACCACCTCGGCCGGCACCGTCTCGCTCGGGAAGGCCTCGTTGATCTTCACGTAGGTCTGCACGATCGACGAGTTCGGCGAGACGTCCTCGATGCTCTCGCCCTTGGTACGCAGGTCGAGCATCGGCGCGGCGAGCACGCCCAGCACGCCGACGGCGAGGACCGTGGAGATCAGCGGCCGGGCCAGCACGACCCGCAGCACCGCGTTCCAGATCCGGCCGTCGTTGCGCCGCCGGTACAGGCCCGGGATCTTGAGCGCGTCGACCCGATCGCCCAGTGCCGAGAGCAGCGCGGGCAGCACGGTCAGCGAGCCGAGCACCGCGGTCGCCACCACCAGGATCGTGCCCACCGCGAAGCTGGTGAAGGTGGCGTCCTGGGTGAAGAACATGCCGGACATGGCCACGATGACGGTGAGACCGGAGATCCAGATCGACCGGCCGGACGTCTGAGCGGCGATGACCAGTGCCCGATGCGGATCGGCGCCGTTGCGGCGCTCGTCCCGCTCCCGGCGGATGTAGAACAGGCAGTAGTCGACGCCGACCGCGAGGCCGACCAGCAGCATCACGTGCATCGTCTCGTCGACGGTCGGCGCGAAGCGGCTCGCCCCCGCGAGCAGGCCGATCGCGGCGACCACGGCGGTGACGGCGAGGCCGACCGGCAGCACCGCGGCGACGACGGCACCGAACGCGACCAGCAGGATGCCGAGCGAGACCGGGATGGAGAGCATCGACAGCCGGGTCAGGCCCTCGTCGAGCGAGTCGCCGATGAGCTTGTCGCCGCTGGCGTCGCCGGCCTCCGCGACCAGCACGCCGGGATGCCGCCGCTGCACCTCCGCCACGGCGTCGAGCAGGGGCAGGACCCGGTCCTTGGCGGTCTCCGGGTCGCCGCTCATCGTGAACGGCACGAGCGTCGACCCGCCGTCGGGCGAGACGAGCGGGTCGGCGACGTCGGCGACCCCCGCCCGCCCGGTGAGGGTCTTGGTTACGTCGGCGACGGCCCGGTCCCGGTCCGCGCCCTGTACGAGGACCATCTCGCCGGCCGGCCGGACCGGGAAGCCGGCCTGCTCGACGATCCGGTCGGCCCGGCCCGACTCCCCGTGGCCCTGGTCGCTGTACGAGGCCTCGCGGGTGCCGATCTGTCCACTGACGATGGTGATGCCGACGACGAAGGCGATCCATCCGAGTATCGCCACAGTGCGATGCCGCGCACTCCACAGCGCGGCCCGAGCCGCGATTCCGGTGACGTTCTCCCTGTGCTTCATGACAACCGACGCTAGGGAGAAAGCCGCACGCTATCGATCCGGTGACCTGGCGCTTCGGTGGTAGGGCTAACCCTACGACTGCAGGTAGGCCAGCACGGCCAGGACGCGGCGGTGCTGTTCGGTGTCCGGCGCGAGGTCGAGTTTGGTGAAGATGTTGCGGACGTGCTTCTCCACCGCGCCCTCGGTCACCACGATCTTGCGGGCGATCGCCGTGTTGGAGCGGCCCTCCGCCATCAGGCCGAGGACCTCACGTTCGCGCGGGGTGAGATTGCGCAGCGGGTCGTCGCGGCGGCGCCGGACCAGCAGCTGGCCGACGACCTCGGGATCGAGCACGGTGCCGCCGCCCGCCACCCGGCGCAGCGCGTCCATGAACTCGGCGATCTCCGCGACCCGGTCCTTGAGCAGATAGCCGACCGCGCCACGGCGGTCGGCGAGCAGGTCGTCGGCGTACTCGACCTCGACGTACTGGGAGAGCACCAGCACCGGGCTGCCCGGCACCTTGCCCCGGGCCTCGACGGCGGCGCGCAGACCCTCGTCGGTGTGCGTCGGCGGCATCCTGACGTCCACGATGGACACGTCGGGCCGGTGCGTGGCGATCGCGTCGACGAGCGACGGCCCGTCGCCGACGGCCGCGACGACGGTGCAGTCGTTCTCTTCCACCAGCCGGATCAGACCCTCGCGCAACAGCACGGCGTCGTCGGCGATCACCACCCGCATGCCGACGAGCCTAGGCGCTGCTCCCCGGCTACAGGGGGAGGGCCACCGTGATGGTGGTTCCGGCGCCGGCCGGGCTCGCCACGCTCATCACGCCGCCGGCCGCCTGGACCCGGTCGGCCAGGCCCGCCAGCCCGTGCCCCTTGGCCAGGCTCGCGCCGCCGATGCCGTCGTCGGCGACAGTGATCATCAGGCCGGTCGCTGCCGGCTGCACGCTGACCCGCACCTCGGTGGCGTGGCTGTGCTTGGCGACGTTGGTGAGCGCCTCGGCCACCACGAAGTACGCGGTCGTCTCGATGGCCGGGTCGAGGCGGGAGATCGGCGGGGCGTCCAGGTCGACCGGGACCGTGCACCGGCCGGCCAGCGCGGTCAGCGCCGCCTGCAGGCCCCGGTCGACCAGGATCGGCGGCGCGATGCCGCGGGACAGCGCCCGCAGCTCGTCCAGGGTCTCCCGGGTCTGGGTGAGCGCCTCGGCGACGGTGGCCCGGGCCGCCTCGGGGTCGGTGGCGAACTGCTGCTCGGCGCGGCTCAGATCCATGGCCAGCCGGACGAGCCGCTGCTGCGGGCCGTCGTGGATGTCCCGCTCGAGGCGGCGCAGCGCGGTCGCCTCGGCCGAAACGGCCGCGGTCTTCTGCGCCTGCGCGATGTCCCGGGCCGCCTGTGCCGCGGCGACCTGCTCACGGAGCTCGTTGACGCCGCAGAGCAGGCCCCGGGCGAAGACCGCCTCGAGCAGCGTCACGCCGCGGATCACCGGGTACAGCGTGCCGGCGAAGAAGAAGCCGATCGCCATGTGGAAGATGACCCGGGTGGAGTACGCGTCGCCCAGGCCGAGCAGCATCGGCAGGTCCTCGTCGCCGGCGCCGCGCGGGATGGACCAGTCCCAGAGCGGGAAGGTCAGGCCGCCGATCGCGCCCGCCCACCAGGTGATGGCGAAGCTGAACGCGATCGTGCTGGGAATGAAGCGGAACATGCCGTGCAGCAGGTCGAGCCAGGACTGGCCGTCGCCGAGCGGGGTGAGCAGCCGGCGCACCAGGCTCGCGCCGCCGGGGGCACGCTTGTAGACCACGGGCGGCACCGGGTGGCCGAAGACCGGCCCCAGCCGGGCCCGCTCGAGGACCGCGAAGCCGCGCGCCATCATGAACGTGGCCAGCAGCACCGGCAGCCCGACCCAGATGATCAGCGTGCCGATGCCCAGGGAGAAGCCGACCGTGAAGAGCACGATCGTGATCAGGCCCAGCGGAAAGCCGATCAGGATGTACAGGGTGTCCAGCCCGAGCTGGCGGAAGAGGCGCTGAGCCAGGCTGGGGCCGAGCTCTCCCGGGGCGGGTGCGGTAGTCATGTCGTTGACGTTAGGCATCGGCGGCCTCCCAACCGATCCCGCTGTCCGCCCAGTCGACAGTAGGGTTAACCCGACCCCCCGCTCAACCCTCGGCGATGAGCGCGGTCAGGTCCGCCGTCCGCTGGGGTGTCCAGCCGTCCGGCGGTGCGATGTCGGCCCAGGCGGCCACCGGCTCCGCGCCGTAGCTGTGCCCGTGCCCGGCCGGCACCCCGGTTGAGAACGCCATGTCCGCGGTCACCTGCCAGAACGTCACCAGCGGGTACCACCGGATATCGGGCGACACGTCGGCGCCCCGCGGCTCCTCCAGCCAGTCGGGGCGGCTCGCCATCAGCCCCGGTCCCCACCACACGATCGGATCCGAGGGGTGCTGGAGGTACACGACCCGCGGCGGCGACCACGTCGTCGCCGGCCGGTCCAGGTCGGTCGCCGGATCACGGGCGAAACGGATCGTGGCGCCGTTCTCGTAGGTGGGCAGGATCTCCGGGCTGCCCGGGTCCCGGTCGGCGACGAACTCCCGCCACAGCTCGTTGCGGTTGGGCGGGCCGACGAGCAGCATCCCGTCGACCCGGTTGCGGATGTCGTCGGCGCCGCTGAACGCCGACTCGGCGCCGAACGAGCCGAGGCTCTCGCCGAACAGCAGCAGCTTCGGCCGCTGGCCCAGCGGCAGCTTCGACCAGGCTCCGTAGACCGCGTTGAACAGGTCCCGCCCGGCCTCCCGGGCGCGTTCCTTGTCGACCAGGAAGGAGAGCCAGCTCGGCAGGTAGGAGTACTGGAGTGCGACCATGGCCGAGTCGCCGTTGTACATGTACTCCACCGGGTCTACGCCGCCCGAGTCGACCCAGCCCGTGCCGGTGGTGGTGATCACCAGGAGGACCTCGCGGTCGAACGCGCCGGTGCGCTGCAACTCCGCCACGGCGAGCGCGGCCCGTTCCCGCGAGGTCGGCGCGGAGTCCAGGCCGGCGTACACCCGGATCGGCTGATCGACGCCGAGGCCGCCGAAGCCCCTCAGCTGCTCCGCGCTGGGTCCGCCGGCGACGAAGTTGCGACCCTGCTTGCCCAGTGAGGCCCAGGACACCAGCGAACCGGGGCCACCGGAGCGCAGCGGATCGTCCGGCTGGGTGACGTCGGGCTCGGTCTCGGCGTTGATCGCCTTGAAGCTGTTGTCGGTGACGGCGAAGAACCCGTCGAGCACCACGCCGTTGAGCACGCCGAACGCGAGCAGGATCACCGCCAGGCCGGCGATCACCCGGGCGGTCGACGCGGGGATCACCCGCCCGAGCAGCCGGCCGGCGCCGCGGGCCAGGTGCCGCAGCAGCCGCATCAGGCCGACCAGCCCGGCGCCGAGGAGCAGGGCGACCGGGATGACGAGGAGATAGCCGGGCCGCGCCGGCGCGTCGACGCCCATCATCTCGTGGATGTCCCGCTGCCAGGCGGCGCCCAGGTAGAGGAAGATCAGCACGGCGACCGCGGAGACGGCGGCCAGGATCCGCCAGGCCATCCGGCCGGGGCGGGGCATCGGTCGGTTGAGCAGCTTGCCGGTCAGCCACACCGCCAGCACGCCGAGCCCGTACCCGATGGCCGCGGAGATGCCGCCGACGACGCCCTGCAACCCGGGCCCGCGAGGCAGCAGCGACGGGGTCAGCGACAGGCAGAAGCAGGTCACCGCGCCGAGCAGGCCGACGAAGCCGTAGTGCCGGCGGTGCAGCAGCCGCCGCCACCAGCCGGGCCGCGGCTCCCGCGGTTGCTCCGGCTCCGGGGGTGCTTCCGGCCGCGAGGTCGTGGTTGTCATCTCCGGTACGCCCTCTCCATCGCTAGCCATCGATGTCACACCGCCAGGCCGGCGGCGACCAGGACGCCGAGGCCGTTGACCGCCCAGTGCAGGCCGATCGGGGCCAGCAGGCTGCCGCTGCGCCGGCGCAGCTCGCAGAAGAGCAGTCCGGCCGTCCCGGTGAACAGCACGGCACCGGTGACGGCCAGGGCCTGCCCGGCCGGGCCCGAACCGACCAGGTTGCTCACGGCCGGATTGACCCGGTTGAGGCGCAGCGACGGCAGCACGTGCCAGAGCCCGAAGAGCGCGGACGACACCAGCGTCGCCGGGGTGGCACCCCACTGTTTGTGCAGCAGCCCCCAGAGCACCCCGCGGAAGGCGACCTCCTCGAACAGGATCGTGCCGAGCGGGATCACCACAAACGCGGTCACCAGCGCGGTGCCCATGCTCGAGCGGTACCGCTCGTCGAGGAACGCGGCCCGGGTGGCGGGCAGCGCGGCGGCGACCAGGTAGACCGCGGCGACCGCCGCGATGCAGACCAGCGCGTACGCCGCGCCGCGCCGCCAGGACCGGCGGCCCAGGCCGACGTCGTCGGCGTCGAGCCCGGCGAGGCGGGCCAGGAGCAGCAGCAACACGGCGCCGAGCGGCCCGGCGACGAGCATTCCTCCGTGCGGCCCGAAACGCCCGACGACGGCGACCGTCATCATGAGCCCGACCGTCAGGACCAGGGC
Organism: Actinoplanes sp. NPDC049118; assembly: GCF_040648555.1. Taxonomy (NCBI): domain Bacteria; kingdom Bacillati; phylum Actinomycetota; class Actinomycetes; order Micromonosporales; family Micromonosporaceae; genus Actinoplanes; species Actinoplanes sp. NPDC049118. The sequence goes on from NZ_JBEZDY010000008.1 coordinate 48,505, forward strand.
CCGCGACGGTGGCACCCAGCGGATCCACGGCTCGGCGGTCACGTGTCGATCATCACCGCCACCGCACCCCGCCCGCCTCACCCGTGGCGGATGGGACGGGTAAGCTCATTACCGTATTTTCCCCTGAAAGCCGAAGGATAGGGAGCGATGAGGAGTGACCTGTACTCGGTGGAACAGGTGGCAGAGCTGCTGGGGCTGCACGTGCGGACGGTCCGCAACTACGTCCGCGACGGCCGGCTCAAGGCGGTCAAGATCGGCAAGCAGTACCGGATAACCCAGGCCGATCTGGCGGCCCTGACCGGCGAGCCGGCCGCCGCGGTCCCCGGGCGGCGGCACGTCGAGGTGTCCAGCATCGTGCAGATCGACGGGATCGGCGCGGCCGCGGCGAGCCGGCTCAGCACCCTGCTGACCGCCGGCGCGCAGGCACCCCGGGACTCCCCGGAGCCGCTGCGCATCCAGACGATCCACGACGAGGGCCGCTACCGGATGAAGATCGTGATCCTGGGTGGCCCCGCGGCCACCGCCGACATCGTGCGGCTGGTTGGCGACCTGCTCGGCCCGGGAAACGGCCTGCTCGACAAGGAGGAAGACGATGAGTGACCAGGTGCTCGAGCGAAACGGCGTGCCGGTGCTGGTCTGCGCCGCGGACGGTCCGGTGCTCGCCGGGGTGCAGGACGCCCTCGACCTCATCGGCGCGGCGTTCACCCGCTCCGACGTGGTCGCCCTGCCGGCGTCGCGGCTGGGCGACGACTTCTTCGAGCTGCGCACCGGCCTGGCCGGCGAGGTCATGCAGAAGTTCGTGAACTACCAGATCCGGCTGGCGATCGTCGGCGACATCACCGAGCGGCTGGAGGCCAGCGCCTCACTGAAGGCCCTGGTACACGAGTCGAACCGGGGCCGGCACATCTGGTTCGTGCCCGACCTTCCCGCCCTCGACGCCCACCTCGGCTAATAGAGCTCGTAGACGGTCACCGGGCCGCTGGTGTAGCGGGGCCGCGCCAGCTCGTCCAGGGCCGGCGCGACCGCGCCGGCACGGGCGTCGGCGAAGAGCCACCGCACGCCGTACTCCTCGCGCAGGCGGGCCAGGTCGGCCGGGTCCGGGGCGGTGAACGCCCGCTGGTTCAGGGCGTACCGGCCCGGGTCCGGCGGCGGCTGCAGCGCGTACGACACGCCGCCGGCGCCGTGGGCCGCGACCGCGGCGTCGGAGTAGCCCCAGCTCTCCACGAGCGTGCGGCGGCCGCCGAGCCCGGCAACCCAGAACGCCCGGGAGTCGCACGGCCGGCTCTGAGCGATCGCCATGCAGTGCACGTTCGTCGCCACCACGTCGTCGTTGCCGGCGTGCTCGTCCAGCCACAGCGCGGCCCGCATCTCCTCCTGGCTGATCAGGCGGGATGCCAGCGGCTGAGCGCGCCCGGTCCCGTCGGCGTCGTGCCACAACGTTTCGGTGTGCCTCACGAGTCCGGCCGCCAGGCTCGCGCCGAGCACCGCGGCGGTGCCGGCCGTCACCAGGACCCGGAGCCGGCGTCGCAGGGCCAGCACCAGGACCGCGGCCGCCAGCACGAAACCGAGCGTCCGGAGCACCGGCACGGCGAGCGTCCAGGCCCAGGCGCCCATCGCGGCCGGCGCCGGTGCGGTCACCGCCGGCGCGAGTATCGCCCAGAGGGCGCCCGCCACCAGCCCACCCAGCGGCACCCACCATCGGCGGGTCCGCTCGGCGAGCATCCGGACCGTCAGCACCACGCCGAACGGCGCGGCGCAGAGGAAGAAGTAGAGCTGGCTGGCCGAGGGGTGCCAGAACATCCAGGCCGCGCCGGCCCCGGCGACCACCATCCCGCCCAGCAGCCAGGCCACCGGGTCCGGGCGCCGCCCCAGGGACAGCACGCCGAGCAGCCGCGGCGACTGCATCAGCAGCCACCAGGCGACGAGCCAGGCGATGAACCAGCCGCCCGCAACGCCGGCGCCCTGCACGCCGGGGGCGATCAGCCCGTCCGGCACGATGCCGTCGCCGACGCCCAGCGTCATGCCGTACGGCTCCATCCAGCGCAGCACGCTCAGCGGCTGCACGCCCAGCGCTCCCGCTCCCCCACCGGCGAAGAGGCGGGCGCCGAAGAGCATCGCGGCGACCAGGGCGGCGAGCAGCCCGGCCACCGCGCGCGGGAACCGCCGGTCGCGCACCCAGACGACCAGGCCGGCCAGCGCCAGGCCGGCGATCAGCGGCGGCAGCGCGCTGGACTTGGCGCCCGCGCAGGCGAGCGCCAGCGGGGGCGCGACGAACCACGCCGGGCCGAGTCGCCGCCCGCGCAGCAGGTCGATCACGATCGCCACGAGCAGACCCAGCAACGGCATCGCGTACGTCTGCGACGGGCTGGCGAACGAGAGCGCACTCCCGCCGTCCGCCTCGATCGGCGCGCCGAGGGTGAGCGGCAGCCCCAGGAGTGCGACGCCGCCGGCCAGCGGCCCGGCCCACCACCTGGCGCTGACCTCGCGCGCCAGCGCCGCGAAGACGAGCACCGCGATCGCGCCGATCGGCACCATCCAGAGCCGCAGTATGACGGTCGCCGGCGGGATCCCGGTGATCATGCTGGCCGCGGCCATGTCGGCGTCGGACAGGTAGTGGTAGCGCAGGGTCTCACCGGCGAGTTGCGGCACCTCGAAGGGCATCGAGCGGGTCATCTCGTGCACGAGCGCGAGGTGGTACATCAGGTCCTGGTAGTAGACCGTGTCGGCGGGCGGCAACAGCGCGGTCGTCCAGGCCGCCGCGCCCCAGGCGACCACGCCGAGCAGGACCCCGCACACCAGCCACGACCAGCGCAGCGGCAGCGGCGAGGGCGCGGCGGTCCGCCAGTGCCGGCGCAGCCCGGGTACGGCGACGAAGACCGCCGACACCAGCAGCGGCCAGCCGATCAGCAGCGCCTGAAGGCCGGTGGCGGCGGCCAGCGCCCACCCCACGATCTGCACGAACAGACCGGTCGCGGCGCCGTAGCCGAGGTCCTCGGGCAGGTTGCCGCGGCTGCCCCGGACCGCCCGGTGCACAAGCGTTCCGGGCAGCACCACGCCGACGAGGAGATAGAGCCCGTAGAGCGCGATGTCCCGGGCCGGCACGTCCGCCCGGTACAGCGCGCCCGCCAGCGTCGCGGCGACGAGCGCCCAGGGCACGGCCGCGAGCAGCGAGCGCCGGGCGGCGCAGTACCCGGCGGCCGGTGCGACGGCCGGCCGGGTGAGCAGCGCCGTCACGGTAGGACTGCCGCCCGCTGCTGCGGGATCTCGGCCGCCCGGGCGTCGTCGGCGGCCGAGTCGAATCCGATGTGGAACGTCGGCCGGTCCTGCACGGTCCGGTAGATCCGGGCCACGTACTCGCCGAGCAGGCCGAGGCAGATCAGCTGCACGGCGGAGAGCAGGAGCACGGCCAGGAACAGCGAGGTCCAGCCCGGAATGACCGTGCCGTTGGCCCACACCACGACGCCGAAGACCATCAGCGCCAGGCATGCTACGAAGGAGAGCGCGCCGAGCCAGGTGGCGATCCGCAGCGGGGCGGCGGAGAAGTTCGCGGTGCTGTCCCAGGCGAGGGCGACCATCCTGCGCAGCGGGTACTTGGTCGCGCCGGCCGCGCGCCGCTCCCGGGCGTAGGCGACCTCCGCCGAGGCGAACCCGAGCGACGGCACCAGCAGCCGGTACACGGGCGCCCGCTCGGGCAGCTTCTTGAGCACCTCGACGACGTCACGGCTGAGCAGCCGGAAGTCGCCGGCCTGCGCGGGCACGTCGCCGCCGACCAGCCGGCGCATGAGCCGGTAGTACACCCCGGCCGTGTGCCGCTTGAACGCGGTGTCGGTGCTGCGATCGGAGCGGACGCCGTATACGACGTCGAGCCCCTGCTCGCGGGCCACCCGCAGCATCTCGGCGATGGTCTCCGGCGGATCCTGAAGGTCGGCGTCGATGCTGACCACCCAGTCGCCCCTGGCCCGTTGCAGGCCGGCGGTGAGCGCCGCCTGGTGCCCGCTGTTGCGGCGCAGCCGGACCAGGCGCAGCTCGGGCCAGGTGCGGCCGTGCTCGAAGAGCAGGTTTGCGGTGCGGTCGGCGCTGCCGTCGTCGACGGCCACCACCTCGTAGGCGACGCCGAGGCCGTCGAGCACCGGCCGGAGGCGTTCGACAAGCGCGGGTACCACCGCCTCCTCGTCGTACATCGGCACGACGACCGACAGAACGGTGTTCTCCACGACAGCCCCTATGCGTCGAGCGTGGTCAGCCGCGTGAACTCCCGCGGAAGGTCGAAGCCGTCCCAGATCGCGCTGAAGGTCAGCGCCGATCCGAACGGCACTATCCGGTCGACGCCGCGGCCGCCCAGGGCGAGGGCGAACGCCTTCAGCTCGGCCGGCGCGAAGCCGAAGTGGCTGAACGTCTGGTCCTGCCGGTTCATCGCGGGTACGAGGTCCTCGAGCGTGGCGACCGTTGCGAACGGGAACGCCCCCGCGCCGATCCAGCGGCGCGGCGCGGAACCGACGCCGGCCAGGGACAGCGAGGTCACCGCGTTCTCCGGGAAGGCCATCGACGTGACGGCACCGGCGGCGGCCAGCCCGTACGCGTTGATCCGCTTCTCGACCGCCATGGCCGCGTCGACGCTCCAACCGCGCTCCGCAACGACCTCGCCGAGCAGCGCGAGGAACTCCTCCGCGACGCCGGCCGGGTCGCCGCCGACCAGGAAGACGGCGCGCGGCGACGAGCAGGCGGCCTGGTCGAACCAGTAGGAGTCGTTCGCGAAGCCGGCCGCCGCCGCCCGCCGGGCCGCCGGGTCCGCCGCCCGCCAGCCGGGCACGGACAGCGCGGCCCAGGAGGTCCGGTCGGGAAAGGTCAGGTCGCGGGCCGACGGGCGCAGCGGATGCCGGCGGATCGAGTTCACGGCCTCGTCGCCGCCCCAGATCACCCGCAGGTCGCACCAGGCGCTGAGCGCCGCCGTGGTCGCGTCGTCCCGGCCGTAGGTGACCATGCGCTGGGTGCGGCCGATCACCGGGTCCGCGTCCCGCAGGGTCGCGTTGAGCGTCTCCAGGACGGTCTCCGCGGCACCGGCGGAGCGGGACGAGATGCGAACGACGTTGTGGTTGCCGGCCAGCGCGGACAGCGCCCACGAGTACACGAAGATGGTGTCCACATTGGCCGGCGGCAGGTGGAAGATGTTGCCGCGCGGGAAGACGAGCGCGTCCGGCCGTTCCAGCCGGGCCGCGGCCCGGGTCAGCTCGGCCGGCCGCAGGAAGTAGCCGAGCGAGCCGAGCTCGGGGTGCCGCCGGGCGATGGCCGGCGCGAGCAGCCTGCGCGCGAAGCGGGACAGGAAGTCGACGACCCGCGGGTCGCCGACGGTGAGCCGGTCCTGCGACGGCGCGGCGAGCTCTCCGGGGTCTCCGAACCGGAATCTCACGCTGCCTCCTCGTCGGGTGAAGCCGCGCCTGCCTGTGCCGACCGGTACGTGTCGGAGCAGCCCCGGGCCTCGGCGCGCGGCAGCCGGCCGAGGACGGAGAAGCGCTTGCCGGGCCAGTCGCCGTCGTCGACGCCGTGCACGACGCCGAGGTCCTCGGTGAGCAGGACGTGCCCGGGGTACGAGGTGGGCAGCGTGCTCACGACCTCGATCAGCCCCGGCTCGCCCACCGGCTGCTCCCGCCAGGTCTGCGGGTCGCGGATGACCACGTCGGCGAAGTCCGGGCAGTACAGCGACCCGCCCGACGGCCCCTCCAGGAAGATCGTGCCGATCTGCTCGACCATGCCGTAGAAGTTGTGGCTGTGCACGAGGCCGGTGTCGCGGGCCAGCCGGCGGCGGAACTCCTCCGGCGGGACGGCCCGGTCGATCAGCTTCTTCCAGCCGCCCGAGTGGATCAGGATGCCGTTGCTCAGGTCGAGCCCGTTGTCGCGGGCGACCTCGTAGAGGTGCAGCCAGACCAGGTAGGTGAAGCCGAAGATGAGGAACGGCGCGTCACCGTGCCGGGCGAGAAACTCCCGCAGCGCCGCCAGATCGGGAACGCCGTCCTCGTCGAGGGCCCAGACGTGGTCGCGCCCGAAGGTCGCCATGCCGAGCACGCCCGCGCCGCGGGCGCTGAACGAGCGCCGGTCCTTGAGCAGCGACCTGGTGTCGACCAGCAGCATCGGAAGGCGTTTCGGGCCGAGCACCGTCTGCAGGGTGGCGCCGAGCTGGCGGGTCTGCGTAGCGGCCGCGGCCCGGTCCAGGTAGATGCGGCTGACGTCGCCGGTGGTGCCGCTCGAGGTCAGCACCTTGAAGACCTCGTCGTCGGGGATGCTCTTCAGCTCGAGGTTCTTGAAGAGCCGCACCGGCAGCCACGGCAGGTCGGCGACGGCGCCGGCGCCGGCGCCGGACCAGCCCGACGCGGCGAGGATCCGGTCGTAGGGCGCGCAGCGGTCCCGGTGGTGCTCGACCAGCTCGGAGAGCTCCTTGAGCAGCAGCGCCTCGCGCTCCGGCTGGGAGCGGGTGAACGGGCTCATACGAGGGCCTCCAGGGACCGGTAGTCGATCTTCCCGGTCGGCAGGAGCGGCAGCGCGGGGATCCCGCGCACGTCCAGGCCGGAGAAGTGGGTGTCGAGGAACTCCGCCAGCTCGCCGCGGACCGAGCGGGCGGCGCCGGCGTCGGCACCCTCGACGAAGACATGCAGCCGGTCGTCGCCCGCGACGGCCGCGACCAGCCCGTGCGGTGCCAGCGCGCGCTCGATGTCGTCGAGGTTGACCCGGACGCCGAAGACCTTGCCGATCCGCTTGAGCCGCCCGGTGAGGTAGAGGAAGCCCTCGTCGTCCAGCCGGCCCAGGTCGCCGGTGCGCAGCACCCCGCCCAGGTCGTCGCCGCGGGCCAGGTCGGCGGCGCTCTCCGCGTAACCCATCATGACGTTGGGTCCGGTGTAGACGACCTCGCCGTCCGCGATCGAGAACGCGCCGCCGGGGATCGCCATGCCGGCGGACCCGAGCTTGCCGGCGAGCCGGTCCGGCGGCAGGACCGCCATCCGCGCGGTCGCCTCGGTCTGGCCGTACATGACGAAGAGCCGGCCGCCGACGGCGGCCATCCGCTGCGCGAAGTCCTCGACCAGTTCGACGCGCAGCCGGCCGCCGGCCTGGGTGAGAGTGCGCAGCGTCGGGTACCGCGCCGGGTCGAAGCGCAGCCGGCGCAGCATCTCGTACTGGTACGGCACGGCGGCGAGGGTCGTGACGCCGTAGGTGTCGACGGCACCCCAGAATTCGCGCTGCATCATTCCGCCGCGCTCGAGGACCACGGTCGCGCCGCGCAGCAGGTGGCTGTTGAGCACCGAGAGGCCGTACGTGTAGAAGAGCGGCAGCGTGGTCGGCGCGACGTCGGTGTGCGCGATGCCGAGGCTCTCGCCGATCGCCTCCGCGTTGGCCAGCACCGCCGCCCGGGAGAGCCGGACCAGCTTCGGATCGCCCGTCGACCCGCTAGTGGCGAGCAGCAGCCCCAGGTCGGGATGGGGTTCGACCGCGGGGTCGTCGCGGACCCACCAGCCGTCCGCGGCCGTGTAGCCGCGGGGCGGCGCGCCGGGCGCGCCGGTGACCAGCGCCGGCGCGAAGCGCTCGATCAGGGCGAGCAGGACGTTGCCGTCCAGGTCCGGATCGAGCACCGCGATCGGGCGGCGGGCGGCGAGGGCGCCGAGGTAGAGCGTGACCGCGGGGAGGTCCGTCGGTGTCAGCGCGAACACGACGCCGGGCGGCCGGCGCTCGAACCTCGCGGCCGCCTCGGCGACCTCATCGGGGTCCAGGACCTGGCCGGTCGCCGCGTCGACCACCCGGGCCCGGGGATGGAGCAGGTTCACAGCGTGAGTCCTCCGTCGACCCCGAGCACCTGGCCGGTCACGAACCGGGCCTGGTCGCAGAGCAGGAACGCCACCACGTCGGCGACCTCGTCGGCCTCGCCGAGACGGCCGAGGGCGGTGTCGGCGACGCGCTGCGCGCGGCCGCGTTCGTCGAGGGTGTCCAGCATGTCGGTGGCGATGAAGCCGGGCGCGACGGCGTTGACCCGGATGCCGCGCGGCCCCAGCTCCTTCGCCGCGGACCGGGCCAGGCCGCTGACCGCGGCCTTCGACGCGGCGTAGATCGCCTGACCGGCCGCGCCGGCGGTGCCGGTGATCGACGACACCAGCACGACCGCGGGGGCGCTCCCGCGGCCGAGCAGCCGGACGGCGCCCTGCAGGGTGTACGCCGCACCGACCGCGTTCACCGCGAACAGCCGCTGCACGGTGGCGTCGTCGGTCATGCCGAGCACGCCGGCCGCGTGGGTGCCGGCGTTGACCACCAGCGCGTCGAGGCGCCGGAAGTTCTCGAACGCCGTTCGCATCAGCGCCCGGCTGGTCTCCGGGTCCGCGATGTCGCCGTGCGCCGCGACCACCCGCACGCCGTACTTGCCGGCGAGCTCGGCCGCGGCCTCGGAGACGGCGTCCGCGCGGTGGCCGTGCACGACGAGATCGTGGCCCTGCCCGGCGAGCCGCCGGGCGACGGCCAGGCCGATACCGCGGGAGGCTCCCGTGACGAGAGCTACCCGTTCACTCATTGAAGTCCACCCCGTATTTACCGAGAATTCGCATTGCCTCGCCAAAGCTGGACATATTGATGACGTCGTCCGTGTCGATCATTACCGAGAATTCATCTTCGATCGACGCGACCAACGACATGTGCGCCAGCGAGTCCCACTTCTCATTGTCCTGGTAGTGCAGGTCGTCCACGGGCGAATCCGGCGGCAGATCCAGCGACGTCCGGAACGATTCACGCAGTCTCTGCAGCTCAATCACTGGTTTACTCCAAGTGCGGATGGGCGAAGGAACCCACCTTGCCCCAGCGGTCGCAACGTCGCGACAAATCGAAGCTGAACTCGACGTGAATTGCGTCTGGCATCTGGATCAGCCCCTGGAAATGACTTGCCGCGCAGTTATGCTTCCGCCTCGAGCCAATGCCCGCGCCATCTCCGGGAGCAATTAATGAGTGTGTTGAGTGGATCGTCGATCCTGGTCACCGGTGCGACCGGTTCGTTCGGCAAGGCCTTCCTGGGCCACGCGCTGGCAGACCTGGACCCGCAGCGCATCGTCGTGTTCTCCCGCGACGAGCTGAAGCAGTACGAGGTCCGCCAGATGTTCGGCGACGATCCGCGGCTGCGCTTCTTCATCGGCGACATACGCGACCGCGAGCGCCTCGAGCGCGCCATGCACGGCGTCGACCACGTCGTGCACGCCGCCGCCCTGAAGCAGGTCGACACCGCCGAGTACAACCCCTCCGAGTACGTGGCGACGAACATCAACGGGTCGCAGAACGTCATCGACGCCGCGATCAACGCCGGCGTACAGCGGGTCGTCGCGCTCTCCACGGACAAGGCGTCCAGCCCGATCAACCTGTACGGCGCCACCAAGCTGGTCGCCGACAAGCTGTTCATCGCGGGCAACCACTACGCCGCGACCCATCCGACCCGGTTCGCCGTCGTGCGGTACGGCAACGTGATGGGCAGCCGGGGCTCGGTCGTGCCGCTGTTCCGCCGGCTGAACGCCGAGGGCAGGAGCCTGCCGATCACCGACAAGCGGATGACCCGCTTCTGGATCACCCTCGACGCGGCCGTGCGGTTCGTCGTCGACTCGTTCGACGTGATGCAGGGCGGCGAGCTGTTCGTGCCGCGCATTCCGAGCATGCGCATCCTCGACCTGGTCGAGGCCGTCGCGCCGGACGCGCCGACGCACGAGATGGGCATGCGGCCGGGCGAGAAGCTGCACGAGGAGATGATCGCGGCCGACGACAGCCGCCGCACGCTGCGCTTCCCGGACCGCTACGTGGTGCAGCCGGTCGTCGCGAGCTGGGGCTATCGGACGCCGGACGGCGGCGAGCGGGTGCCGGACGGCTTCAACTACCGGTCGGACAACAACGACCTGTGGCTCGAGGTCGACGAGATGAGCGCCCTGCTCGAGGAGAAGTGATGCTGCCGTACGGGCGCCAGAACGTCACCGACGCCGACGTCGAGGCGGTGGCGGCGGCCCTGCGCAGCGACTGGCTCACCACCGGGCCGCGGGTCGGCGACTTCGAGAACGAGCTCGGGCTCGTCGCCGGCGCGCCCTGCGTCGCGGTCGTCAACGGCACCGCCGCGCTGCACACGGCGTACGCGGCGGCGCGGATCGGCGCGGGCGACGAGGTCGTCACCACGCCGATGACGTTCGTGGCGACGGCGTCGACCGCCGCCATGCTGGGCGCGACCGTGGTCTTCGCGGACGTCGAGGAGGACACCGCCAACCTGGATCCGGCGGCGGCCGAGGCCGCCGTCACGTCGCGGACCCGGGCCATCACCGCGGTCGACTACGCCGGGCACCCGGCCGAGTACGACCAGCTGCGCAAAGTCGCGGATAGCGCGGGAGCGGCGTTGATTGCCGACGCGGCGCACGCTATCGGATCGACGTACCGGGGGCGGCCGGTCGGCACCCTCGCCGACTTGACCACCTTCTCGTTCTTCCCGACTAAGAACCTGACGACCGGCGAGGGCGGTGCGGTCGCCGCCACCGTGCCCGAGCTGCTCGAACGGGCGCGCACCTTCCGCGGCGTCGGCCTGGTGCGCGACGGCGCACGCCTGCGCCACCCGGACGAGGGCGGCTGGCACCAGGAGGTGCCGGAGTTCGGCCTCAACTACCGGCTACCGGACGTGCTCTGCGCGCTGGGCAGCTCCCAGCTGCGCCGGCTGGCCGCGTTCAAGGCCCGCCGGACGGCCCTCGCAGAGCGCTACGACGACCTGCTGGCGGGGGTGCCGGGGCTGCGGCTGCCGGTCCGGCGGGCGTGGGCCGACCCGATGCGCCATCTATACCCGGTCCGGATCCAGGACGGCCGGCGGCGCGAGGTCTACGACCGGATGCGCGCGGCCGGGATCGGCGTGCAGGTCAACTACATCCCCGCGTACTGGCATCCGGCCTTCGAGGACCTCGGCTACCGGCGCGGCATGTGCCCGGTCGCCGAGCGCTTCTACGCCGAGCAGCTGTCGCTGCCGTTGTTCGTCGACCTCAGCGACTCGGACCAGGACCGGGTCGTGTACGCCCTGCGCACCATTCTGGAGAGCTGAGCCCGTGCACCACGCCAACCACTTCTACGGCCACGCCCACGTGCTGGCCGGCTACTGCGGGCTCGACCCGGACGATCCGCCGCGGATCGACGGGTACGTGCAGCACGGCTGGAACGTGGTGGACGGGCTCGGCGCGGGTACGCCGTACGTGTCCGGGCGGCCGATCTTCGTCTGGTCGGAGCAGACCCGGCGGCGCGCCTGGTCGATGGGCCGCCGGTACGCGACCGTGATCGGCGCACCCTGGCTCTACCTCCTCTCGACCTCCCCGCCCGCGGAGGCGCCGCGCGCCGGGACGATCTGGTACCCGTTCCACGGCTGGGAGGGCCAGCACGTCGCCGGCGACCACCAGCGGCTGATCGACGAGATCCTCGAGACCGAGGACGGCCCGATCACCTTCTGCCTGTACTGGCACGAGTTCCGCGACGAGCGGATCCGGCGCCGCTACGAGCGGGCCGGCCGGGTGATCTGCCACGGCTACCGCGGGCTGCGCTGGCTCGACACCGACACGAAGTTCCTGCACAACCAGCTCGCCGAGCTGCGGGCCCACCGCCGGGTGGCGTCGAACAGGCTCAGCAGCGCCGTCCTCTACGGCGCCGCCGTCGGCTGCGAGCCCGCCGTCTACGGCGACCCGATGCACCTCGACGGGGAGGTGCGGGTCACCGCCGACCGGATCCGTCGCCAGTGGCCGGAGCTGCACGGCAGTCACCCGGACCCGGCCGACGCCACCGCGTCCGCGCTGTACGAGCTCGGGGCGGGTGACCTGGCCTCGCCCGCCGAACTGCGCGCCATCCTCGGCTGGGCCGGCGCATGAGCTACGAGCTCATCGGTGGCGAGATGGCCGACTTCACGGACCGGGAGCCGGTCGACGGCGCGCTGGCGGCGTACCTGATCGGGCTGCTGCGGCCGCTCGGCGGCCGGGTGCTGGTCGCCGGGCCGCACGCGACCGCCCTGATCGACGCCCTGACCCCGTTCGCCGAGGTCACCTGCCTGGTCCGGTCCCAGCCCGACGCCGCCGCCCTGAGCGGTCGCGGCGTCACGGTGCTCTGCGGCAGCCTCGCCAAGCTCACCGGCACCGAGCGGTACGACGCGGTCGTGGCGCTCGACGGCGTCGAGCGGTTGTGCTCCGTCGAGGGCCCACAGTACGACTGGGCCGAGAGCGTGCGGGTGCTGCACCGAGTCCTGCGCCCCGGCGGCGCGCTGCTGCTGGCGGTCGAGAACGAGCTCGGGGTACACCGCCTCGTCGACCGGGCCACGGTCACCTTCGCGCACACCACCGACGCCTGGTGCCCGCTCGGCGAGTTCGGCACGAAGCCCGGCAGCCCCGCGCGGCTCGAGTCGCGGCTGGCGGCCGCGGGCCTGACCGTCGGCTGGCTCGGCGCCGCCTGGCCGCTGCCGGCCGCGCCGGAGTTCGCCGCGACCCCGGCGGCGCTGCGGGAGGAATCCTCCGGCGCGCTCAGCGCGGCCGCCGTCGCTTCCGTCGCCGCCGCCTTCGCCGGCCGGCCGGTGCTCAGCGACCCGCGGCGGCTCACGGCGGCGGCGATCCGGGCCGGGGTCGGCGCGGAGTTCGCGCCGGCCTGGCTGGTCTGTGCGTTCCGCGGCGCGGACCCCGGCCTGGCCGTCCCGCCGGTGCTGACCGGCGGCGGCCCGGCCGCCGAGCTGCCCGCGGGCCGGGTCCTCGAGGAGCTGCTCATCGGCGCGTGCCTGCGCCACGACCTGCCCGCGATCCGGCGGCTGCTGGCCGGATGGGTCGAGCGTGCGCCGGCGGCGGGCCTCGACAGCGTGCTCGTCGACGGCGACACCTACACGGTGCTCGACCCGGCCCGCGCCACCGGCGAGCCGGGCGCCGCGCTGCGGCGGTTCGCGCACACGCTGCTGGCCGGGGGCTACGCGCAGCCGTGGCCCGCGGCGGCCGACGTGCCGTCGCTCACCACGATCCTGCTGGCCGCCGCCGGCCTCGCCGACGCCGTCGGCGCCACCGGACCCGCACCGGCCGCGCCGGACTCGCTCCGGGAGCACGAGGAGCAGGTGCGGCGGCTGGAGGAACAACTGGCCGACGCGGCCGTTCGCGTCGCCTACGTCGAGACGGAACTGATCCACCGCGACGCCGAACTGCGCCGGGCGCGCCTGCAGATCGACGCGTTCAGCGGCAAGGTCGGCTACCGCATCGCCCGGCTCGGCGCCCGGGCCGCCCGCAGGGCCGTAAGAGCACTACGCCGTTCACCCCTCTTCAAGGACTGAATCCCATGCGAACAATCGGCATCGTCCAGGCCCGGATGGGCTCCTCCCGGCTGCCCGGCAAGGTGCTCCGGCGGCTCGGCGGCCGTACCGTCCTGGACCGGGTGGTCCGGGCCGCCCGTGACAGCGGCGTGCTCGACGACCTGGTCGTCGCCACCACGACCGAGGAGGTCGACGACCCCGTGGTGGCCGAGTGCGAGGCGATCGGCGTCGGCGTGCACCGCGGCCCGGTCGACGACGTGCTCGGCCGCTTCCTCGGCGTGCTGGACGCCGGCGAGGACGACTCCGACGCGGTGCTGCGCTTCACCGCCGACTGCCCGCTGCTCGACCCCGAGCTGATCATGCTGGCCGCCGACGTCTTCGCCGCGACCCCGTCGCTGGACTACCTGAGCACGTCCATCGCGCGCACGCTGCCGCGCGGGCTCGACGTCGAGATCGTGCGCACCGACGTGCTGCGCGAGATCGACAAGCTCGCCACCGCGCACCACCGCACGCACGTGACCTCGTACGTCTACTCGCACCCGCACGAATACAACGTGCTCGGCCTGACGTTGCAGCCGGACCTGTCCCACCTGCGGCTCACCCTCGACACCGAGGACGACTGGCGGCTCATCGAGGCCGTCGTCGCGCACTTCGGCGACCGGCCGGTGCCCGTACGGACCCTGGCCGGCTGGCTCGCCGGCCGGCCGGAGCTGACCGTGCTCAACGCGCACGTACGGCAGAAGGAGCTGACACAGGCGTGACGATCACCGTCGGAATCCGGTGCGACGCCGGGCCGCGCACCGGCGCCGGGCACCTCGTGCGCTGCGTCGCCCTCGCCGAGGAGCTGACCGGACGCGGTGCGGCCGTGCACTTCCTCAGCGACCTGGGCGGCCTGGAGTGGGCGTCACGTCAGCTGGCCGCCCGGGGCCTGCCGTGGCATCCGGCGCCGTTCGACGCCGTCGGGCTGGTCGCGGCGACCCAGCGGCTCGGCCTGGACGCGCTGGTGATCGACTCGTACCAGCTGCCGGCGGCGCACTCCCGCGCGGTGCGGGCCAGCGGGCCGGCCGTGGTCGCGATCGTCGACGGGGACCCGCGCGGCCAGGACGCGGACATCTTTGTGGACCAGAACCTCGACGCCGAACTGCGGCACCCGCCGCTGCCGCCGGGCGCGGTCCGGCTGGCCGGGCTCGACTACGCGCTGCTGCGGCGGGCGGTCCGCGACCTCCGCCCGGCCACCGCGCCCAGCGCCGGCTCGGGCCGTACCCCCGAGGTCGTGGCCTTCTTCGGCGCGACCGACGCCTACCACGCGGCGCCGGTCGCCGCCCGGTTGCTGATCCGGACCGGGGCCGCCTGCGCGGCAACGATCGTGGCCGCCGACGACGGCCTGCGCCGCGAGCTGCTCGCGCTGGAACCCGCGCCCGGACAGCGGATCGAGGTGATCGCGCCGACGGACGACCTGCCAAAGCTGCTCGCCGACGCCGACCTGGCGATCAGCGCCAGCGGCACCTCGACCTGGGAACTGCTCTGCCTCGGCCGGCCCGCCGCCCTGCTCTGGGTCGTCGAGAACCAGATCATCGGGTACGGCCGGACGACGGCGCGCGGTCTCGCGGCCGGCCTCGGGCACCTGCCGGCGCTGACCTCGTCGCCGACCGAGTCGGCCGCGGCCGTCGACACCCTCCGAGCGCTGCTGGCGAGCCCGGCCGAGCGGACGGCGCTGGCCGCTCGGGCCTGGGCGGCCGTCGACGGTCGCGGCACCGCCCGCGTCGCGGACGCCCTGCTCCAACGCCTGCGCCGGCGCTAGCAAGGCCCATTGGGCGCAGGGCCGCACCGGCCGGGACTAAACACAAACGACACCGGGTCGCTGTACCGGAGAATGCTCCCATGCGTCCAGAGTTCACTGATCCGCCCAAGCTCACCGCCGGTGATCGGATCGCCGTCGTGTCGCCCGCCTACGCCGCGCCCGCCGACTTCCCGGCGCTGCACGAGCAGGCCCTGCTCCGCCTGCGCGAGGACTTCCACCTGGAACCCGTCGAGTTCCCCACCACCCGGCGGCACTCGACGGCGGCGGCGCGCGCCGAGGATCTCATGGCCGCCTACGCCGACCCGTCGATCCGGGCCGTCCTCGCCAGCATCGGCGGCGACGACCAGATCACCGTGCTGCCGCACCTCGATCCCAAGCCGTTCCTCGCCGACCCCAAGCCGTTCCTCGGCTTCTCGGACAACACCAACCTGCTGAACTGGCTCTGGACCCACGGCGTCGCCGGCTATCACGGCATGTCCACGATGATGCACCTCGCCCGCGGCGCCGGCGTGCAGCCGATCGCCGCCGAGTCCCTGCGCGCCGCCCTCTTCACCGGCGGCGACGTCGAGATCCGCCCCGTCGAGCTGTTCAGCGACGAGGAGATCCCGTGGGATGATCCGGCCGCGCTCACCAGCTCGGCCGTGCCGTACGCCAGCCCCGGGCGGGTGTGGCACCAGGCCGACCGGGTGGTCTCCGCGCCCGCCTGGGGCGGGTGCCTCGAGATCCTGCACTGGACGCTGGCCGCCGACCGCTGGGTCCGCCCGGTCGAGGACTACGCCGGGTGCGTGCTGCTGCTGGAGACGTCCGAGGAGATGCCCTCGGGCGACGAGGTGTTCAAGATGCTGCGGAACTTCGGCGAGCGCGGGCTGCTCGAGCAGTTCCCGGCGATCCTGGTCGCCACCGCCAAGGGCACCGTCTTCTTCGACCCGAGGCCGATGGCGGAGCGGGTCCGCTACCGCGACGAGCAGCGCGCCGCCGTGCTGCGGGCGCTGGCGGCCTACAACCCCGGTGCGATGGTCGTCTTCGGGGTGGACTTCGGGCACACCGACCCGCAGTGGGTGCTGCCGTACGGCGGGCGGATCACCGTCGACGGTCCGGCGCGGCGGATCACCGCGCACTATTGAGCGCGTCGACCTCGGCCGCGAAGAACGGGCCGGGGTCGAGCCCCAGCGACGTGAAGTTGCCCTCGATCTCCAGGCTGACGAAGCCGTGCAGCCGGCTCCACGCCGTGACCGCGTGCAGCGCCACCGCCGGGTCGACGCCGCCGGCCCAGGCGCGCAACGCCTCGGCGAGCGGCGGCTCGGGCTCCGGCCCGGGACCGACGAAGGCGAACAGCACGTCCATGGCACCCCGCGCCGCGGCGACCAGGCGCTCGTCGTGCGCGTCGTAGCCGGGCAGCGGCGCGCCGAAGAGCAGCCGGTAGCGGTGCGGGTTGGCGATCGCCCAGGCCCGGTAGGCACCGGCCAGGTCCGGCATCCGCCGCGGTGCGGCGCAGACGGCGCTGGTCAGGTCGGCGTACGCGTCGAGGATGAGCTCGGTCAGCAGCGCGTCGCGGCCGGCGAAGTAGCGGTAGAGCGCGGGGCCGGAGACGCCCAGTTCCTTGGCGATCGCGTTGATGGACAACGCCTGCGGGCCGCCCTCGGCGAGCTGCCGCAGTGCCGCGTCCTTGACCTCCTGGCGCATCTGCGCGCGGAATCGGTCCCTGATCCCCCCTGCCGTCATGCGGCAACGTTACAGCCGTGACGCTAGGTGAGACCCACTAACGGGCGGCCGCCTCAGATCATGCCGGAGCGCAACGCGTACGCGACCGCATGTGAACGGTTGCGCAGCTTCAGCCGGTGGGTGACCCCGTAGATCACGTTCTTCACGGTGCGCTCGGAGTAGCTGAGTTCGCCGGCGATCTCGCTGGTGTCGAGGCCGTCCGCCATCAGCCGCAGCACGTCGATCTCGCGGGGCGTCAGGCCCGAGGTGTTCAGCCCGTGCGGGGTGAGCACGTCGCGCTGCAGGCGTTCGATGTGCTTGAGCAGCTCGCCGACCAGGTTCGGCGGCATGACCCCGCCGCCGGCCGCCGCGGCGAGCACGCTGTGCGCCAGGCGATCGGCGGTCACGGCGGGCCGGGGCAGGATCGCGACCACCCGGCACTCGACGGCGGTGAGCAGCTCCGTCTCCGTGATCTCGTTGGTGATGAGCACGACCGGCGCGCCCGCCTCGGCCGCGTGGCGGCGCAGCATGGCGACGACGTCGGCGCTCAGGCGCTCGGCGGAGACGACGAGGACCTTGGCCTGTGCGCGGTCGGCGCCGCGCAGCAGCGTCAGCTCCGGGCGCGACTGAAGATAGCTGGCCAGTCCCGCCTGGATGAGCGGGTCCGACGCCTGCAGAGCAACTCGCACCTGTTCCACGGCTGCCTCCGGTTTCGTAGCGGCGGGGCCAGTCTCCGGAAGCGTTCTTCAGAAAATCTTCACGCCACCTACACGACCGGCGGCAGCCGGCCGGCGCTGCGCAGCGCCTCGATGTACTTCGGCAACTCGACGACGGCGCGCTCGAGCCGGCCCGGGGTCAGCTGGTCGACGAAGACCGCGTCCACGACGTCCTGCCGCAGCTCGGCGGGCAGTTCGTCCAGGCGCTGGACCGGCAGTTGCTCCCAGAGCCGGAGGATCCGGAGCCGGGACCGGACCAGGGCGAGCGTGCGTTCCAGCCCGGCGACGACCTCGTCGGCGCTGACCGGGTCGAGCACCAGGCGGCCCTCGGCCGCCAGGGTCAGGAAGAGGTCACCGGCGAAGTCCCCGCTCATCGACCCCTCCTCAGCGCACCGGGCGAGCGCCCGGCACGGCTGCGAGTCCATCAGACCCGCACGTGGGCGCGGAAGAGCATGCGCGTGGTGATGCCCCGGGCTCCGGCGTACTTTGCCCGCGGCGTCCCGGGCAACCGTGACGGTCGATGCCCGGCCGGCGGCCGGAGCGGTTTGGGAATCTGTCCAGCGCCGCGCACGCAGGTGTTGTGGCGGCGCTATGGTGGTTCGCGCGGTGCGATAGCACGCCGCACCCGACGGGGACGTCGGCCGGCGGCGATCCACCCACGACGATGTTGGGACAGCGATGGCGGCAGAGCACGAGGGCATGGACCTCCGCCTGCTCGGCCCGGTCCGCGCCTGGCGGGACGGGACCGAGGTCGCGCTGGGCTCCGCCCGGTGCACGGCCGTCTTCACCGTGCTCGCCCTGCACGCCAACCGCCCGGTCTCCCGCGAGCAGCTGGTCGCGGCGGTCTGGGGCGACGACCCGCCGGCGAGCGCGACCGGCAACGTCTACACCTACGTGTCCGCGCTGCGCCGGGTCCTCGAGCCCGGCCGCGACCGCTGGGCCGCCGGGCGGACGCTCACCTCCGGCGCGGGCGGCTACTGCCTGCACGTGCCGGGCGCGGCCGTGGACGTCCACCGCTTCGAGGCGCTGCGGGAGCGCAGCCGCCGGCACCGCGCCGCCGACGACCGCCGGGCCGAGCTGGCCGCGCTGGAGGCGGCCCTGGGGCTGTGGCGGGGCGAGGCGCTGACCGGCATGCCGGGCCGGTACGCGGAGGCACAGCGGCTGCGCCTCACCGAGCTGCGGCTGGCCACCGCGGAACGGCGCGCCACGCTCCTGATCGAGCTCGGCCGCCACGACGAGGCGATCAGCGCGCTGCGGACGCTCGCGACGGCGTACCCGTTGCAGGAGAACCTGCACGCGATGCTGATGTCCGCCCTGCACGCCCGCGGCCGCCGGGCCGAGGCGCTGGAGGTGCACGACCGGCTGCGGGACCTGCTGCGGGACGAGACGGGCACCGAGCCCGGCGCGGCACTGCGCGCCGTGCGCAGCCGGGTACTGGATGGCGGCCCCGGCGGCGCCGGCCCGGCACCGGCCGCCGTGTTCGTCGGCCGGACGGCCGAGCTGCGGCTGCTGCTCGACGCGGTCACCGAGGTGGCCGCGGGCCGCGGCGGCAGCGTCTGGCTCAAGGGCGCACCCGGCATGGGCAAGTCGGCCCTGCTCGCCACGGCGCTCCGCGACGCGGCGCCGCCCGGCTGCCGGATCGGCTGGGGTGCCGGCGACGAGCTGGCCCGGCGGATGCCGCTGGGGGTGCTGCTCGAGTGTTTCGAGTCCGCCATGGCCGGCGACGGGAGCCGGGAACCGGTCAGGGAGCTCTTCGCGGTGGCCGCGGACGCGCTCGGCGGCCCCGCGCCGGGCATTGTGGACCGGGCCGCCGCGGTGATCCGGCGCGCCGCCGCCGAGGGGCCGCTGATCCTGGTCATCGACGACCTGGAGCTGGCGGACGACGCCACCCTGCGGGTCTGGACGGAGCTGCACGCGCTGACCGGCGAGCTGCCGCTGCTGCTCGTCGGCGCCGGCGGGCCGGCCGCCGACGACCGGCGGCTGGCGGAGCTGCGGGCCGTGCACCCGGGCGAGGTGGTGCTGTCCGGACTGGCACCGGCCGACGCGGCCGCACTGGTCTGGAGGACGGCTCCCCGGCCGCCGGAGCCCCGGATCCTGCGGCGGCTGCTCGGCGACGCCGGCGGAAACCCCTGCTACCTGCGGCATCTCGCGGCCGCCCCGCGGCGCGAGCCCGGCGATCCGCCGCCCGCGGAGGTGACGGCCGCGGTCAACGCCCACCTCGGCCCGTTCGCGGAGGAGACCCGGCAGATCCTGCGGGCCGTCGCGTTCCTGGGCGCGCCCGTTGGCCGGCGGGCCGGGTGCACGGTGCCCGAGGTCGCCGCGGCGACCGGCCGGCCGGCGGACGAGATCCGGCGTGTGCTGGCACCCGCACACGCCGCGGGGGTGCTCGGCCCCGGCCCCCAGCTGGTGTTCCGGCACCGGATCGTCGCCCGTACCCTGCACGAGGGCACCCCGACGGCCCTGCGCGTCATGCTGCACCGCTCGTTCGCGGAGAAGGTCGCCGCCGCCGGCGGCGCACCGGATCGGGTGCTCGGGCAGCTGCTGGCCGGGCCGGCCCCGCTGGACCCCTGGGCCGGCCGGTGGCTCGCCGGCCACGTCGAGGAGCTGTGGGCGAGCGCGCCGAAGCCGACCATCGCGGTGCTGCAGCGGGCCCACTCGCAGTACAACCTGGACCACGGCACCCGCCTCGAGCTGACCGCCTGGCTGGCCCGGCTGCTGTTCCTTCAGGGCCGCGGCGCGGTGGCCGAGGCGGGCTGGGCGGCCGCCCGGGCCACCGACCCCGCGCTGGAGGCGGAGATGCGCTGGATCGTGGCCGCGACCCACGACCGCCGCGGCGACCACGCGGCCGCCGCCGACGTGGCCCGCCTCGTGCTCAGCGCCCGCCGGGCACCTGGTCCCTGGCTCGATCGGTTCCGGGCGCTCCTCAGCCGCCTGCCCCCGAACCGGCCGCCGGGCGAACCGGCCGTGCCGCGCATGCGCCGGACGGCCGGCTCCGCCGACCCGATTTCCGTTATCGGCTGACGGCCGAGCGGTCTCCACCAGCATGGGATCCCCGAACCGCGGAAACGGAGGGCACGTGTCGGCCTCTGCAGGCGGCGGGCTCCGGATCTCGGTACTCGGGCCGGTCCGGGCCTGGATCGGCGAGCGCGAGCTCAACCTCGGGCCCGGCCGGCAGCGCGCGCTCTTCGCCGCGCTGACGGCGAACGCCAACCGGCTGGTGAGCCGCGACGAACTGATCGAGGCGGTGTGGGGTGCGGCGGCACCGGCCACCGCGACCGGCAGCGTGTACACCTACATCTCCGGGCTGCGCCGCAGCCTCGATCCGGACCGCAACCACCGCGGCGCCGGCGAGCTGCTGGCCTCGGGCCCGTCGGGCTATCTGCTCCGGCTCTCCCCAGGCGCGCTGGACAGCGACCGGTTCGCCGTCCTGTGCGCGCAGGCGGCGGAGCTGCACGGGACCGGCGATCTGGCCGGCGCGGCGGCGCGGCTCGACGAGGCACTGGCGCTGTGGCACGGCGAGGCGTACGGCGGGCTCTCCGGCCACCGGCTCGAGGTGGAGCGGGCGCACCTGGCGGAACGCCGGCTGGCGGCGGTCGAGCGGCGGGCTCGGATCGTGATGGAGCTCGGCGACGACGGCCTGGTGGCGGAGCTGGCCGGCCTGGCCCGTGATCACCCGTTGCACGAGCCGCTGCACGAGCTGCTGATGCTGGCCCTGCACCGCGCCGGGCGGCACGCCGAGGCGCTCGAGGTATTCCGCTCGGCCCGGCGCACGCTTGTCGCCGAGCTCGGCGTCGAGCCCGGCCCGGCCCTGCGTGAGCTGCATCGGCGCGTCCTGGCCGGCTCGGTCGAGCCGGCCGACGGCCTCGGCCCCCGGCCGGTAGACCCGATCGTGCCGACCCCGGTGGCCCGGGCCATCCGGGACGGCCTCGCCGGTCGGGCGCTGGTCGGCCGCGACGCCGAGCTGCGGCGGCTGCGCGAGCTGACCCGCGCCGTCGCGGACGGCACGGGCGCCGCCGTGTGGATCGAGGGCGAGCCCGGCATCGGCAAGACCGAGCTGCTCACCGCGGCGTTCGCGGCCGCGGGCGACGACGGCTGCCAGCTCGCCTGGGGCGTCGCGGACGAGCTGGACCGGCACGTTCCGCTACAGGTGATCACTCGTGCGCTCGGGATCGAGCCGGACTCCGCGGATCCGCGGCGGGCCGCGCTCGCGGCAGAACTGCACGCCGGCGAGCCGGAGGAGGCCGGCGCCGCGCCGGCGGCGGACCGGGTGCTGGCGTACGTTCGGGCGACCTGTGCCGTCGCGCCGCTCGTGCTGGTCGTCGACGATCTGCAGTGGGCGGACGACGCCAGCGTGCTGCTCTGGGACCGGCTGGTCGCGGCGACCCGGCGGCTGCCGCTGCTGCTGGTGGCCGCGGCCCGGCCCGAGCCGAACGGGCGTGCGCTGGCTCAGCTGCGGCGGGGCGTCCGGTCCCGGCAGGGGCACACGCTGATGCTGCGGGGGCTGCCGCCCGGCGACATCGAGGAGCTGGTCGCCGCCCTCGTCGGCGCCCGGATCGGTCCGCACCTGCGCGGGATCGTGCCCCGCTCCGGCGGCAATCCGCTCTGCGCCCGGGAGCTTGCCACCGCGCTGCTGCGCCGCGGCGTCGTGCGGATCAGCGACGGCCGGGCCGAGATCGACGCGGCGGTGCCGGTCGAGGCGCCGGGGTCGCTGCTCGCCGTGGTCCGGGGCACGCTGGACTTCCTCACCGAAGACACCCAGGAGGTGCTGCGGCTGGCGGCGCTGCTGGGCACCGAGTTCGCCGTGGACGACGTGGTCGCCGTGACCGGGCGGTCGCCGTTCGACCTGATGGTCAACCTGGAGGAGGCGCTCGCCGCGAACATCGTGGTGGACTCCGGCAGCGACCTGGCCTTCCGGCACCCGTTCCTGCGGCAGGCGCTGCACGAGAGCGTGCCCGCGGCCCTCCGCTCGACGCTGCACCGGCACACGGCCGAGGCGCTCGCCCGCGGCGGCAGCCCGGTGACCCGGGTCGCGGAGCAACTCGCCGCCGAGACCCCGGTGATCGATGCCTGGGTGGTGCGGTGGCTGGTCGAGAACCATGCCGAGGTGGTGAAGCGGACCCCCCGGATCGCCGCGGAGCTGCTGCGCCAGGCGCTGGCCACCGACCTGCCCGCGCCGCGACAGCGGGAGACGCTGCTGGTCGCGCTGGTCAAGCTGGAGTTCCGCCAGGACCGCTACCCGATGGACGAGGCGATCGAGGCGCTCGGCAGCGCCACCGATCCGGCGGACCGGGCGGAGATGCGCCAGCTGCTCTCGGCGATGCGGTTCCGGCGCGGCGACGCGGCGGGCGCCATCGGCCTGCTCACCGGCGCGGTCGACGACCGGGAGGTGCCGGAGCTCTGGCGGACCCGGCACCGGGTGCTGCTGGCCAACTTCCGCCGCGGCGACCTGAGCGACCTCGACCGCGCCGACCGCAACGCGCAGCGGGTGCACGAGGAGGCGGTGGCGGCGAACCAGCCGTACGAGGCTGCGTTCGCGCTGCAGACGACGTGGCTGACCAACTCGATCCGGCGCGACCACGAACGTGCCCTGGAGTACGTGGACCGCGCGCTGGACATCATGCACGACCACCCGACCTTCGCCGGGATGTACTTCGACCTGCTGGACAACCGCATGTTCACGCTGCAGAATCTCGACCGCCTCGAGGAGGCCGAGCGGACCCTGCGCGAGGCGGCGCTGTTCGCCATCCGGCACCGGCTGCCGGCCAGTCTGCAGGTCGCCTCCGCGGTGCAGTACCACTGGCTGGGCCGGTGGGACGACGCGACGGCCGAGGTCAGCGCGGTCACCGACGACGCGCCCGGCCTCACCTTTCTGGGCATGCGGGAGCCCGGCGCGGTGACGATGCTGCTGCACGGGGTGGCGGCGCTGATCGCGGGGCATCGCGACGACGCCGATCTGGCCGCCGCGCACCTGGACGCCGCGGACGCGGTACCGGCGAGCGACGCCGAGCGGGAGAGCTGCGACTTCCTGCTGGTCGCCCGCGCCCTCGGCGCCGAGCAACGCGGCCGCCCGGCCGATGCGCTCGACATCCTCTCCCCGTTGCTCACCCCCGAGTACGCCCCGATGATGCTGCGCCACCAGTGGCTGCCGGACGCGATCCGGATCGCGTGCGAGATCGGCCGGGAGGATGTGGCCCGGCGGGCGGCGAGGATCTGCGCGGACGAGGCGGCGAAGGAGGTTCGGCCCGCCCGCGCCTGGGCCGCCTCGGCCCGCTGTCAGGCGCTGCTCTCGGGCGACCCGGAGCCGGTATTGGAGGTCGTCGCGCACTACCGGACCGTGGGGCGCGTGCCGGAGCTGGCCGCCGCCTGCGAGGACGCGGCCGTGTTGCTGGCCGCGCGGCGGCGACCGCAGGAGGCGGCGCTCTGCGGCGGCGAGGCGGCGGAGGTGTACACCGTGCTCGGGGCCCGCTGGGATCTGCGCAGGCTGCGCCGCCGGCTGGCCGAGTTCGGCATCGACCCGATCCGGGTCGCGGCACCCACGACCGTCCGCAGTGGTTGATCCTCCGAACCGCACGCTCCAGATCGGACCGCGCCGTTCAATTGTGATCGGTAACAAGCTTTCCCGTCGGCTTCCGTCGACGGGCGAAAACCGCAGGTCTCTCCGCCTCTAGGCCGCTGACCTGCTGCTCCGCTAGCCCGGAGTCGACTCACGACAGAGCGTCGCGTTCGTTTCTGATTGGTTATGACCGTGACCTTGACAGGAAAAGTTTGATAGTGCGTGAATGTGTTTCGGGATGGTAAAGCGTCGATGCCTCACCCGACGACGCCGCAGTCACCACTAAGGAGCCAATGTCATGAGCGCTATGTCCGGCCGCTGGAGGCCGGCGGTTCTTTCCCTCGGCGCGGCCCTTCTCCTCGCCAGCGCGAGCGCGTGTGCGAAGTCCGAAGACGGCGACTCGGCGGGCGGTGGAACGCCCGCATCAGCGGCTGCTCAGGTCGCACAGTCGGCCGCACCCGGCGCGAAGACCTGCACGCTGGATCAGTTCGGCGGCACGAAGATCGACCCGAAGACCGCCAAGGTCGGCTTCTCGCAGTCGGAGAAGGAGGCGAACCCGTTCCGCATCGCCGAGACGCAGTCCATCAAGGACGAGGCGGCGAAGCTGGGCATCCCGAGCGGCAACCTGCAGACCACCAACGCCGCCTCGCAGTTCAACAAGCAGATCAGCGACGTCGAGCAGATGATCGACTCCGGCGTGCAGCTGCTCATCATCGCCCCGCTGAACTCGGACGGCTGGGACTCGGTCTTCGCCAAGGCTTCGGCGAAGAAGATCCCGATCGTCACCATCGACCGCAAGATCAACGCGTCGTCCTGCACCGACTACCTGACCTTCATCGGGTCGAACTTCGAGGAGCAGGGCAAGCGCGCGGCCGACAAGATGGCCGCGGCGCTCGGCAACAAGGGCTCGGTGGCGATCCTGCTCGGCGCGCCGGGCAACAACGTCACGACGCTGCGCACCAAGGGCTTCAAGGACCAGATCGCCAAGGTCGCCCCGGACGTCAAGATCGTGTTCGAGCAGACCGGCCAGTTCTCCCGCGAGGAGGGCCAAAAGGTCTCCGAGCAGCTGCTGCAGTCCAACCCGGACATCAACGGCATCTACGCGGAGAACGACGAGATGGCGCTCGGCGCCGAGGTGGCGCTCAAGGGTGCCGGCAAGAAGCCCGGCGAGGTGAAGATCGTCTCGATCGACGGCACCAAGGGCGCGGTACAGGCCATCGTGGACGGCTGGATCTACGCCGTCATCGAGTCCAACCCGCGCTTCGGCCCCCTCGCGTTCTCCACGGCCGCCAAGTTCTTCAACGGTGAGCCGATCCCCGAGGACATCATCATCTCCGACCGCGAGTACGACGAGAGCAACGCCAAGGCGGACCTGAACAGCGCCTACTGATCGCGAGCGTGGCCCGCGCGGCGGCGTCGGACCCCCGTCCGGCGCCGCCGCGCGGCATCTGCGGACATAGACAAACCTCCATTGTTCCGCGTGTTCAGTTACGTCAATATGTGTTCCAAGCTGGTAACCACCGCAACCGGCAATCCATCCCCGAGCAGCACACTCCCTCGAAGGAGAGAGCACGTGACTGAACATCAACCCAGGTCTTTGCGACGCTTCCTCGCCGTGACCGCAGCGGCCCTCACCGCGTCAGCCGGCACCCTGATCGTCACCGCCGCCCCCGCGGCGGCCTTCGTACCGAAGACTCCCCCGCTGGCCACCCCGTGGAGCAACCAGGTCTCCACGACCAATCCGCTCCCCGAGTACCCCCGGCCCCAGCTCACCCGCCCCGACTGGCAGAGCCTCAACGGGATCTGGCAGTTCGCCGGCGCGTCCAACATCAACACCCCGCCGGTGAACCAGACGCTGGGCGAAGAGGTGCTTGTTCCGTACCCCATCGAGAGCGCTCTCTCCGGGATCATGCGGCACGAGGACTACATGTACTACCGCAGGACGTTCACGGTTCCGGCCGGCTGGAGCGGCCGCAACGTGCAGCTCAACTTCGGCGCCGTCGACTGGCAGTCGAAGGTCTGGGTCAACGGCACCCTGCTCGGCACGCACGAGGGCGGCTACGACAAGTTCTCCTACGACGTGACCGGCGCGCTGCGCGCCGGCGCCAACGAGGTCATCGTCGGCGTCTGGGACCCGTCCAACGGCCAGGACATCCCGGTCGGCAAGCAGCGCACCAACCGCGGCGGCATCTGGTACACCACGTCGTCCGGCATCTGGCAGACGGTCTGGCTCGAGCCGACCAACCCCGCCCGGATCACCCGGCTCGACACCACCCCGAACGTCGCGGCCGGCGCGCTCGACCTGGTCGTGCAGGGCGCCGGCATCAGCGGCCAGGGCGTCACCGCCCAGGTCCTCTCCGGCGGCGCGGTGGTCGGCACCGCCTCGGGCAGCGTCGGCTCGTCCATCCGCGTGCCGGTGCCGAACGCACACCTCTGGACGCCGGACGACCCGTTCCTCTACGACCTGCGCGTGAGCCTGACCGGCACCGGCGGCGGCGACACGGTCGGCGGCTACTTCGGCATGCGCTCGCTCGGCAAGGCCATGCTCGGCGGCACGCTGCGCCCGACGCTGAACGGCAAGTTCGTCTTCCAGCTCGGCACCCTCGACCAGGGCTACTGGCCCGACGGGATCTACACGGCGCCGACCGACACCGCCCTGCGTTTCGACCTGGAGCAGCAGAAGGCGCTCGGCTTCAACATGGTCCGCAAGCACATCAAGGTGGAGAGCGACCGCTGGTTCTACTGGGCGGACCGTCTCGGCCTGATGGTCTGGCAGGACATGCCGGCGCTGGCCAGCGGCCGGGAGCCCTCGACGGCCGGGCGCACCCGGTTCGAGAAGGAGCTCAAGGAGATGATCGACGAGCACAAGGGCATCACGTCGATCGTCCAGTGGGTGCCGTTCAACGAGGGCTGGGGCGAGTACGACGCCGGCCGCATCGCGGACCTGGTGAAGAGCTGGGACGCCACCCGGCTGGTCAACCACAACTCGGGCTCGAACTGCTGCGACTCCGACCCGGACCCGGGCAACGGCGACGTGATCGACGACCACATGTACGTCGGCCCGGGCATCACCCGCGCACCGACGGCGACCCGGATCGCGGTCAACGGCGAGTACGGCGGCCTCGGCCTGCGCGTCCCCGGGCACGAGTGGCCGACCAGCGGCAAGTTCGCGTACGAGTGGCTGCCGGACAGCAACGCGCTGACCAACCGCTACGTGCAGATCACCAGCAAGCTGGTCGACCTGATCGCGGCGAACGGGCTCTCCGGTTCCGTCTACACCGAGCCGACGGACGTCGAGGAGGAGCTGAACGGCTTCTACACCTACGACCGGCAGATCCAGAAGATGAACTTCGCAGGAGTCCGGGCCGTCAACCTGCGGGTGCTCGGCGCGGCGACCGGCACCACGCTGCCGACCGGCAAGCTGGCCTCGCTGCGGGTCACCACCCCGGGCTACACCGACCGCTACCTGCGGCACGCGGGCGGCGCGGCGGCCACCTCGGTGATCAACGCGTCGAGCCCGACCGGCGACAAGCAGGACGCGACCTACTGGGTGCGGCCCGGCCTGTCCAACGGCGCCTGCTACTCGTTCGAGTCCCGCAACTTCCCGGGCCAGTACCTGCGGCACCGGGCGTACCGGGTGTACCGGGAGGCGAACAACGGCGGCACGTTCAACGCCGACGCCACGTTCTGCGCACGGCCGGGCCTGTCCGGCGGCGGCACCTCGCTGGAGTCATCCAACATGGCCGGTTACTACCTGCGCCACCGCAACTCCGAGGTCTGGATGGACCAGAACACCGGCGGGTCGTTCAATGACGACGCGACCTGGAATGTCGTCAACCCGTTGTGGCGCAGCGGCACCGACCTGGCCGTCGGGCAGAAGCGGTCGTTCCGGGTCACCACGGCCGGCTACGACACCCGCTACCTGCGGCACCGCGACTCGCTGGCCCGGACCGACGTGATCACCTCGGCCGGCGCCCTCGCCGACCGGCAGGACGCCACCTTCACCGTGCGGACCGGACTGGCCGACGGCACCTGCTACACGTTCGAGTCGGTCAACTTCCCGGGCCGCTTCCTGCGGCACGCCGGCTACCGCCTGCAGATCGCCACGAACGACGGCACCACGACGTTCCAGCAGGACGCCACCTTCTGCGCGCAGCCGGCGCTGAACGGCGGCAGCGGCAACGTGTCGCTCGAATCCATCAACTACCCCGGCTACTACTGGCGGCACTACGCGGAGGCCGTCTACATCGCCACCAACGGCGGCGGAAACACCTGGGACAACCCGGGCAGCTTCAACGCCGATGCGACCTGGAACAACGCGGCGCCCCTGGGCTGACGCGGGAGAACGAGGGGCCGGGCGGCCACGAGCCGCCGGGCCGGGCGACTCGTGGCCGGGCGGCCACGAGTCGCCCGGCCCCCTCTATGTGCGAAGTCTTGACGGATTATGTTGAGAAGTGAGTGAATGCGTTCATGGCGCTGCTAGAGGTCGTCGATGTCTCCAAAGTGTTCCCGGGCGTCCGCGCCCTGGACGACGTCACCTTCACTCTCCAGGCGGGCGAGGTGCACGCCCTGGTCGGTGAGAACGGCGCCGGCAAGTCCACATTGATCAAGGTCCTGACCGGCGTCTACCAGCCGGACGCCGGCGAGCTGCGCTACCGCGACGAGCCCGCCCGGTTCGACACGCCGATGGACGCGCAGCGGGCCGGGATCTCCACGATCTACCAGGAGGTCAACCTCATCCCGCTGATGAGCGTGGCGCACAACCTCTTCCTCGGCCGCGAGCCCCGCAACGCGCTGGGCCTGCTCGACGAGGGCCGGATGCACCGCGAGGCGAGCGAGATCCTCCTGCGGTACGGCGTCACCACCGACGTCCGGCGCCAGCTCGGCACGCTCGCGCTCGGCGCACAGCAGATGGTCGCGCTGGCCCGGGCCGTGATGATCGACGCGAAGGTCGTCATCATGGACGAGCCCACCTCCTCGCTGGAGCCGCGCGAGGTGGCGACGCTCTTCGGCGTCATCCGCGACCTGCACGCGCAGGGCATCGGCATCGTCTACGTCAGCCACCGGCTCGACGAGCTCTACCAGATCTGCGACGCCGTCACGATCCTGCGCGACGGCAAGATCGTGCACACCGGCCGCCTCGCCGACCTGGAACGCATCAAGCTGGTCTCGCTCATGCTGGGCCGCGACATGTCCGCGGTACGCCGGGAGGGCTTCACCGGCTTCGCGGGCGGGCACGCCACCGCGCCGGACGCCTCGCCCGTACTCGAGGTCACCGACCTGAACAGCCGGCGCAGGCTCCACGACATCAGCTTCTCCGTGCGCCCCGGCGAGGTCGTCGGCCTCGGCGGCCTGCTCGGCGCCGGCCGCAGCGAGACCATCAAGGCGATCGGCGGCGCCTACCCGATCGACGGCGGCACCGTCGAGGTCGACGGCCGGGACCTCAAGCGGCCCACCACAGTGCAGGCGGTCAAGGCCGGCATCGCGGTGCAGCCCGAGGACCGCAAGGCCGAGGGGCTCGTCGCCGGCCTGTCGGTGCGCGAGAACATCGCGCTCGCCATCCTGCCCCGGCTGTCGCGGTTCGGCCTGGTCTCCGATCGCCGGATCGACGACGTCGTGCGCACCTACATGACCCGGTTGCGGATCAAGGCGTCCAGCCCGGACCAGCGCGTCGGCGACCTCTCCGGCGGCAACCAGCAGAAGGTGCTGCTCGCCCGCCTGCTCGCCACCCGGCCCAAGGTGCTGCTGCTCGACGAGCCGACCCGCGGCATCGACGTCGGCGCCAAGGCCGAGGTGCAGTCGCTCATCGACGAGCTGGCGGCCGAGGGGCTCGGCGTCGTGCTGGTCTCCTCCGACGCGGAGGAGCTGGTCGAGGGCGCCGACCGGGTGGTGGTGCTGCGCGACGGCGCCGTCGTCGGCGAGCTGTCCGGCGATCAGGTGACCACCGAGGCCCTGCTCGAGACGATCGCCGCGGCGGCGGAGCTGGAGGAGAACAATGAGTGAGGCGACGGCGACGGCCACCCGGCCGGCCATCGACCTGGCACGTGTCAAGGCCTGGCTGCCGGCGTACGGCGTCTACGTGGCGATCGCGCTCCTGGTCCTCTTCAACGTGCTGTTCACGCCGAACTTCCTGGCCTGGAGCAACCTGCGGATCCAGTTGATCCAGGTGGCGCCGATCGTGATCGTGGCGCTCGGCATGGCCCTGGTGATCGGCACCGAGGGCATCGACCTCTCGGTCGGCGCGGTCATGGCGCTGGCCGCCGCGCTGATCCCGCTCTACCTCGGCTACGGCGTCATCGCGGCGGTCATCGTCTCGCTCATCGCGGGCGTGCTGGTCGGCCTGATCAACGGAACCCTGGTCGCCCGGGTCGGGCTGCAACCCATCGTCGCGACCCTCGCGCTCTTCGTCGGCGGCCGCGGCCTCGCGCTGGTCATCTCCGGCGGCCAGCTCAAGGACGTCCGCAACGAGGACCTGATCTACCTCGGCTCGGGCGACCTCCTCGGCATTCCGGTGCTGGTCTGGATCGCCGCCCTGCTGGTGCTGATCGTCGGGTTCGTGGTCCGGCGCACCGTCTTCGGCCGGCGGCTGCTGGCGATCGGCGGCAACCGGCCGGCGACCGAGCTGGCCGGGGTACCGGTGAAGCGGGTGCTGATCACCGTCTACGTGATCTGTTCGGTGCTCGCCTCGATCGCGGGCCTGCTCGCCGTCGCCCGCATCCAGTCCAGCGACGCCTCCGCGGTCGGCCTGCTCATCGAGCTCTCCGCGATCACCGCGGTCGTGGTCGGCGGCACGCCGCTGACCGGGGGCCGGGTCCGCGTGCTCGGCACGGTCGCGGGCGCGCTGCTCATGCAGCTCGTCGTCGCCACGATGATCAAACACAACCTGCAGCCGTCGACGACCGAGATGGTGCAGGCCGTCATCATCCTCGTCGCCGTCTACGTCGCCCGAGAGAGGAAGACCCGGTGACCCAGACCGTCTCGGATCACGAGGTCGCCGCCACCGTCGCCGCCGACGAGCGCCGGGCGGAACGCACCGACCGGATCGTCGGCCTGATCCAGCGCCAGGGCGCGCTCGCGGTGCTCGTCGTGGTCGTCGTCATCGCGTCGGTGGCGTTCCCGAACTTTCGCAGCTTCGACAACGCGGCCACCATTCTGATCGCGGCGGCGCCGCCCGCGCTGATCGCGCTGGGCATGACCTTCGTGATCATCACCGGCGGCATCGACCTGTCGGTCGGCTCGCTCTACGTGCTCGGCGGGGTCGTCTCCGCGTACGCGTCGCAGTGGGGGCTGCTTCCCGCATTCCTCGCGCCGCTCGCGGTGTGCGGGCTCATCGGGGTCCTCAACGGAGCCCTGATCGCGTACACGCGGATGGCGCCGTTCATCGTGACGCTGGCCGCGCTGCTCGGCGCCCGCGGCCTGATGCGGGCGATCAGCGACGAGGGCTCGACGACCTACCTGGTCGAGGACGACGCGTTCCGCGCTTTCGGCACCGGCTCGTTCCTCGGCATCGGCTATCCGGTCTGGCTGGTCGCGGCCGTCTTCGCCCTCGGCATGGTGCTGCTGTCGCGTACCCGGTTCGGCCACGCCGTCTACGCGGTCGGCGGCAGCGAGGACGCGGCCAGCCTGATGGGCATCGCGGTGCGCCGCACCAAGGTCTGGGTCTACGTGATGTCCGGCCTGCTGGCGGGCCTGGCGGGCGCGATCAACGCGGCGAAGCTCGGCTCCGGCGTCACGGTGCTCGGCACGGGCATGGAGCTCGACGCGATCGCGGCGGTCGTCATCGGCGGCACGCTGCTGACCGGTGGTGCCGGCACGATCGCCGGCACGATCGCGGGCGTCCTGCTGCTCGGCGTGATCCAGAACATGATCAATCAGGTCGGCAACGTGCCGAGCAGCTACCAGCAGGTGATCAGCGGTGCCTTCCTCGCCGTCGTGGTCGTGGCACAGACCTACCTGGTGAAGCTGCGGCGCGTGACCTGACAGGATGGGCGCATGGAAAAGGCGACATTCGTGTACGACGGTGACTGCGCGTTCTGCACGACGTGCGCGCGATTCATCGAGCGCCGCGTCCCGTCGCGCGCGACCGTCGTGCCGTGGCAGTTCGCCGACCTCGACCGCCTCGGCCTGAGCCTGGAGCAGGTCGAGGAGGCGGTGCAGTGGGTCGGCACCGACGGCTCGGTCGCCTCTGGACCGGACGCGATCGCGCTGCTGCTCCGCGACGCGGGACGGCTGTGGGAGGTGCCGGGCCGGGCCCTGCAGCTGCGGCCGGTCGGCCTGCTGGCGTGGCCGGCGTACCGCTGGGTGTCGGGGCACCGCCACCTGCTGCCGGGCGGGACCGCGGCCTGCTCGCTCCCGCAGGCTCAGCGCGAGCGGCTCTACGGCCCCACCGGCCGGCGCTGACCCTCAGTTCACCCGCGCGGTCCCCAGCAGGTGGCCGTCCCGGTCCGCCACCGCGACGGCGTGGACGTTGCGCAGCTGAATCGAGCTCGCGCCGGTCACGCGCGCGTTCCCGCTCGGCGTCGGCCCCCAGACCGCGGCCTGCTCGACCAGGCCGTCGGCGTCGCTGACCCGGCAGACGAACGGGCCGCGTCCCGGCAGCTTCGACACGCTCAGGTCGATGGAGACGCCCCAGGTCTTGCCGGTCAGCACGGCCCGGCCGGTCAGCCCGCTGCCGGCCGCCGGCTCGAAGTCGGCGGTGAGCAGCGGCTGGCTCGGCGCCGCCGTCGGCGTTGGGGCGGGCGTGCGCTCCGGGTTCCAGGTGACGATGAAGCCGACCGCGCCGGCCACGACCAGCACGACGGCCGCGGCGGCCATCAGCCGGCGGCCGAGGACGCGGCGGCGCCCCCGCGACCGTTCGGCGCGCAGCTTGACAAGCAGGCTCTCGATCCGCGCGGGGCTGGGCCGGGTGCCGGCCGCCACGGCGATCGGCGCCGCGTTCTCCAGCGACCGCAGCAGCTCCGGTACGGGCGCGAGCCGGTCCAACGTGTCCCGGCACTCATCACAGCGCAGCAGGTGTGCGTCCAGGCGATCGGTGTCGGCGGCGTCCAGCCCTCCGAGCAGGTAGCCGCCGAGCAGCCGGCGCGACTCGTCGTGGTCGGTGCTCATCGCAGCACCCCCATCTCCTCGAACGCCTGCCGCAGCGCCCGCACCGCGTAGTAGGCGCGCGACTTGACCGTGCCCTCGGGCACCGAGAGTCTGCGCGCCGCGTCGGCCACGGTCTGCCCCTCGTAGTACATCGCCTGCACCACGGCCCGGTGATCCTCGGAGAGCCGCTCCAGCGCCTCGGCGACCAGCCAGCCCTCGACGAGCTGATCGACGTTGTCGGCGGACGGCACCGACTCGACGGCGGCCTCGTCCGCCACCAGGTGCGGCCGGCGCTGCTCGGCCCGCCACGCGTTGGTGACCACGTTGCGGGCGATGGTCAGCAGGTAGGAGCGGGTGCGTACGGGATCGGGCTCGAGGTGGTCGATGTGCCGCCACGCGCGCAGCAGCGTCTCCTGCACGAGGTCCTCGGCCTTGTGCCGGTCCCGCACGTAGCGGGCGATGAAGCTGAGCAGCACCGCGTAGTGCTCGGTGTAGAGCGCGGTCATCTGCTCCTCGTCGGGACTTCCCCGTCGGCTCATCCGCTGTCCCCTCCCTGCCCACCGCCTCGTTGTACCCCGGTGGCGGGCGGCTGGTTCGATCAGGCCGCCGCAAAAGACGCCCGATCCCACGACGGGGATCGGGCGTCTTCGTGAGGTAGGCGATCAGGAGCAGTCCGCTGCTTTCGATCCCGGGCCGCCGTAGCGGAACGTCCGTTCACTCGGAGGCACGAGCTCCTTGGTGTAGTCAGGGTTGGGGCGCTGCGGGAACGTGACTTTGACGTCCGGCCCGTTGGTGAGGCTGATGCTGCCGACGCGGGCGGCGTATATGTCGTTGGCCGGCAGTCCGTTGCCCATCTGGGAGCAGGGCCTCGAGCGGGGGGACGCTACCTCGCCGAACCACTGGATGAGGCCGGCCTTGGTGTACTTGCCGTCCCAGTTGCGGTCGGGGAAGAAGCCGATCCACTCCGAGTCGTACGCGACCCACCAGGCCCCGCCGGAGTGCTGGATGCCGAAGCGCTTCGGCACGCCGACCGGCGGCTCGCCGGGCAGGGGCTCGATGAACGGCAGCGTGGCGCCCGGCGCGATCGACGCCTTCTCGTACGGCGTGAAGCCGCAGGCGTTGTAGCAGGTGGGCTTGTCGTCTTTCCAGTAGAAGACGAAGAGGTGCGGGTCATCGTCCCCGTTGACCGAGCGGTCGATGTGCCAGCCCACCTCGACTTTCTGCTTTTCGTCGGCGGACTGCACCGCCAACTCCACGAGCGTGTGGTAGTCGTCGCCGGCCAGCTTCGGCCTGTGGACGGGCAGGTTCGCCCAGCTGCCGTCGGCCTCCGCAACCTGACGACCGTCGGCGTAGTGGAATTTGACTACCCTGTCCTCGGCAGCCTTGGCCGAGCCCGGCGGGGCCGGCGGCACGAGCGTCGTCCTCATCGACTTGAGCACCCTCTTGCCGGTGCGGCCCTTCGGCGCGAACCCGGGCACCGGCACCCGCGAGCCGCTCGTGTCCGCGGCCGCGGCGTCCGCACCGGCGGCCGCGAGGGCGGCGCTGCTCGCGCCGGGCTTGCCAAGCTTGAGTTTGTGGGGGCGCTCGCCCCAGGGCAGGAGCGCCGGCGGTACTGGAGCCGGTGGTACGAGAGCCGGGTCCTCGGCGGCCACAGCCGTTGTCGAGGCCGGGATCTCCGCCTCGGGTGTCTCTGCGGCGCTCGCGTTCAGGGTCCAGACGGCCCCCGTGGCACCGACTACGGCTGCGGCTAGGCCGGCGGCGAGCAAACCGCGGCTTGAGTTCGACACGTGTCCGTCCTCGTTCATCGGGGGCTCTGCGGCGGTGGGCGGGGGAAGCCCCAACACCGGCTCTCAGCGGCAGACGGACCATATAACGTTCTGAATACCGTCCGCGCGGGTCGAGCGGCCTTTCCGCCTGAACGGCTGAGTCCGTGGGCCGATCCGGTGGTTCATTGACCAAAGTGGTCGACGGTGCGTGTTCGCGCCGTAGCTGTGGGGAATATTTTCGCTCACTGTTCTGAAAGAGGCTAACCACTGTGAGGCTCTTTCGGGTCTAGCGTGACTCACATGGGCGGCATCGAGGTTCTGCTGCTGACGGACAAGGGCGTCGAAACGCACCCTGTGTCCGCAGTCGAGGCTTTACTCGCACGCGACGCGGCGCTGATCTGGGTGGACATTCCCGAGTGCAGCCAGGAAGCGATCATGCTCCTCACCGACGTTCTCGACTGCCATCCGCTCGCCGTACGCGATTGCCTGCAACGCAACCGGGTCCCACGCGTCCGCGTCTACCCGCATCAGCAACTGCTGATACTGCACGGACCGGAACGCGGACCTTCCGGCCATGTCCACTACATCGAGCTCGATCAGATCATCGGCGATAAATACGTCGTGACCGTGCACGGACCACTCAATCCCTCGGTCGACCCCGGGGTCGCGCTCCGCGAGACCGCGGCGGTGCGGCGCCGCATCGAGGCCGGACGGCTGCGCCCGGGCACGCCGTACGAGTTGTCATATTCGATCACCACGGCGCTGGTGCACACCCTTGAGGTGCTCATCGAGGACGTGACCCGCGAGGTCTGGCAATTGGAGCAGCGGGTGACCGGCGGCCACATGGGCAACCCGGAGGAATTCCTGGAGGAACTGTTCCAGGCGCGGCACGGGCTGCTCGCCGTCCGCACGATGGGCGCCCTCGGCGCCGAGGTCTACGGCCGAATCGCGACACTGGGAAAACGGGTGTCGGAAAATGATCTTCCACTGGTGACCGACGTCGCCGATCAATTGACGCGAATCCGCGCCCTGGCCGACGGCGAGCGCGAATATCTGCAAGGCGTGATCGAGTTCTATCGCGCGCGAGCGGAGACAAAAATGACCATTGCCGCGGAACGCCTCGCGGTGATCGCGGTCGTGACGCTACCGATCACGGCGCTCTCGTCCGTATACGGCATGAACATCATCGTCAATGATCACACGCGGGTACCCCAGTTGCTGGCGGTGCTGACGGTTATGGCGATCATGTCCACTTTGCTGCTCACCTGGGCCAAGCGCCGCGGTTGGTGGTGAGCCGCGCCGGCCCTACGATCTTCATTCCCGCATTCTGGTACAGGTTTGATTTGCCCCCGGCTCGCGGCGACGATGGGATCATGCAGCGGCAGGGTCTCCTCCTCACGGCCCGCCGGGTGATCGACCTGGCGCGCTGCGCCAGCGCGCGCTGTCCGCGCTGATCTGCGCTTTCCGCGCCCCCTTCGGGTACTTCCGCCGGCCTTGATCGCCGGTTTCCCGGTTCTCCCCGCGCGTCGTCCGGCACCGGCCGTACTGTGGGGGTAAACCTATAGAACTGATAGGCTATATATACAAAGCGAGGAGCAGCAGTGACCGCCGTCGACATCCGCCTCGACCATCTCGCCACCGCCACCCGATACGCCGCCGACCCGGATGCCTGGCCGGTCGCGCCCCGCTTCAACGCGTTCGAGCGCTGGTACCACCGGCTGGCGCAGGAGCCCGACCACGAGGTGTGGCTGCTGACCTGGCTGCCCGGGCAGGGCACCGACCTGCACGACCACGGCGGCTCGGCCGGGGCGTTCCACGTCTACTCCGGCGCCCTGACCGAGGACACGGTCGACACCGGCCCCGGCGGGCTGCCGCGGATCACCTCCCGGGAACTGGGTGAGGGTGCCGGCCGCCGCTTCGGCACCCGGCACATCCACCGGATCACCAACCGCTCGAACCGCCCGGCGATCAGCATCCACGCGTACGGGCCCGCGCTGAGCACCATGACCCGCTACCGGATCGGCGACGCCGGCCTGGACGTCGTCGCCGTCGAGCGGGCGGGGGCACAGTGGTGAACACCCCGCTGCTGCGCACCGCACCGGTCTTCGCCGCCCCGCCGCACGGTTCGCGGGGCATCGACGAGCTGCTGGCCGGCGCCCGCGCCCGGATCGTGCGGCTGGGCCCGCACGAGACGTACCGGGCCGTCGGCCGCGGCGCGGTGCTGGTGGACATCCGCCCGGCGGCCCAGCGCGCCGAGCACGGCGAGATCCCCGGCGCGATCGTCATCGAGCGCAACGTCCTCGAGTGGCGCCTGGACCCGCGCAGCGACGCGCGGCTGTCGTTCACCCGCTACGACCTCGAGGTGATCGTGACCTGCCAGGAGGGCTACACGAGCAGCCTGGCCGCGGCGGCGCTGCAGGATCTCGGGCTGCTGCGGGCCACGGATCTCGAGGGCGGCTTCAAGGCCTGGCAGGCGGCGGGCCTCCCGACCGTCTGAGCCCGCGTCGTGGCGGCGGCGCTTGATGGCGAACACCATCAAGCGCCGCCACCACGACGCTGTCCGTCAGTGGCCCTCGGCGTCCGGGCGCGCCTGCCGCGGCAGCAGGAACGCGAGCCCGAACGCGGCCACCAGCATCAGCAGGGCGACGTTCAGGGCGCCGACGGTGGCGTCCCGGAAGCCGGCGTGCACGGCCTGGAGCGCGTACGCGCCGACGGCGGGCGAGGCACCGCTCTCCTCGGCCGTCCGGCACGACTCCGGCTGTGCGGACGGGTCGTCCTGCGCCGCGCGGTCCTCGAGGCAGGTTCGGATTCCGGCGACCACCGCCGGCTGTGCCTCCGCCGGCACGGCCGCCGCGGTCAGGGCCGGGCGCAGACCCGCCGGGTCCACGTGATCGCCGACCGCGCCGGGCAGCATCCCGAAGAAGATCGTGCCCAGCACGGCGATGCCGAACGCGCCGCCGAGCTGCTGCACCGAGGTGAGCGCGCCGGACGCCGAGCCGGTCTCCTCGTCGTCCACGCCGGCGAGGACGATGTTGAAGAACGGTGCCATCGCCAGGCCCATGCCCACGCCCAGGGGCACGAGCGCCGGAATCAGGTGCCACGGCGTGATGTCCGCGCCCGCCACCTGCACGGTCACGGCGACGCCGATCGTGCCGAGGCCCATGATGACCGTGCCGATCAGCAGCAGCTTGCGGCCGAGACGCTCGCTGAGCCCGGCGCCGGCCGCGACGAAGCCGGCCACCGTGCCGATCGCCTGCGGCAGCGTGGTCAGGCCCGCCTTGAGCGGCGAGTAGCCGAGGCCGACCTGCAGGTAGAGCGTGAAGACCAGGCCGGTGCCGATCAGCGCGGCGAAGAAGAACAGGCCGAGCAGCAGACCGCCGGTGAAGGCCCGCTTTCGGAACAGGCTGGGCGTCACCAGCGGGTCGAGGCCGCGGCGCTCGCGACGTGACTCGTACACCCCGAAGATGCCGAAGACCATCACGCCCAGCGCCAGCATGACGAGGACCCAGGCCGGCCAGTCCAGCTCGCGGCCCTGCACGAGCGGATAGAGCAGCAGAAACGCGCCGACCGCCGCCAGCGCCACCCCGACGAGGTCGAGCCGGGGCGTGCGCTCGCTGCGGAACTCGGGCAGGAACCGGACGGCGCCGACCACGGCGAAGATGCCGAGCGGCAGGTTGATGAGGAAGATCATGCGCCAGCCGGTGCCGAAGTAGTCCGCGTCGACCAGCCAGCCGGCCAGGATCGGGCCGCCGACCGCGCCGAGGCCCATGACCGGCCCGAAGGCGCCGAACGCCTTGGCCTGCTCCGACGGCGAGAACATCTGCTTGATCATGCCGAGGCCCTGCGGCAGCATCAGCGCGCCGAACAGGCCCTGCACCGCGCGGGCGCCGATCAGCACCCCCGGCGCCCAGGCCAGGGCGCAGAGCAGCGAGGCGAGGGTGAAGCCGACGGCGCCGATGATGAACATCCGGCGCCGGCCGTAGATGTCGCCGAGCCGCCCGCCGGTGAGCAGGCCGATCGCCATGGACAGCGTGTAGACCGCGCCGAGCCACTGGATCAGGCTCAGCGAGCCGCCCAGCTCCGCGCGGATCACCGGACCGGCGATCGTGGTCACCAGCGAGTCGAGCAGGTCCATGACCTCGACGGCGAGGATCACGAAGAGCGCGACCCACCGCCATCGGTACGGCGTCTCGGACGCCTTCTCCAGCACGGCTTGCATCAGTTCCTCCCCCGGAACGGTGTTCTGATGTAACGAACACCGTTCTACCGACGAACACCGTTCGCGTCAAGTACGCTGTACGCCGATGAGCGAAATCCCACTTCCCCCCTGGCGCCGCGCCGTCGCCAAGCGCCCCCGCGCCGCCAAGGCCCCGCTGACCCAGGACCAGATCGTCGACGCGGGCCTGCGGATAGTCATGGTCGAGGGCATCGAGGCGGTGAGCATGCGCCGGATCGCCGCCGTCTTCGACACCGGCGCGTCCAGCCTCTACGCGCACGTGGCCAACAAGGACGAGCTGCTTCAGCTGATGTTCGACCGGATCTGCGCCGAGGTCGAGGTGCCCGAGCCGGAGCCGGTCCGCTGGCGGGAGCAGATCAAGGAGATGGCCCGACACAGCCACGCGGTGATGACGAGGTACAACAACATCGCCCGGGCCGCGCTCGCCACCGTGCCGAGCGGCCCGAACGCGCTGCGGCTGTCCGAGGGGATGCTGACGATCATGCTGGCCGGCGGGGTGCCGCCGCAGGTGGCGGCCTGGTCACTGGACCGGCTGTTCCTGTACATCGTCGCCGACGCCTACGAGAACTCGCTGCACATGCAGAACCTGCGGGAGGGCCAGGACACCCGGGAGTACTTCGAGGGCTTCGTCACCCAGCTCGCCGACTTCTACGGCGACCTGCCGGCGGACCGCTTCCCGAACATCCGCGCCCACGCCAAGACCCTGACGTCGGGCTCGGGCGACGAACGCTTCGAGTTCGGCCTGGACATGCTGGTCGACGGCCTGGCCCGGTACGTGACGGACGGCGAAGGTTCGTGACGCACCCGGGGCCGGTCCTGGCGGACCGGCCCCGGGCTCAGACGTCGACGCTGGTGTACTGCTTGCCGGTCTCGGTGACGACCCGGACCGACGCGACCTGGTCCGGCGGCACGAGCGCGCTGCCGTCAAGGGTGGTGCCCTCGTCCGCGCCCTTCTCGGAGACCACCCAGCTGCCCGCCAGGACCGACTTGCCGTCCGCGGCGACGACCTCGAGCCGGCACCGCTCGCCGGCCGGGATGCCGACGACCGCGGCCTTGATCCGCACCCAGCCGGGCGCCGGCGCCACCGCAACGGTGATCCGCGCCCCGGTGTCCGGGTCGAGGGCGGTCGCGGTCTTCGTGCCGGGAATGGTCGTCGGCACCACCGTGCGCGTCGGCAGCG
Source organism: Actinoplanes sp. NPDC049118 (assembly GCF_040648555.1). Classification (NCBI taxonomy): domain Bacteria; kingdom Bacillati; phylum Actinomycetota; class Actinomycetes; order Micromonosporales; family Micromonosporaceae; genus Actinoplanes; species Actinoplanes sp. NPDC049118. Next base: position 88,831 of record NZ_JBEZDY010000008.1, read on the forward strand.
CCTCCGGTGTCCCCGGGCCCGCGGTCGTCCGGCCGACCACGACACCCGAGGCGATCGCGGCGGCGACCACGACGGCCGCGGCCGCGCCTACCAGCGCGGTCCGCCGATGCCGCCTCCCGGCGGACTCGCCACGGATCTGCCGCAGCGTGCGCTGCAACAGCAGGTCACCGCCCTCGGGCGGCCCGTCAAGCAGCATCGCCTCGGGCACGGCCTCGAGTGCCATCGTCCACTCCTGCAGGGATTCCGCCTCGGCCCGGCACTCGGCGCAGCCGGCGAGGTGCTCCTCGAACTCCCGCAGCTGCTCCGCGTCCAGTGACTTCGTCAGGTAGCCGGCGAGGTCCTCGTGATTAGTCTTCATGAGGCAGACCGTTCCGTTCCGGCTACATTCAGCGACCGGAGCTCGCGTAGTGCCCGAAGGGCGTAGAAGGAACGCGACTTGACCGTCCCGGGCGGGATGCCCAGCGTCTTGGCCGCTTCCGCGACCGTGCTGCCGAGCAGGTAGACCTGCTCCAGGACCTCGCGGTGCTCGGCAGAGAGCCGGCTGAGCGCGTCCACGACCACCATGGAGTTGACCACCTGCTCGGCGTGGTCGCCCTCCACCGCGGCCTCGATCGGGCTCTCCCGGACCTCGGTCGCCCGGGCCTTCCGGGCGCGGACCTGGTCGGTGACGATGTTGCGGACCACCGTGAGCAGCCAGCCGCGTACCGAACCCTTGCCGTTCACCAGGCTGTCGGGATGTCGCCAGGCACGCACGAGCGCCTCCTGGACCACGTCCTCGGCTGCGGCCCGGTCCCGGGTCAGCTGCGTCGCATATGCGAGCATCGCCGCCCCGTGTTCCTGGAACAAGGACCTGACCAGTGCTTCATCGGCCACCTCCCGGCGACGTTGGAGTCTCAACCCCGGCATCTCTTCCCCCCGGTGACGGCGGATTTCATGCCGAGGCTGGCCGGACGGAGCGCTGGCCCGGCCACCCTCGACCCCCGTTTCGTCGGTCTGACTCCAGTCACACGTGGCTGCGTCATAAACGGTTCAGACAAATTTACGGGTGAACCGGATCGGAGCGGTCCACGTGTGGGTGGCGTACTTGCTCACTTTCAGGGGGAATCATGAAGCGCAGCCGTATCGCCATAGCCGCAGTGGCACTGACCAGCGCTCTTGGCCTCACCGCGTGTACGGGCACCGGCGTATCGACCGCGGTGAGCTACGTGGCCGCCGAGGATGACGCGCCCGCCGATCCCACGGCCGACCCGACCGCCCCGCCCGCGCCGGCGGTCGACACCGAGCAGCTCGCGGCCGAGGAGACGCCCGACCCGCCGGCGCAGCCGATCCCCGAGCCGACGGTCGCGAAGACCCAGAAGTGGGTGAAGATCTTCAGCGGCGAATCGGACAAGAAGATCACTCCGCCCAGCGACGTCCGCAAGGGCAGCAAGACCGTCGAGCTGGAGACGGCCGAGAACAAGGTGATCGGCACCTACGTCACCGACGGCGCCGGCCGCACGCTGTACCGCTTCGACGAGGACTCCGCGAAGCCGCCGAAGGCGACCTGCAACGGCGACTGCGCCAAGGCCTGGCCGCCGCTCCTGATCAAGTCGCCCGGCAAGATCTATCCCAAGGGCATCGACCCCAAGATCATCGGGTACGTCGAGCGCGCCGACGGCCACTGCCAGGTCACGATCAACGGCTGGCCGGTCTACTACTTCGCGAAGGACGCGAAGGCCGGCGACATCCTGGGCCAGGGCGTCAAGGGCACCTGGTTCGCGATCAACCCGAAGGGCGGCAAGACCGGCGCCCTGCCCGAGTCCGCCGGGGGCACGGGCGGCAACGACGCCCCGACCGGCGACGGGTACTGAGCGAGCCGGCCAGCACGGCTAGCATCGCAGCCCGGCGTTCAGGCAGCGCACGATCTCGCGCATCAGGGCACTCGGCATCAGATTGACGAAGAACGCGTGATCGGTGAGCGGACTGTGCCGCTGCCCTTCGAACGAGTCGATCCGGTACCGGGTGCCCTTCGCGATGGCGTACGCGGCGACGATCCGCAGCCGGGGCACCGCGAAGGTCGAGATCGGGCAGCCACCGCCCGGCGCCGGGAAGACCAGGTGCTGGCGGTGGTCGCCGCTGTCGGCCCGGCGGCCGTCCCAGCAGCTGGGGAAGTCGAAGACCCGCAGCACCCGCTCGGAGCCTGGGCAGATCACGTAACGCGTCGCCCACCGGTCCGGACTACCCGAACAACTCCAGACCGGCACGGCCCGGGCCCCGCCGTTCGTGACGGCGTACGCGTCGCCGGCGGCCCCCCGCAGCAGCCACGGCATCTCGACCACCGGGCCGCGCGCGTTGCCGTGGTACGTGAGGGTGAGCGAGACGGGCACCTGCACCGCGCCGCCGTGCGGGCCGTCATCGGGGCCGACGATGCGCAGCACCGGCCAGTAGTAAGTGGACTCGTCGCCGTTACCGCAGGTGGTGCCGCCTCCGGCCAGCGTGCGTACGGTCGATCCGACATCGACGGACAGGTTCCCGATGTAGTCGTGCAGGTGATGCGCGGGCCCGGGCCGGTCCGGCGTCACGACGACGTTGGCGGCGTTGCGATGCCCGATCTCGTTGCGCCCGCAGTCCCAGGTGAACGAGCCGGCTCCGACGTCGGGCGGGCGGGCGGCGACGTCCTCGATGTCGACGTAGTCGGGGCCCAGCGAATCGTGGCGCACGACTCCGGTACCGATGGCGACGCCCGCGAGCAGGACCTCGACCGCGAGGGCCCAGGTGGCGGCCCTGCGCCGACCCGAACCGGCGTACGCCATAAGTAACCATACGCACGCGATGCGTCGCCCTGTGTGTAGCAAACTGGACAGATGCCGGCCGGCGTAGCCAGGCCGATCGGTCGTGCACATTTACTTGGGCAGTGAACGGCTGATACTTGGGTGATGGCGGACTGGATCTCACCGCACGGCCGGCTGCCGGTGCCGGTCACCGCGTACGGCCCGCTGCACCTGCTGGCCCAGCGGGTACACCGGATGACCGAGCACGGCCAGGCCCAGCAGGCGATCGCGGCGGCCGACGCGTACCTGGTCATCGCCCGGGTCGTCGGCGACGCGAAGACGGCCCGCTTCCTCACCCAGGGAAAGATGTACGCCCTGCTCGCGATGGGCCGGATCGGCGAGGCCACGCTCCTCGGCGAGGAACTCCTGCACGCCGCGGGATCCCTGCTGAACGAGGCCAAGACCCTCTGCGACCTGGCCCAGCTGCACCTGCTGCGCGGGCACTACGTCGACTGCATGCGCAACCTCGCCCGGGCCGGGGTCCTGCTGAGCTCGGGTCCGGCCGGCGGCGACCGGCACCGCTCGGCGATGTGCTCGTACGCCGAGGCGGCAACCGTCGCGGAGATGTACGAGACCGCCGCCGCGGCCTACGACCAGCTGTGCAAGGACGACGCACCGAACCGCCCGGCGTCGTCGTTCGACCTGGTCCACGCGGTGACGCTGCTCTACTGGGGGCTCCGCCTGGCGCACGTCGGCCGGACCGAGGAGGCACGCAGCCGGCTGCGTCGCAGCGCGGAGATCACCCGCCGCCGGCTGGAGCACCGGCCGGACACCCACATCATGGCGGCGCACGCCCTCGCGCTGGCCAAGCTGGGCGACACGGCGGAGGCGGAGCGGCTGGCCCGGGAGGCGGTCATGCCGCTGCGCACCGGCGAGACCTACCAGTACGCCCGGATGGCGCACCTGGCGCTGGGCATCAGCCTGCGCGCGCACGGGCTGCTGCACGAGTCGCGCCGCGAGTTCATCGCCGCCCGCGACCTGAGCGAGTACGGCTGCCGCCCGGACGAACGGCCGATCATCCGTTTCGAACTCGCCTTGACGGCGCTCGAACTCGACGACGGGCAGCCCAGCCGGGATCTGTTCGAGACGGTCGAGGGTCAGGTGCGCGAGCTGTGGCGGCTGAGACTCCAGCGACTGGCGATGCTGCGCCAGGCGGGCCAGCGCGAGGAGATCGAGGCGGCACACGCCCGGGCCGAACGGGAGGTCATGCTGGATCCGCTGACCGGCCTGGGTAACCGGCGCAGGTTCGACCTGCTGATCGCCGAGGTGGACGGCCGGGTGGACCGCGGGCCGCTGACCCTGCTCCTCATCGACCTGGACCACTTCAAGGCGGTGAACGACGCGTACTCGCACAGCGCGGGCGACCGCGCCCTGCGCGAGGTGGCGACGATCCTGCGGGCGCACTGCCGCGCGGGCGACGAGGCGGTCCGCTACGCGGGCGACGAGTTCGTGATCTTCCTGCGCGGCGACCGCACGGCCGGGCGCGAGGTGGCCGAGCGCATCCGTTCCGCGGTGGCGGTGGCGAAGGTCCTGCCGGAGGCCCGGCTGACGGTGAGCGTCGGCGTCGCCGCCTGGTCACCCGGCATGACGGGCGACGCCCTGTTCCGGGCGGCCGACGGCCGCCTCTACGCGGCCAAGTGGAGCGGCCGCAACACCACCGCGGCCTAGCTTCACCCGGGGAAGACCACGCCCGAACGGCCGCTGTACGGACGCCGCGTGCCGTCCCGCTCGTAGCCGGTGTTGGGAGCGTCCAGCCACACGATGTACGGCGTGCCCTTCTTGAGCCCGGTGATCGTGGCGGTGATCGTGCAGCCGGTGCCGGGCGGGACGCTCTGCCAGGAGTACTCCGGCTGGTGACCGGAGACCAGCGGCTGCTTGACGGCCGTGACCCGGTAGTCGGATTGGTACTGCCGCGGCCAGGTCACGGTCAGCCGGCCGGGGCCGGGCACCACCTTGAGCGGAATCAGCGCCTGGCCCTCCCGGACCATGCTGTTGTCCTTCGCGCACGCCGGGTCGACCGGCAGGAACGACACGGGCGGTAGCGCGGGCGGCCGCGATCCGGAGAACGACGGGTTCGGGCTCGGCGTGGGGCTGCCGCTGGCCACGACGAGCCAGGTGTCGCCGGGTGTCGGGGTCGCGGACGCCTCCGGCGTCGCCGAGCCCATCCCGAGCAGGCCGCACCCGCCCAGCGCGACCGGCAAGGCCAGCAGCGGGAGCAGGACCTTCATGAACCGCATGCACCAACCTTCGGCCCCGATCATGAATGGCTTAGGGGAGGCGTGGAAGACCACCCGCGCCGCCGGCGCGCGGCCGGGCCGGGTAGGACCCGGCGAGCCAATCGATCATGTGCGCCGCTCGCGAATTCCTCCGCGAGCCATTGACTGTTAACAATATGTGTACTTTATTAACTGATACCCCAGGTGCATCCCCCGGCACGGAGGTGTCCCCATGCGTACCAAGTGGCTGGCGGCCGCCACGGCGACCGCCACCGTCCTGCTCCAGCTCCAGGCCGTTTCGGCCGCTCAGGCGGCCACCGTCTGCAACCGGTACTGCGACGGCCGCGACCCCGTGCTCTCCCCCGGCGACCGGGTGGCGACCAGCGGCGTCCTGTACGGCCGCTCGTTCAAAGTCCACGTCAACGACGCCGACGCGATGATCTGGGCGACCGTCGAGAACGGACAGCCCGGCGACCAGGTGTGGCTGGACCGCTCCTTCGACGGCGGCCGCACCTGGCAGGGCGACAGCCGGATCGGCGACACGACGGTTCCCGCCGGCGCCGGCGGCTGGCGCACCGGCATGTTCAACGTCGACGACTGGGGCGCCCGCCGCGTCGGCGTGCTGCGCGCCTGCGGCAAGGCCGGCGACCGCCCCGAGCTCACCTGCACCGGCTGGGCCCGGAGCAACTGGAACGCCTGGGACCGGCGCACGGCCGCGGCCACCGCGCTGATGATGCGCTTCGACCAGGGCACCGGCCTGTTCGACACCAACGGCTGGTGGACCGGCGCCAACGCGCTCACCGCCCTGATCGACAACAGCCGGATCAGCGGCATGCACAGCTACGACTACGCGATCGCCGCGACGTACGACAAGCAGATCAACGCCCGGCAGGGGCAGTTCCGCAACGAGTACCTCGACGACACCGGCTGGTGGGGACTCGCCTGGGTGGCCGCGTACGACCGCACCGGCGACAGCCGCTACCTGAACACCGCCCGGGCCGACGCGGACCACATGTTCGGCTACTGGGACACCCGCTGCGGCGGCGGCATCTACTGGCGCACCGACCGGACCGTGAAGAACGCCATCGCCAACAGCCTCTACATCCAGCTCAACGCGGCCCTGTCGCAGCGCATCGGCGGCGACGGCGTCTACCGCGGGCGCGCACAGGCCGGCTGGGCCTGGTTCCAGAGCACCGGAATGATCAACAGCTCGAACCTGGTAAACGACGGCGTCAACCTCGGCACCTGCCGAAACAACGGCGACGTCACCTGGACCTACAACCAGGGCGTACTGATCAACGCGCTGGTCCAGCTCAACAGGCTGACCGGGGATGCGAATGCGCTGGCGGTCGCCCGCCGGGTCGGCGACGCGGCCACCACGAGCACGTACCTCAACAGCGGCGGCATCCTGCGCGAACCCAACGAGCCCGACCAGTGCGCCGGCGACGGCGTCTCGTTCAAGGGCGCGTTCGTCCGCGGGCTCGGCGTGCTGAACGCCGCGGTCGGCCGCCCCTACGACGCCTACCTGCGGCGTCAGGCCGATTCCGCGTACGCCAGGAGCCGGACCGGCTTCGACGCGTACGGCAGCCACTGGGCCGGCCCGTACACGGGCACGAACCACTCCTGCCAGCACAGCGCGCTCGACCTGCTGAACGCGGCCCCCTAGCCCGGCCGGCCGGCCTTGAGCGCGGCGATGACCGCGGCGCTGAGCTTCTCCAGGTAGTCGTCGTCGATCGGGGTGCGGGAGACCGCCAGCCGCCAGTACAGCGGACCGAGCATCAGATCGACCGCCAGGTCGGCGTCGGTGCCCGCGGGCAGTTCCCCGCGGGTGACGGCCTGGCCGACGATCTTCTCGCCGACGGCCTGCTGATGGGTGCGCAGCGCACCCTGCAGCGTCTCGGCGATCTTCGGGTTGCGCGCCGCCTCGGCCATCAGGTCGGGGATGATCTGCGACGCGATGCGGTGCCCCAGGGCCTTGCTGACGATGAACATCAGCAGTCGCAGATCGCCCGCGAAGCTTCCGGTGTCGGGCATCGGCACGCTACGCTCCGCCACCGCGGACACTATCTCGAGTACCATTTCGAGCTTGTTGCTCCACCGGCGGTAGATCGCCGTCTTGCCGACACCGGCACGGCGGGCCACTGCCTCGATGGAGAGCCGCCCGTAGCCGACCTCGGCCAGCTCGTTCATTACCGCATTCCGGATGGCCGCGGTGATGTCCCCGCGGAGCACCGCCGCTCCGGCGGGTGCACGTTTCGCTGTTGCCACGGTCTCACTATACGCGAGGACGCAACGGTTGCGTTCCGGCGCTCGTTCGGATACTTTCGGGTCAGCGTCGATACGACGCCGTTTCATCGCGCACACTTGTACCTGTGTCCCCGGACGAATCAACCAGGTCCTCGGCCCCTATCGGACCGACCAGATCGGAGCGCCACCCCATGCCCCCTACGGCGGTCGCCGATTCCGAAACCGGCCTCACGCTCAAGGAGCTGGCCCGCAGGCACGGCCTGAGCGCCGCCGGCAAGCTGCCCAGCCTGCCGGACTATTCGCGGCAACTCTGGTCCTACCGGCACTTCATCGCGTCGTACGCGAACGCCAAGGTCTCCTCGACGCTGGGCCGCACCAAGCTCGGCGTCTTCTGGCAGGTGCTGACACCGCTGATCAACGCGGCCGTCTACTACGTGATCTTCGGCGTGGTCCTGGACGCACAGAGAGGCGTCGACAACTTCATCGCCTACCTGTGCACCGGCGTCTTCATCTTCGGATTCACCCAATCCGTGGTGCAGGGCGGCATCCAGGCGATCAGCGCCAACATGGGCCTGATCCGGGCCCTGCACTTCCCCCGGGCCAGCCTGCCGCTCGCCATCACCATGGTCGAGATTCGCAACATGATGGCCTCGATGGTCGTGCTCATGGCCATCGTGCTGGTCTCCGGCGAGCCGATCACCTGGCAGTGGCTGCTGATCCTCCCGATCTTCCTGCTCCAGACGATCTTCAACGGCGGCCTCGCGATGGCGACGGCCCGGCTGGGCTCCAAGGTCGCCGACTTCAAGCAGCTGGTGCCGTTCATCATGCGGATCTGGCTTTACGGCTCCGCCGTGCTCTACCCGGTCACGCTCTTCTCCGACCACCTGAGCGGCTGGAAGCTGGCCGTGGTCGAGGCGAACCCGATGCTGATCTTCATCGACCTCATGCGGCACGCGCTGATGGAGGACGTCCCGCTGTCGGCGTCGGCCCCGCTGCTGTGGGCCCAGGCGATCGCCTGGACGCTCCTGGTCGGGCTCGGTGGTTATGTCTACTTCTGGCGCGGAGAGAAGGGGTACGGCCGTGGCTGACGGCTCCAGCACCGACCGGCGCGAACCGACGGTCATCGTCGACGACGCACACGTGGTCTACCGGGTACACCAGTCCGCGACGCCCGGAACGGGCAGCCCGCTGTCGAGCTTCAAGCGGATCGTCACCGGCGCCAAGCCGGCCACGCTGCGCGAGGTGCACGCGATCAAGGGCGTCAGCTTCGTCGCCTACAAGGGCGAGGCCGTCGGCCTGATCGGCACCAACGGCTCCGGCAAGTCGACCCTGCTGCGGGCGATCGCCGGGCTGCTCCCGGTCGAGCGGGGCGCGATCTACGCGGCCGGGCAGCCGTCGCTGCTCGGCGTCAACGCGGCCCTGATGAACGACCTGCCGGGCGAGCGGAACGTCGTGCTTGGCTGCCTGGCGATGGGCATGTCTCCGGCGCAGGTGAAGTCCCAGGTGAAGGACATCATCGAGTTCTCCGGGATCAACGAGCGCGGCGACTTCAGCTCGCTGCCGATGCGCACCTACTCGTCCGGCATGTCGGCGCGGCTGCGGTTCTCCATCGCGGCGGCGAAGAAGCACGACGTGCTGCTGATCGACGAGGCGCTGGCCACCGGCGACGCGAAGTTCCGCCGGCGCAGCGAGCAGCGGGTCCGCGACCTGCGCGCCGAGGCCGGCACGGTCTTCCTGGTCAGCCACAGCGAGCAGTCGATCCGGGACACCTGCGAGCGCAGCATCTGGCTCGAGTCGGGGCAGATCCGGGCGGACGGCCGGACCGAGGACGTGCTGAAGGAGTACGAGGCCTACGTCAAGCGGTAGGCCCCGCACCCCTGCCGGCTAGCGCATCGACAGATGCACGTGGTTGGTGTGATCACTCGAGGGGTCGCCGTTGCCCCGGGAGTACGCCTTCCAGCCGCTGCTGGGCAGCCAGATCCGCTTGAACCAGATCACGTAGAGCACGCCGAGCCCGCCGGCGTTGTTGATGAAGTAGTTCGACAGCCTGTCGCCGTATGTCCTGCTGCTGCCGGTCGCGACGCCGCCGAAGCCTTTCTTGTCGGCGGCGAAGTCGCAGGCCTTGCCCTGTGGGTGCTCGCCGCTGTTCTGCTCGCGGAAGCACGAGACGAAGCGGGTGAAGCCGTCCTTCTGCGCCTCCTTCATCGCGTGCAGGGTGCGCCCCGTGATGCAGCCGGACGTCGTCGGGTCGTTGACGCTGCAGGACTGGTTCGGCAGCGAGCCGTCGGAGTTGCGCGGCGCGGCCGCGGCCTTCAGGCTGCTGCCGCCGCCGCTGGAACCCCCACCGCTGGACTCGGCGCCGCTCGACGATTCGTCGACGCCGTTCGCCGCGTTGGCCGCCTTGAGCGCGCCCTCCGCCTGCGCCTTGCGCTTGGCCATGATGTCGAGCTGGCGCTGCTGGTCGCGGATCTCGGCGTCGATCGCGGTCTTCGCCCGCTCCTGCCGGCTCCGGGAGTCCTTGAGGTCACGCACCGCGCGGTCCTGCTTGACGGCGACCGTCTCGAGGATCTCCGCGCGGTCCAGCATGCTGCCGGTGGAGTCGGCGGTGAGCAGGGCGGTCATCGGCCCGAGCCGCCCGACGCGATACGACTGCTGGACGATGTCGTCCAGCGCCGCCTGCCTGGGGCCGAGCTCGGTGTCGATCTCCTTGAGCTTGTCGATCAACTGCTGCTGGCGCTTCTTGGAGCGGACCAGGGCCTCCTTGGCCTCGACGAAGCCCCGGGACGCCGCCTCGAGCTGCTGGACCAGGGACTTGGAGCCACCCTCGCCGTCGTCGCCGGAATCACCCGGCGCGGCGAGCGGACGAGGGGCGGCGGAGGCGGGGGACGGGGCGACGAGCGCCAGCCCCGAGGTGGCGACGAGCGCCGCGAGCACGGTCGCTAATCGCCGGCGGACAGGGTTGAGCCTCACGTGCTTTCCTTCCGTCGGCCGCCGACCGGGTTAGCTGACGGGTTCGGGACGGAAGCGATCCCTACCGGTCCACGCTTACGGCGCGGACCCGATTCACCCCATTACTCGGTTGGTTCCCCGGCTCGCCTTGCGGCGATTAGGCGGCGGTCTGCTCTGAGACCGTGACGAACACTACCCATCGATGCTAAGAATCGACAGGTGTCGCACTCTGGGCAACAATGCGAGCACTCGGCGTAATTCTGGCGTGAAAGGAATGCAACGACTCACACCGATGTCTCACCATGGGTTAACGGCCCGTGCCATTCCATCGAAAGGTAACGGAAAGTCGTTGTGGGGTAACGCTTTTCTGGCCCTCGCGGAGACTGGCAGACGGCCCGATGTCAGGTAAGCTGGCCGCCGGTTGCTGCCAAGGAAGGCACCGCCCCCAAGGTGCCGGCAGCCCACCGCCTAATCGCCGCGAGGCGAGCCGGGGAACCACACGTAGTAGTGGGGTGAATCCACTTAACCGTGGTAGGGATCGCTTCCGTCCCGAACCCGTCAGCTAACCCGGTCGGCGGCCACGCGGAAGGATTCTGAATGACGGCAAGACCCCGCCGGTGGCTGGTCCTCGCCCTGGCACCGCTCGTCGCGGTCACGATGCTTCTCGTGCCCGCCGCTCCGGCCAGCGCCGACCCCGACGACAAGAAGTCGTCGACAGCCGATGACGGCGACGACGATCCGCTTCTCAACGACGTTCTCGACTCCACGGGTCGGCGTTTCGTCGCGGCGAAGTCGGCGGTAGCGAAATCGACCAAGACGCAGCTCGGCCTGGCCCTCCAGGTCAAGAACGCCGAGTCCCGCCGGGACGCCCTGCTTCCCGAGGTCGGCGCGGTCGCGGCACAGCAGTACCGCAGGGGTGGCATCTCCACCATGGGCTTCCTGCTGAACGCCAAAGGCCCGCGGGGCTTCCTCAAGAAGGCGGTCTCGCTCGAGGAGATCAGCGCCCTCAACGACGGCAAGCTGCACGAGCTCTACCAGGCCATCGACCAGGTCAGCGCGGCCAAGGCCCGCCTCGACCAGGAGGTCAAGGCCCAGCAGCGCAACCTCGCCCTGATGAAGAAGCAGAAGGAGTCGGCGGAGAACGCCCTGGCGAAGGTCGGCGGCACCACGGTGACCGGCGGTTTCGTGCTCGCCAACTCGCCCGTGGCCGCCGCGGCGCCGCGCAACTCCGACGGCGACTTCGGCGCCGAGTCGTGCAGCGTGAACGACCCGACGACCGGCGGCTGCGTCACCCCGCGGACCTTCCACATGTACAAGGAAGTGAAGAAGGCGAACTTCAAGCGGTTCGTCGGCTGCCACCGCAACGGGGGCCCGTTCGAGCATCCGAAGGGCCGGGCCTGCGACTGGTCGCTGCAGAAAAGCGGCTTCGCGCCCTGGCACAACCGGGACACCCGGGAGTACGGCAACAACCTGATGGCGTTCCTGGTCCGCAACGCCGACCGGCTCGGCATCCTGTACGTCATCTGGAACAGGCAGATCTGGTTCCCCGCGACCGGCTGGAAGTCGTACTCCGGCCCGAGCGACCACACGGACCACGTACACGTGTCGATGCTCTGATCCTCCAGCCATGAGAAAGCCCCCGCCCTGCGAGAGGACGGGGGCTTTCTCGTTGCCGGGGTCGGTCAGCTGCCGGTGGCCCGGCGGACCGGGGCACGACCGGCCGGCTGGGTCGGCGGCAGGTCGGTCGGCGGCGCCGGCGGGATGCCGAGCACGACCGGCTTCACCTGGGTGATCGTGACCTCCTTGCCGTGGTGCAGGAGGTCCAACCGGGCCGAGCCGCCGCCGTTGCGCAACGAGTAGGTGACCTCGTCGGCCGTCACCTCCACCCGCAGCCGCAGGCCGCGCCAGAGCAGCGAGAACTCCAGGGCGTTGATCCGGCTCGGCAGGCGCGGCGCGAACGACAGCTGTCCGCCCGAGTCCCGCATGCCGCCCAGTCCCGCCACCAGTGCGATCCAGGAGCCGGCCAGCGACGCCACGTGCACGCCGTCGCGGGCGTTCTGATGCAGGTCGTGCAGGTCCATCAGGGCGGCCTCGCCCAGGTAGTCGTGTGCCAGCTCGAGGTGACCAACCTCCGCCGCCATGACGGCCTGGATGCACGCCGACAGCGACGAGTCCCGCACGGTACGCGAGTCGTAGTAGGCGAAGTTGCGGGCCTTCTCCTCCGGCGTGAAGGCGTCGCCGCGCACGTACATCGCCATGACCAGGTCGGCCTGCTTGACCACCTGCTTGCGGTACAGGTCGAAGTACGGGTAGTTCAGCAGCAGCGGGTACGCCTCCGGCGGGGTGTTCTCGAAGTCCCACTCCTGCAGCCGGGTGAAGCCCTCCGACTGCTGGTGCACCCCGAGCTCCCGGTCGTACGGGATGTGCACGGATGCCGCCGCGTCCCGCCACGACGCCGACTCCTCGCCGTCCACGCCCAGCCTGCGGGCGAGGTCGGGATGCCGCTTGGCCGCGTCCGCCGCGGCGAACATGTTCTGCTGCGCCATCAGGTTGGTGTAGATGTTGTCGTCCACCACGGCCGTGTACTCGTCGGGGCCCGTGACGCCGTCGATGTGGAAGCGGCCGTGCCGGTCGTGGTGGCCAAGTGAACGCCACAGCCGGGCGGTCTCCACCAGCAGTTCGAGGCCGACCTCGCGCTCGAAGTCGTAGTCGCCGGTGGCCGAGACGTAGCGGCGCACGGCGTCGGCGATGTCGGCGCCGATATGGAAGCCGGCCGTGCCGGCCGGCCAGTACGCCGAGCACTCCTGCCCGCGGATGGTGCGCCACGGGAAGGCCGCGCCCTGCAGGCCGAGGGTCTGCGCGCGCTCCCGGGCCAGATCCAACGTGGAGTGCCGCCAGCGCAGCACGTCCGCGGCCGCGGACGGCTGGGTGTAGGTCAGGGCCGGCAGCACGAACGTCTCGGCGTCCCAGAACGTGTGACCGTCGTAGCCGGGGCCGGTGAGGCCCTTGGAGCCGATCGGCCGCTGCTCGGCGCGGGCACCGGCCTGCAGCATGTGGAAGAGGCCGAAGCGCACCGCCTGCTGCACCTCCGGGTCACCCTCGACCTTGACGTCGGAGTGGTCCCAGAAGGCGTCGAGATAGTCGCGCTGCGCCTCGACGAGGCCCTCCCAGCCGTCCAGCCGGGCGCTGGCGAGGGCGGCGCCGACCTGGTCGCGCACCGCCGGCAGCGACCGGTTGCTCGACCAGCCGTACGCGGCCAGCTTGACGACGCGCAGCTTCTGCCCCGGCTCGAGCTTGCAGGCCACCGTGGTGCGCAGCCAGTCCGGGTGCCCCTCGGTGGTGACGGCGTGCTTGCCCGGCGCCTCGACCAGGTGCTCCATCGCCGCGGCCATCCGCAGGTCGCTGGCCTTCGTCCGGTGCACGAGCAGGCCACCGGTGCGCTGCTCCAGCAGCTCCTCGGCCTGCAGCGGGTGATCCAGAACCGCGGCGACGCGGGGGTCCTTGCTGGTCGGCGGGAGCTGCTCGTTGGCCACCAGCTCGGACTGCAGGATCAGCCGGGCGGGGTGGTCCAGCGGCTCGACCTCGTAGAGGAACGCGACGACCGAGCGCTGCGTGAACGACACCAGCCGGACGGTGCGCACCCGGATCGCCTGGCCGGAGGGCGAGACCCACTCCACTATCCGCTCGAGGGTGCCCGCGCGCAGGTCCAGCGTGCGCTCGTGGGAGCGCAGCTCGCCGTACCGCACGTCGAACGGCTCGTCGTCCACGAGGAGCCGCATGAGCTTGGCGTTGGTGACGTTGACCATCGTCTGGCCCGACTCGGGGAACCCGTAGCCCGCCTCGGCGTACGGCAGCGGCCGCAGCTCGTAGAACGAGTTCAGGTAGGTGCCGGGCAGGCCGTGCGGCTCACCCTCGTCCAGGTTCCCGCGGATGCCGATGTGGCCGTTGGCCAGGGCGAAGACGGACTCGGACTGAGCCAGCAGGTCCAGGTCCAGCCGGGTCTCCCTGATGTGCCAGGGATCGACGGGGTAGGCCCGTTCACGGATCACGGTGGTGCCTCTCGCACTGAAAAGGAGAAAGAGTGTGGGGTTACTTCAGGAGCTCGGCGAGGTCCTGCACGACGAGGTCAGCGCCGTGTGCGCGCAGCGCGTCGGCCTGGCCGACCCGGTCCACGCCGATCACGATGCCGAACCCGCCGGCCTTGCCGGCGGCCACTCCGGCCAGGGCGTCCTCGAACACGGCGCAGTTCTCCGGTTCCACCCCGAGCAGCTTGGCGGCGTACAGGAAGGTGTCCGGTGCCGGCTTGCCCGGCAGGTGTTCCGTGCGGGCCGTGACGCCGTCCACACGCACCTCGAGCAGGTCCGCGATGCCGGCCGCGTTCAGCACGTCCGCGCAGTTGGCGCTGGCCGACACGACGGCGCGACGCAGGCCCGCGTCCCGGACGGCGTGCAGGTAGTCGACGGATCCGGCGTAGACCTGCACCGCGCCTTCCTGGATCTTCTGCAGGACGAGCTCGTTCTTGCGGTTTCCGATGCCGTTGACGGTCTCCTCGTCGGGACCGTCGTCGGGCGCGCCTTCGGGCAGGGTGATGCCCCGCGAGGCGAGAAAGGTGCGAACCCCGTCGGCGCGCGGCCGACCGTCGACGTACTGGTGGTAGTCGGCGCCGGAGTCGAACGGCACGAACGGCTGCCCGTTCCGGGATGACCACACCTGGAGAAACCCGTCGAAGGTCTGTTTCCACGCCGCGTTATGCACCAGGGCGGTCTGTGTGAGCACACCGTCGAGGTCGAAAAGGCAGGCCGTCACTTGAGGAGGTAGTCCGAGCACTGGACCAATGTAGTCGCCCCGGATGGCCAACACGCCTCTATGCGCAGGACGACATTTCCACGGCGTTTCATGCCGTGTTCAACCGCCCGCCTAGGCGCCGTTGACCAGGTCAGACATGGTAATACAACCGGGCGCGTTTATTCGGAGTCCGATAGTAGTCCCAATCGGACCGGTGGCCATCGTGACTTCGTCGCACAGTTGGTGCGCCAGCCAGATGCCCCGGCCGCCCACCTCGAATGCCTCCGGCGCCTCAGGCGGATGGCGGAACCGCTCCGGGATCCCGGGTCCGGAGTCGGTGACCGTGCACCACAACGACCCGGCGGTGCCCCACAGCACGATCCGGCCGTGACCGCCGGCGTGCAGGACGGCGTTGGTGATGACCTCGTTGATCGCCAGCACGAAGCCGTGCAGGCGATCGCTGAGCGCTCCGCGGTCCAGCCGCGCCGTGACCTCGTGGCGGACCACGGTGATCTCGTCACGGCCGAACGTGCGGTCCAGCAGCGTGAACCGCACGCCGTCCGATTGGCCGGGATTCGATCGATCGGGATCTTTGCGCACCGGTGCGCCGTCCGGCGACTCCCTGCCCGGAGCCGGACGCAGCACGTCGTGGTCGACAGTTTCCTCCACCGCCGAGCAGCCTACGCTGTGTACCGCCTCCGTGGCAGCCGACAGATCCCGTGAAAACGGATCAGAAGAGGTTGGACAGGGTCCGGAAGATCTCGGCGTAGAAGTTGCCGTCGATGTCGCGGTACAGGCTGAACTTCATCCCCGGGCTGCCGAAGAACGGGCGCAGCGTCCACGCCAGCTGGGTGCCGACGAAGCCGAAGAGCAGGATCCAGATGTAGAGCAGCGTCATGCTGGGCGGCGTCGGCTGGGCCGGCTTCGGCGCCGGCCGGCCCGGACGCTGGTGCTGGTGCCCGCCGATGGGCGTCAGCATGTAGCCGGGCGGCACCACCGCCTGCGCGGGAGCCTGCACGGGTGCCGGTGCCGGTGCCGTCAGCGTGGCGGTACCGCCGCTGCCGTTGGCCGGGACCGCCGCGGGCGCCGCGGGGACGGCCGGCGCCCCGGCGGGCGCCTCCTGCTGCTGCTCGACGGCCGGCTTCGCCGGCGAGAGCAGGCCGTGCTCGTTCAGTACCCGCATGCCGCCGGTCAGGAACCGCAGGCCGACCAGCGCCGACAGCGCCAGGATGGAAACGTTGAGCAGCTTGAAGAAGCCGTAGTCCGGCGCGGTGATCAGGAAGAAGAGCGCGATCGGCGCGAAGGCCACCGCGAGCATCGCGGTCACCGTCAACGCCACCATGACCAGCGCCAGCGACTGCCGTACCGAGAGTCGCGCACCGAAGACCAGGTTGAACAGGTACAGCGTCGGCAGGCAGATGGCGAGGGTGACCAGGAACAGCAGCGGCAGCTTCGCCGCCGAGGTCAGCGCCATCAGCACGCCGTTGAAGGAACCGAGCACCGCGCCGTAACAGGCCAGTGCGATCACCGAGCTCATCAGCATCTGGCCGGTCAGCCTGGCGAGGGATCGATCCTCCACCACCTGCTGCCAGATGCCCTGCCGGTCGCGCAGTATTCGCTCGATCACCAGTAGTCCGGATGCGTTCGCCACGTCCGCCCACCCTTCACCTCGACGACGTCGATACGCCATCGCACCGACGTGGGCGGAACGATATGCCATGCCGTCAACAGGCGAGTGAGCAGCGATGTCAGACTTTTCAGCGCCAACCGACGTCGATGCGATCGCCGCGCTCGTCGAAGAAGTGCAGGGCGTCCATCCGTACGCTGATCGCGAGCGGATGCCCCGGCGAGACGGCCGGGTACGGCGCCAGCCGCACGGCCAGCTCGGCCGGGCGCCGGTGGTGCCGGCCGGGGTCGCTGAGCACGGAGGTCTTCTCCGGATCGTCGCGCTCGAGGACCGCCTTGTCGCCGCGGCCGGCGAGCCGCTGCAGCGCTCCCCCGATCCGCCTGAAGGCGCCGGTCTCACTGGGGGACTCGGCGACCACGCCGGCGAGCTCGTCGACGACGATGGCGGTCGCACCGATGTCCAGGAACGCCAGCGACTCGTGGCCGTGGTGCTCGAGGTAGCGGATGCGCCCCTGCAGGACGTCGCCCGGGGTGTCGGGCGCGACCGGAGTCAGCGCCTCGGCCCGCATGCCGACCACGATGCGCTCGCCGTGGTAGTGCGCGATCGCCCGCGACCGGATGTCGTTCCACGGCAGGTAGAGCGCCTGCTCGCCGAGGTTGAGCGCGATGTAGCGATCGAGGTGCACGTACACCGAGGCCTCGAGCAGGTTCATCCGTGGCGCGCCGAGGAAGGCGGCGACGTAGAGGGTCGCCGGGCGGCCGTAGACCTCGGTGGGGGTGCCGATGTCCTGGAGCACGCCCTTGCGCATGATCGCCACCCGGTCGGCCATGGTCAGCGCCTCGGCCTGATCGTGGGTGACATACATGGTGGTGACGCCGAGTTCGCGGGTGAGCCCGGTGATCTCCGCACGCAGCTCGGCGCGCAGGCCGCTGTCCAGGTTGGAGAGGGGTTCGTCCATCAGGAAGAGGCCCGGTCGGCGCACGATGGCCCGGCCCATCGCGACCCGCTGGCGCTGGCCGCCGGAGAGCTGCCCGGGCTTGCGGGAGAGCACGTCGCCGATGCCGAGCGCGCTGGCCACGTCGCCGATCCGCTCGCCGCGCGGCATGGCCTCGACGCCGGAGAGCTTCAGCGGGAAGCCGATGTTCTCGCCGACGGTCATGTGCGGGTACAGGGCGAAGTCCTGGAAGACCATGGCGATCCGGCGGTCCCGCGGCGCCAGGTCCATGACCGGTTCGCCGTTGAGCAGGATGGCGCCGGCGGTGGGGTCCTCGAGCCCGGCGATCATGCGCAGGATTGTCGACTTACCGCACCCGGACGGCCCGAGCAGAACCAGGAACTCGCCGTCCTCGACGTCCAGGCTGACCCGGTCGACCGCGACGCTACCGTGCGGCCAGACCTTGGTGACGTCCTTGAGCGCGACGGTGGACACCGTCAACCTCCTGCGTTTGAGCTGCGACGATGGCTTAGCGTGACTACACACATCGATGCCTGCCATCGGGTGAACGTGCCATTTGCCCACAGTCACCGGATGGTTACCCATTCACGGCCGTCGCAAGATCAACTAACTGCACCGTCTGTGCAGGTGGCGGCACGAACGGGCATCCGCGGGAGGTGGGCGGCCCGGTAGCCGCGCCACGAAGATTTACGGGGCGGGTTCGGCCAGCAACACCCGGCGCACGACCCGCTCGGCGGCCCGGCCGTCGTCGAGGTAGCAGAACCGCTCCCGGAAACGGGCCCGCCGGCCGGCCGCCTCCCCGGTCGCGTAAGCGCCGTCGGCGAAGACGCCGACCAGTTCCGCGAACGTCGTCGCGACCGCTCCCGGCGGCTGTTCCATCAGGTCGAAGTAGGTGCCGCGCAGCTCCCGGTACGCCTCCCAGTCCGGCGCGAAGATCACCAGCGGCCGGTCCAGCACGGCGAAGTCGAACATCGCCGACGAGTAGTCGGTGATCATCACGTCGGCGGCCAGGTAGAGGTCCTCGACCACCGGGTACGCCGACACGTCGACGACCCGCCCGCGCCGCGACTGGGCGTCCTCGTCCGGCGCCACGTAGAAGTAGTGCGCGCGGACCAGCAGCACGCTGTCCGGTCCCAGCCGGTCGGCGAACGCCTCCACGTCAAGCACCTGCTGCCCCAGCGGCAGCCACTCGCGGTGCGTCGGCGCGTAGAGGACGACCCTTTCGGACGGTGCGATGCCGAGCTTCGCCCGTACGGCCGCCGTCTCGGCCGGCGACGCGGACGCCAGCCGGTCGTTGCGCGGATAGCCGACCTCGAGGGTCTCGTACCGGCAGGGGTACGCCCGCTCCCAGGCGACCGTCGTGTGCGCGTTCGCCGAGATGCTGAAGTCCCAGCGGTCCGCGCGGCGCATCTGGGCGTGGAAGTCCGGGTCCTTGGCCGCCGCCGGGTGATCCACCTGGTCCAGGCCCATCATCTTCAGCGGCGTGCCGTGGTGGGTCATCAGGTGCGTGGCGCCGGCCCGCTTGACCACCCAGTTCGGCCAGTTCACGTTGTTGACCAGCCAGCGGGCCCGGGCCAGCGCGCGGTAGTAAGGCAGCGAACCCGCGATCACATAGTCGGTGCCCGGCGGGACGGAACGGGCGCGGGCCCGGCCCACGACCCAGACGTTGCGCACGTCCGGGGCCAGCTCGGCGGCCTTGCGCGAGATCGCCGCCGGGTTGCAGGTCACCCCGCGATACCAGTACGCGGCGTACAGCGCGAGCCGGTCGTCCACCGGCAGTCGCAGGTGGAGCCGGTAGTAGCCGCGGTACGCGGCCTGCCGCACCCGCTTGGCGACCCCCCGCGCCTTCAGCAACGGCACCCGCCGCCGCCGGTTCACGGCCTTGACCACGTCGACGGCCCGGTTCAGCGCCCGGAACGACCGGAAGGATCCCCGCTCGACGAACCGGAGCCGCAGGCCCATCGGCCCCGGCGGCGGACGGTAACCCTGCGCCGGCCGGTACCGGTGGAAGTCCGCGACGATCCGGTCGAAGAAGCTCCGGCGTGAGGCCGGCGGTATCCGCTCGGGATTGCGCAGCACGACCACGTAGTGCCACATCATCCGCTGGAAGAGCAGCGGCCGCAGCGCCTCGGGCCGCTCGGCGTACTCCTCCACCAGCGCGAGCGCGTGCTCCCAGTGCTTGAAGATCTCGAAGTGCCGGTCACCGACCGTACGGGTGATCGCCCCGGTCCTGCGCTGCCGGTAGTGCACGCAGGTGCGGCCGAGCGCGCTGATCCGTTCGGCCGCCGCCAGGATCGGGAAGGTGTACGAGACGTCCTCGTACCAACCCGCCTCGAAGCGGAAGCCGAGCTTGACCAGCAGATCCCGGCGCACGATCTTGTTCCAGGCCACGTGCAGCACGTTCAGCACCTGCGGCCACTCGATGACCGTGAACGTCCGCGGCGCGGTGGCGAGTAGCGCACCGGCGCCGGCGACCGCCACCCGGCCGTCCCAGAACACCCGGTCGAAGCCCACGACCAGCACGTCCGGGTCGGTGTCGGCCAGCCGGCCGGCCACCGCGGTGAGCGCGCCCTGCGCCAGCCAGTCGTCGCCGTCGACGAACCAGACGTAGTCGCCGATCGCCTGGTCGAGGCCGGCGTTGCGCGCCCCGCCCAGGCCCGCGTTCGTCTCGAGCGAGACGACCCGGACCCGCGGGTCACGCTCCGCGTACTCGGCGAGGATGGCGCCGCTGTTGTCCGGTGAGCAGTCGTCGACGGCGACCACCTCGAAGTCCGTGAAGGCCTGCGCCAGCAGCGAGTCCAGGCACTGACGCAGGTAACCCTGCACCTTGTACACCGGCAACACGACGCTGAGCAGGGGCACTACGAACCTCCGGATCTCCAGTCTCCGACCGCCCCCGCCAGGAAGGAACCGCCCACGACGACGGCTAGCAGCAACTCACCGATCGTGGCGACCCCGCCCAGCGCACACAGCACGAGCAGTACGACCCGGCCGTCCCAGCCGAGCCACGCCCTCGCTGCGGACGCGCCCGGCGCACCTTTCTCCATCCGGGCGGTCAGGTCATAGTGACGGAGTGCCAGCACGAACAACAACAGGTAAACAACTGGGGGCGGCACCGAGCAGATCAGTCCGACGGCGACCACGATCAGGTACTCGGCCGCCCGTAGCCCCGCGGGGATCAGCCAGTCGAGCGGCCCGTCGTGCCGGGACCGGGCCGGCAGCCCGGCGCCGAGCACCAGCACCGCGACCACCACGAGCCAGACCGCGGCACCGCCGGTCGCCCGGATGAGCTCCACCTGAAGCCCGCCGCTCACCCACCGGCCCTCGGGGGTTCCGGTCGGCACCCAGCCCGCCAGCAGGCCCACCACCAGCACCAGCGCCGCGAGCGCCGCGACGAGGGTCGCGACCAGCGGTGCGCCGGCCTTCGCCGCGCTCAGGACGGCGCGGACCAGCAGGCCGTCGTCGCGGTGCCGGGAGGTGTCGACCGTGTCGAGCACCCCGACGCGCATCGAGATCGAACGCAGGGAGCGCAGGCCCAACGTGTACGCCGCGGCGAGCAGTCCCCAGATCACCACCGCCGCCAGGGCGACCCGCCCGTTGCCGAACGCCGCCAGCACGGCGATGAGCGCCCACCGCTCCCCGATCGGGAAGACCACGATCCGCTTCAGCCAGTACGCGGCCGAGCCGGTGTCCGCCTGCACCCGGTTGGACGCCCGGCTGAGTCGCGCACCCACCCCGCCGCCGGCGGCGGTGTTGCCCGCGGTGCCGGCGGACTGCCGGGCGGCGGCCTCGTCGTGCAGCGCCCCGTACCAGGTGTCGGTCATGTGCCGGACCGTCTGCAGCAGGATCGCGGTGATCGCCAGCGGCCAGGCGTACGGCAGCCCGGTCCGCTCGGCGCCGGCGGCCAGGCCGGCGTAGACCGCGTACTCCTTGGCGCGGTCGGCCATCGTGTCGAGCCAGCCGCCGAAGGCACCGAAGCGACGCGTGTAGCGGGCCAGCTGCCCGTCCACGCAGTCGAGCACGAAACCCAGGTAGAGCAGGACGCCGCCGGCGATCATCGCGGGCCGCGAGGCCTGCCAGAAGGCGAGCGCGGCGGCCACCGCGAACACGACCGACAGCGCGGTGACGCCGCTCGGGCTGAGGCCGAGCCGGGCACACCACTTGGTGACCATCGGCGACCAGGTGCTGACTGCGTAGGTCGTGAAGAAGTCGTCCTTCTCCTTGACCGCGAGCCGCAGCAGGGCGGAGTCCTCGTCGACGGCGGCGACCGCGGCGCGGGCGGCGGTCAGCTCGGCAGTGGTGTGCACCCGCTCGGCGTGCAACAGCCGCACCCGGGTGGCGATGGGCACGAGTCCGCCCTCGATCAGCGCCGGCAGCAGCACGTCGACCGCGTCCCGCCGGGCGGCACCGGCCGGGCCGGCGGCCGCCGCGGTGGTCGTGGCTTCGACCGGAGCACCGCGCGGGTGGCCGCCGGAACCAGCCTCGGCGGCGGCATTCCCGGCCGCGCGCGGCGAAGCCTGGGCGGAGGCGTTCCCGGCCGCGCCCGGGGAAGCCTGGGCGGAGGCGGTCCCGGCCGGCTCGTGGCCGTCCGCACCCGGCGCGACCGGCGCCCGGTCGGCCGCGCGTGCGGCGGCCGCGGCGAGGATCGGCAGGTCGGCCGGGGCGATGCTGATCGCGCCCAGGAAGCGGGTCGTGCCGTCCGCCGCCGCGACCAGGCGTCCGCGCTCCTCGCGCAGGTCGCCGCCCGCCTCCGCGATCACCAGGGCGGTGCTGCGGCCGGCCGGCTCGGTGGCCAGGGTCCAGAGCAGGCTCGGGTGGGCCACGAGATTGTCGGCGCACAACAGCACCGGTTCCGACGCGTCCGCGGCGATCCTGGCGATCTCGCGCAGCTGCCCCGCGACGTCGAGTCCCTCCACCGGCACGACCGCGGTGGCCCCGGCCGCGGCCAGGGCCGCGGTGAGCTCATCGGCGAGCCGGCGGGCCGCACCCGGGTCGAGGTCGTTGCCGGTGCTCCCGCACAGCACGGCGAGCGTCACCGAGACATCCCTCCCAGAGCCGCCCATGGTGACGACGCGTCCGGGGGCGGAATTGCCCCGATGCTAACAGTGGTTTCACACGGGGTACGGGTAGCCCTTACGGGAACGCGAGGGCGCTTCTCCACCTCGGGATCGAGGGCGGCGCGACGGCGGGCCCATACCGTTGGACGTGGTTGCGGCGCACGGTCGCAGCCGCCACCGAATGGAGTGAGTGACGTGACCCGCCGACTGTCCCGGCCCCGCGGCGACCGATGGATCGCCGGTGTCTGTTCCGGCCTGGCACGCCGATTCGGCGTGTCCTCCGGGGTTGTGCGCTTGATCTTCGTCGTGTCCTGCCTGCTGCCCGGCCCGCAGTTCCTGATCTACCTGATCCTCTGGATCATGATGCCTAACGAGTGAGCCGCGATCCGGCGCCCCTTCCTCATCGGACGGGGCGCCGGGCCTTTTCCGGCCCGTGGATCAGGGGCTGGCGAACGTGACGGTCACCGAGGTGTAGCCAAGGCTGGTGAGTAGGCCCTGCAGCATCTTCCGGGTGTTGTCCCGGGCACGCTGATCCAGCCCGCTGCCGCGGGCCGCCTCCGTGATGCGCTGCTGTGCCAGCTGGTAGACCCGCTGCTGCTGGCCGGGATCGCTGCGGAAGGCATCGCCGATGCGATTGAGCAGGCCGCGCTCCTCGGCGACGACGTAGCTGCGCTGCATGTCGAGGGCGGCCTGACCCTGCTGCGGCGGGGGCAGCTCGATCGTGACCGACTTGTCGTTGTTGTTGACCTTGACCGCACCCTCGGCGAGCGAGCCGAAGTCGACATACTCCTCGACCGTGCCGGAGCCGACGAAGAGCGTGCGCTTGCTGAGCAGGAAGTCGGGGACGTTCTCCCGGTTCTCCTGCAGGTCGACGATGACCTGGAAGGTGCCGTCGGCCGCGACGTAGCGGCTCAGATCGCGCATCGACTGCAGCAGCACCGGCTGGCTGCGGTCGGTGGTCCGGTCGGAGAACGGGTTGTCGAAGCCGGGCAGGACGTTGACCGCGCGCAGACCGAGGCACATCGCCACGATCAGCGCGAAGACGACGCCGGTGAACACGAGAACGCGGGCGAATCCGCCCATGCCGGGCCGGGGCTCCGCGGCGGGAACCGGATCCACGGTGCCAGGCGCGGGCTGATCGCCGACCTCTGGATACTCCCGGGTGGGTTCGTCGATCTCGCTCGAGTTGGCCATCGGTGCTCACCCCCTCCTTCTGACACCCACGGTACGGAAGGGGTACGACACTCGCAGCGCGGTCAGCCCCCGAAGGCGTTGAGACCGGTCAATCGCTGGCCCACCACCAGCTGATGGATCTCCGAAGTTCCCTCGTAAGTGAGCACACTTTCGAGGTTGTTGGCGTGCCGGAGCACCGGATACTCGCCGCTGATGCCGTTCGCGCCGAGGATCGTGCGGCACTCGCGAGCGATCTTGATGGCCTCGCGCACGTTGTTGAGCTTGCCGACGCTGACCTGCTCCGGGCGCAGCCCCACCGAGTCGCACCGGCGCCCGAGGTGCACCGCCAGCAGGTAGCCCTTCTGCAGCTCCAGCGCCATATCCGCGAGCTTCGCCTGGGTCAGCTGGAAGCCGGCGATCGGGCGGCCGAACTGCTCGCGGCTGGTCGCGTACGAGATGGCGGTGTCCAGGCAGTCGCGGGCCGCGCCCAGCGCTCCCCAGATGATGCCGAAACGGGCCTCGGTGAGACACGAGAGCGGGGCCTTCAGGCCGCGCGCCTCCGGTAGCCGGGCCGACTCGGGCACCCGGACGTCATCGAGGGTGATCTCGCCGGTGGACGACGCGCGCAGCGAGAGCTTGAGCCTGACCTCCCGGGCGGTGAAGCCCTCGGTGGCGGTCGGCACGGCGAAGCCGACGACGCCCTCCTCGGCGCGGGCCCAGATCACGGCGACGTCGGCGACCGGGGCGTTGGTGATCCACATCTTGCCGCCGGTCAGGATCCAGTCGTCGCCGTCGCGGCGGGCCCGGGTCGCCATGTTCCCCGGGTCGGAGCCGTGGTCGGGCTCGGTCAGCCCGAAGCAGCCGATCAGCTCGCCCGCGGCCATGCCGGGCAGCCAGCGCTGCTTCTGCTCCTCGCTGCCGTACTTCCAGATGGCGTACATCGCCAGCGAGCCCTGCACGGAGACCAGCGAGCGCACGCCCGAGTCGGCGGCCTCCAGCTCGAGGCAGGCCAGCCCGTATGCGACCGCGGACGCGCCGGCGCAGCCGTAGCCGGTCAGGTGCATGCCGAGCAGCCCGAGCTTGCCGAACTCGAGGGCGAGCTCGCGGACGGGCACCTCGCCGCGCTCGTACCAGTCGGCGACGTCGGGGCGGACCCGGTCGTCGACGACGCGGCGGACCAGCGCGCGGACGTCGCGTTCCTCGTCGGTCAGCAGGGCGTCCAGGTCGAGAAGGTCGAGCGGGGAGACAGCGGCCATGGATCGACCCTAGGCCCTGCCGGCCGGACAGGACCAGCGATCAGTTGTCGATGACGAGGACCCTGGCGTGGATCTGGTTGCGCTGCTGCAGCGCTGCGCGCAGCGCGCGGTGCAGCCCGTCCTCCAGGTAGAGGCCACCATGCCACTCCACCACGTGCGGGAAGAGGTCGCCGTAGAACGTCGAGTCCTCGGCGAGCAGCTTGTCCAGCGCGAGCTCGCGCTTGGTGGTGATCAGGTCGGCCAGCCGGATGGGGCGCGGAGGGATCTCCGCCCATTTCTTGAGCGTCGTGTGATGGTCGGGGTAAGGCGCTCCGTCCCGTACCGCTTTGAAGATCACTACGGCACGCTCCCCTCGGTCCTCACGCACGTCATGCCCGCCGGATGCCCACCGGGCAGGCCGATTCGCCTGCCAGCCTAGCGAGCCGCCCGCCTGGCGACCGGTCCACGCCTCCGGCGTCGTCACCCGTCGTCAGATGTCACTCGCGGAGGGCGTACCCGTCGCGGCCCACCGGCCATGATGCACCACCTCGTCCACCGGGCGATGCCCCCGGCGCAGTGACGGTGACCTCTTATCCGCGGCGGGGTAGCCGATCGTGAGAACCCCGACCGGAGTGAATTCCTCCGGAACGCCGAAAGCCTCCCGGAATGCACCGACCCGCTGGGCGGGCACCCCGAAGAACAGCGAAGCCAGCTCCTCGTTCACCGCGGTCAGGTGGATGAGCAGGGCGGCGAAGCCGGTGTCGATGTCCCAGTACGGCACCGGCCAGCGCTTTTCGTCCCGGTCGGTCCAGCCCTTGTCCGCCTGGGCGTACCGGTCCAGGTATGCCGACTTGTTGGACAGCGCCACGATGATCAGCGGCGCGGTCCGCATCCGGTCCAGCCACGAGCCCGCCGCGGGGTCGTCCCGGTCGGCCGTCACCGACCAGTAGAGATCACGGTCGGCCCGGTCCCGCAGCACCAGGAAGCCCCAGCCCTGCGAGAAGCCCGCCGAGGGCGCGCGCAGGGCGTGCTTGATCAGCTTGTCGACGATCTCCGGTGGCACCGGACGGTCCGGGTCGTAGGTGCGGACCATCCGGCGGCGGCGGAGAACCTCGTCGAACTCCACGATCAGGCGACCGCGGGCCGTACGCCCCAGGAGGCGCGCCAGGTCTGACCCGGCTCGAGCACGATCAGGTCCCGGCCCGAGCGGTACGCGTCCGGCGGGCACGTCATCGGCTCGATCGCCACCGACCGGCGGAAGCGCTCGCCGTGCAGGGTGTCCCCGGTGAAGATCTGCCACCAGCGGAAGTTCTCGTCGCCCCAGACCGTCACGGACTGCTCGCCCGTCGGCGCGGCGATGCGCACCGAGGAGCCGCCGTCGGCCGCGTAGGTCAGGTCGCCGAACGTCGTGTCCAGCACGGCCTCGCCGATGCGGCGCGGCTCGGTGTAGTCGTAGTCGCTGCCGGCGACCTTGACCGCGCCGATCGGCAGCAGCCGGGCGTCGGTCAGCACCCGGCTGCGTCCGGGCACCTGCAGCAGGATGTCCTCCACCGCGACGCCCGACAGCCGCAGGTACGGATGCACGGAGAAGCCCCACGGCGCGTTGGCGTCGCTGGTGTTGACGACCTCCTGATCGGAGCGCAGCCCGTCCGCGGAGACGCTCCACCGCGTGCGCAGCGTCAGCGACCAGGGGTAACCCATCTGCGGCGGCAGGTCGAGCTCGACCGTCACGGTGTCGTCCGCCTGTTCGGCCAGCCGCCAGCGTGCCCAGTTCGCCAGCCCGTGAATCGCGTTGTGCCGGGCCGGCTCGGTCAGCGCCAGCTGGTGCGCCGTGCCCTCGAACGTGTAATGCCCGTCGCGGATCCGATTGGGCCACGGCGCCAGGATCTGGCCGGCCGAGGCGGGCGAGATCTCGTCCGGCCCGAAGCCGTCCACGACCTCCTGCTCGCCCACGGAGTAGCCGCGCAGCACGCCGCCGACCTCCGCGATCACCGCTCGGTGTCCATCGGCCTCGATGGTCCACTGCAAACCGGACTTCGCCGCCACGACGTTTCTCACGCCACCGCCTCGCTCTGCTTCCCGGCGCCGTGAGGCACAGGAATACCGTCGGTCATTGCCCTGACATTATCGGGTGACCTCGGCGTCGACGGGAGGACGGTATCGAAGCAGGGCGGGGAAGGCCGCGGCCAGCACCACCGCGACACCCGCGGCTGCGAACCCGCCGCCCGCCCACGAGAAGGTCGGGCCGGCGATGTCGGCGGTCGCGCCCGCCCGCAGGTCGCCGAGGCGGGGACCGCCGGCCACCACAACGGTGAAGACGCCCTGCAGCCGGCCGCGCATCCGGTCCGGCGCGAAGGTCTGCAGGATCGACTGCCGGTACACCGCGCTGACCAGGTCCGCGGCGCCGCCGACCGCGAGCAGCAGCACCATCAGCCACAGCGAGTGCGCGAGGCCGGCCAGGCCGACCGCGATGCCCCAGCCGACGACGGCGATCACCAGGGCGGCACCCTGGCGCCGGACCCGGCCGATCCAGCCCGACGTCAGCCCGCCGACCAGCGAGCCGATCGCGATCGCGGCGAAGAGCCAGCCCACCGCCGAGCCGCCGCCGAAGCGGTCCTCAGCGATCTCCGGGAACAGCGCCCGGGGCATGGCCAGCACCATCGCCACGATGTCCACCGCGAACGACAGCAGCAGGACCGGCTGGGTGACCAGGAAGCGCAGCCCGTCGGCGATGCCGCGCAGGCCGGCCGTCGGCCGCTCGGCGGCGCCGTCGTCGTGCACGGGCGGGATCGCCGGCAGCCGGAAGGTGGCCCAGAACGAGACGGTGAAGAGCAGGACGTCCACCGCGTACGCGATCGTGACGCCGGTGTCCGTCGACCAGGCGCCGAAGATCAGGCCCGCGGCCAGCGGCCCGAGGACGCCGCCCGCCGTGGTCGTCGTGTACGCGAGCGTGTTCGCCGCCGGCACCAGGTCGCCCGGCACGATCCGCGGGATGATCGCCTGCCGGGCCGGCGAGCTCATCGCGAAGCCGGCCGACTGCACGGCGGTCAGCGCGAGCAGCACCGCCGGGCTGTGCAGCCCGGCGACGGCCTGTGCGAGCAGGCCGACGGTCGACAGCCAGGCCAGCGTGGAGCTGGCCAGCAGCAGCTTTCGCCGGTCGACCACGTCCGCCGCGGCGCCGCCCCACAGGCCGAAGATCAACAAGGGTACGAGGCTCGCGACGCCGAGCAGGCCGACCCAGGCTGACGAGTCCGTGATCGCGTACATCTCCACCGGCACGGCGACGGCGGTGAACTGGAAGCCGAAGAACGCGACGCCGTTGCCGATCCACATCCGCCGGTAGGCGGCGCCGCGCAGCGGCCGGACGTCGATGACCCAGCTCCGGTGCCCGCCGCCGGCCGCCTCCTCGGCGACCTTCGCCGCCGCCTCCACCGGCTCCTGACTCACGGCGCGAGCCGTTCCACCACGAAGCCCTCTTCCGTACGCCGGTAGCGCAGCCGGTCGTGCAGCCGGCTGCTGCGGCCCTGCCAGAACTCGACCGTCTCCGGGACGATCCGCAACCCGCCCCAGTGCGGCGGCGCGGGAACCTCGCCCTCGGCGCCGAAGCGCTCGATCGCCGCGGCCAGCCCGGCCTCGACCGCGGCCCGGTCCGGCAGCACCTGGCTCTGCGGGCTGGCCCAGGCGCCGAGTTGCGAGCCACGCGGCCGGGTGGCGAAGTAGGCCTCGGTCTCGGCCCGGTCCACCCGCTCGACGGCGCCGGTGACAAGCACCTGGCGCTGCATTCCGAACCAGGGGAAGACCAGGCTGGCGACGGGGTTCGACAGCGCCTCGACGCCCTTGCGCGAGCGGTAGTTGGTGAAGAAGACGAAGCCGCGCTCGTCGTACTCCTTGAGCAGCACCGTGCGCGCGCTCGGCCGCGCCCCGGCGTCGGCGGTCGCGACGATCATCGCGTTGGGCTCGGGCAGGCCCGCGGCCTGCGCCTCGTTGAACCAGCGGGTGAACTGGCCGAGCCAGTCCGCCGCCAGGTCGGTCTCGAGCAGCCCGCTGCGCTCGGTGTAGTCGCGCCGCATGCCGGCGGGCGAGGGCGATTCCGGGATCACACGCTCTCCTCCGCAAGGATTGAACCTCTTTCAGCCGATGCCAGGCTGAAAAAGGTTCATTGACCCAACGAACCTAAGTCCCGGACGGCGGCGCGTCAGGTCGGCGAGGATGGGTGTCGCAGACAGCACATCTCCGCGGGTCGACCTGCCGGTCACTCAGCGGGCAAGATGAAACACCCACGGCTTTCGTCCGGCCGGGTCCTCTGGAGGCGTGACGTGTCCGATTTCAAGCCGGGTCTCGAAGGCGTCATCGCATTCGAGACCCAGATCGCCGAGCCGGACAAGGCCGGCGGTTCGCTGCGTTACCGAGGCGTCGACATCGAGGATCTGATCGGCCAGGTGTCCTTCGGTAACGTCTGGGCGCTGCTCGTCGACGGTCGTTTCGGCCCCGGGCTGCCGCCGGCCGAGCCGTTCCCGGTGCCGGTGCACTCCGGCGACATCCGCGTCGACGTGCAGTCGGCCGTCGCCATGCTGGCGCCGTACTGGGGGCTCGGCCAGCTGCTCGACATCGACGAGGAGCAGACCCGCGCCGACCTGGCCCGGGTCTCGGTCACGGCGCTGTCGTTCGTGGCGCAGGCCGCCCGCGGGCTGGGCCTGCCGGCCGTGCCGCAGAAGGACATCGACAAGGCGCAGACGATCGTCGAGCGGTTCATGAAGCGCTGGCGCGGCGAGCCAGACCCCCGGCACGTCAAGGCGGTGGACGCCTACTTCATCTCGGCGGCCGAGCACGGCCTCAACGCGTCCACGTTCACCTCCCGCATCGTCGCCTCCACCGGCGCGGACGCCGCGGCCTGCATCTCCTCCGGCATCGGCGCCCTCTCCGGCCCGCTGCACGGCGGCGCCCCGTCCCGGGTGCTGCACATGATCGAGGGCGTCGAGCGCAGCGGCGACGCGGAGGGCTACGTCAAGGGCGTGCTCGACCGCGGCGAGCGGCTGATGGGCTTCGGCCACCGTGTCTACCGCGCTGAGGACCCGCGCGCCCGCGTGCTGCGGCGCACGGCCAAGGAGCTCGGCGCGCCGCGCTTCGAGGTGGCCGAGGCGCTGGAGCGGGCCGCGCTCGCCGAGCTGCAGGCGCGCAAGCCCGACCGGGTGCTGATGACCAATGTCGAGTTCTGGTCCGCCGTCGTGCTCGACTTCGCCGAGGTGCCGTCGCACATGTTCACCTCGATGTTCACCTGCGCCAGGGTGGCGGGCTGGAGCGCGCACATCCTGGAGCAGAAGAAGCTCGGTCGCATCGTGCGCCCGAGCGCTCTCTACGTGGGACCGGAACCACGCAAGCCCCAGGAAGTGGAGGGCTGGGACGCGGTCCCGCATAATCTGTAACGGCTGATCCACCCGCTGGAAGGACCCCCCGTGGCTGACCCGATCCGGATTCCCGACGACCTCAAGCCCGTCGACGGGCGGTTCGGCTCCGGCCCGAGCAAGGTCCGCCCGGAGGGCGTCGACGCGTTGTCCCGGGTGTCCCGGACCCTCATGGGCACGTCGCACCGGCAGAAGACGGTGAAGGACCAGGTCGCGCGGCTGCGCGCCGGCATCGCCGAGTTCTTCTCCGCGCCGGACGGCTACGAGGTGATCATCTCGAACGGCGGCACCAGCGCGTTCTGGGAGACGGCGGCGTTCGGGCTGATCCGCGACAAGGCCCAGTTCGCCGAGTTCGGCGAGTTCGGCGCCAAGTTCGTCAAGGCGGTCCGGGACGCGCCGTTCCTCGCCGAGCCGACCGTGCACAAGGCGCCGGGCGGCAGCGCGGCCTACCTGACGGCCGAGGCCGGCGTCGACGCCTACGCGAGCGTGCACAACGAGACGTCGACCGGCGTCGCCGTGCCGGTGCGGCGGGTCGCGGGCGCCGACCCGGGTGCCCTGCTGCTGACCGACGCGACCTCGGGCGGCGGCAGCCTCGAGGTCGACCTGGCCGAGACCGACGTCTACTACCTCGCGCCGCAGAAGGCGTTCGGTTCGGACGGCGGCCTGTGGATCGCGCTGATGTCGCCGGCCGCCATCGAGCGCGCCCACGAGGTCAAGGCCTCGGGCCGCTACATCCCGCAGTTCCTCGACCTCGTCACGGCGATCGAGCAGTCCCGCCTCGAGCAGACCTACAACACGCCGGCCCTGGCGACGGTGTTCCTAGCCGCCGAGCAGGTCGACTGGATGAACGCGCAGGGCGGCCTGGGCTGGGCGGCGAAGCGCAGCCGGGAGAGCGCCGAGGCGATCTACGGCTGGGCGGACCGCTCCGCGGTGGCGGCACCGTTCGTGACCGACCCGGCCCTGCGGTCGAACGCGGTGGCGACGATCGACTTCGCCGAGAGCGTGGACGCGGCGGCGCTCGCCAAGGTGCTCCGCGCCAACGGCATCGTGGACACCGAGCCCTACCGCAAGCTGGGTCGTAACCAGCTGCGCGTCGCGCTCTACCCGACCGTGGACCCGGCCGACGTCGAGGCGCTGACGCGCTGCATTGATTACGTCATTCATAAGTTCTGAACGATCCCGCGATGCCGCCCGTACTGACGGGCGGCATTGTCGGAGGACTCGGGAGGAACGATGGCTCGGACGGGAATCGACACCTCGATCCTGCACAAGGGGGCGCACAGCGCCTCTTACTTCGATCTTTCCCGAAGCATGAACGAGGGCGCGGAGATCGTTGACTTCTGCATCCCGTGCAACCCGTACTTCCCCACCCCGGAGATGTTCGACGAGCTGTCCCGGGACCTGAAAAACATCCTTAAGTACTACCCGAGCGACTCCGGCAGCATCACCAACAAGCTGGCCAGCGTGCTGGGCCTGCACCCGCAGACCGTTGCAATGGCCAACGGCTCCACCGAGCTGATCACCTGGATCGACCATCTCCTGATCAAGGAGAGCATCGCGATCCCGATCCCGACGTTCGGCCGGTGGACCGACCAGCCGCTGGAGACCGGCAAGCGGGTCGACATGTTCCCGTTGCAGGAGCGCGACGGCTTCCGGCTCAACCTCGACGACTACGTCCGGTTCATCCGCGACCGCGGCTCCCGGGTCGCCGTAGTCTGCAACGTCAACAACCCGGACGGCGGCTACCTGGCCCGCCGGGACGTCATCCGCTTCATGGACGCGCTGGGCGACCTCGACCTGGTCGTCATCGACGAGTCGTTCATCGACTTCTCCGACGCGGAGCAGTATCCGTCGGTCGGGCCCGACGCGGTCATCCGGCCGAACGCGGTCGTCCTCAAGAGCCTGGGCAAGAACTTCGGCCTGCACGGGATCCGCTTCGGCTACCTGATGGCCAACCCCGCGATCGCCGGCAAGATCGGCAAGGCGCTGCCGAAGTGGAACCTCAACTCGCTCGCCGAGAAGGTCGTCTACATGATCCAGGAGCACGACGACGAGTACGAGGACAGCCTGCGCCTGCTCTGCCGGGACCGCCGCACGATGGCCGGCGAGCTGGCCCGCATCCCGGCGCTGACCGTCTTCCCGTCGCAGGGCAACTTCATCCTGGTCAAGCTGCCGACCGAGTGGTCCGGCGTGGCCCTGCGCGACTACCTGGTCGCCAACCACGGCGTCTACACCCGCGAGTGCGGCAACAAGCTCGGCATGACCAGCCAGTTCATGCGCCTCGTCGTACGGCCCGCGCGCGACGTGGACCGGCTCATCGACGGCATGCTCGACTACGGCCGGCAGTTCCGCACCCGGCCCGCGTACGAGGAGGAGCCGCTGGAGACCGGCCGGCGCTGGAGCAGCACGGTGGATGAGGAGCCGGACAACCTGATCCAGTACCCGTCGCACCGCACCACTGAGTACGCCGCGCGCCGCGCGGTCAACGGCTAGACGTTCCGGACCATGACTATCTCGTCGTGATCCAGTTCGCCCGTCTCGACGAAGCCCGCGGATGTGTACAGGCCGCGGGCCACGGAGTTCGACGGCACCACGCTGAGCCGGACCCGGCCGACCCCGCGTTCCCGCACGATCCACTCGACGGCGGCCTCGAGCGCCTGGCGGCCGAGCCCACGGCCCTGGAACTGGCGGCCGATCATCAGGCGCACGATGCAGTGGCCCTCGGCGGGCCGGTCCTTGTCGACGGGGTGGAAGAGCACGAAGCCGACCAGTTCCTCGCCGGCGTAGACCGCCCGCGGCTCGGCGTCGGGATACACGTAGGTCTCGGCGATGCCGCGTACGTTGGGCGCGACGAAGTCGCTCTGCTCGGGCAGGACCTCCAGCTTGGTGACGGCCTGGAAGTTCTCCTCGGTGATCGGGCGCAGCTCGACGGTCATGCCGCCTTTCTAGGGCGGCGGCACCCGGGGCGCAACGCCTGCGGGGCGGTGACTTCCACTGCGAAGATCATCTTCGCAGGTCAATGACTTTGACGGCGTGGCTTACCACCATCGGGTGACCGAGGCGCGTACCGTGTTCCGAAACGCGCCCGGGTGGCTGACTCTCGGGAGCACAGGCCAGCGACGGGACGGAGGCAACGCATGCGGCCGGTACGCTTCGTGGCCCTCTCCGAGGACGGTCAGGCCCTGGTGCTCGCCGACGAGGTCGGCAGGCTCCTGGCGCTCCCGATCGACGACCGGATCAGCGGCGCGCTGCACACCGACGGCGCTCCCCACCCGATCGGCACGGCCGTCGCGGTGGCCAATGCCGAGGTGATGGCGTCGCTGTCCCCTCGCGACATCCAGGCGAGGATCCGCTCCGGCGAGTCCGCCGAGGACGTCGCCCGCGTGGCCGGCGTCCCGGTCGACCGCGTGCTGCGCTACGCGGGCCCGGTGCTGCAGGAGCGGGCCATGCTGGCCCAGCACGCGCGCCGCACCCGCCTCAAGACCTCCGACTCCGGCGCACCGCTGGCCGAGGTCGTCGACTGCCGGCTCGCCCAGCACGGAATAGACACAGAGAAGATCTCCTGGGACGCGTTCCGCCGCGAGGACGGCACCTGGCGCATCGTCGCCACGTGGCCGTCCGGCAAGGCGACCGCCCAGGCGATGTGGGACCTCGACAAGGGCCGCCAGGTCGTGTCTCCGCACGACGACATGGCGCAGTACCTCTGCGCCGAGCGGCCGACGCAGATCCTCGGCCAGGAGCCGGTCCCCGAGCGCACCCCGCACGAGCGCGGCGGCCACGGCCTGCCGGGCCCGTCGCGCATCACCGAGTCCGGCCGGGCCGGCCGGGGCCTGCCGGCGGCAGACTCGCCGCGGCCGACCCGCGACCCGATCCGGGCCGGGCGGGACGCGCTGCTGGCGTCGCTGGACCGCCCGCTCGGCCAGGGTTCGGGCCGTGGCCTGGAGCCGGCCGCCGCACACGAGGCCCGCCGGCCGGTGGCCGGCGGTGCTGCCGCGCTGCTCAGCGGCGGGCCGGGTTCCGCCTTCGACGACGACGCCGACCTGCCGAAAGAGGTTCCGGCGGTGCCGAGCCTGGCGGTGCTGCGGCCGCGGCGCACGGTCGGCCAGGCGACCGGCGGCGACCAGTCGGAGTCCGAGGAGACCGCGAAGCCGCGCAAGCGCCTCCCGAGCTGGGACGACGTCCTGTTCGGTGGCGGACCGGCGGCCCGCGAAAGCTCGTAGCTACCAGGTCCTCAGCTGCGTGTAGCCCTCGTTCGGATCGCTGCGGACGAGGGCTATCTCGTGCAGCGTCCAGGACGGGCCGCGATAGCCGACGAGCGCTCGGCGAACCGCGGCGTCCTGCGTGTAGGCGACCGTGAGGTGCGGGGTGAAGGCACGATCATCGTGCGGCAGCCCGGCGGCCTCCAGCCTCTCGTGCACCTGCGCGTGCAGCGGGCCCAGTTCTCCGTCGACGGCGGCCCACAGCACCGTCGACCTGTCCCGGCCGAACTGACCGCCGCCGCGCAGGCGAAGCTCGAGGCCCTTCGGCACCGTGACCGCGTCGAGGGCACGTTCGACGTCGGGGAGCCGTTCGGCGGGAACCTCGCCGAGGAAGGCCAGCGTCACATGCCACTTGTCGATGGCGGTCAGCCGTACCTCCCCCCGGTGGCGGCGCGGCAGGCCAGGCGACACCGGACGGTCGTCGCCCGGCGCCGCGAACGGCCGGCCGTAGCCGTCGGCCACACCGGATGGACGGCCGCCGCTGTCCGGCGCGACGGTCAGTCGCCTATGTAGATCCCGGCGTACGTCGTCCGGCGGAAAGACCGCCACAAAGAGTCGCACGCCGGGAACTGTAGAGGCGGCCGCCGATCCGCGCATCCTCGGCTTCCCGCCGGCGCGTGTCAGCGTGCTCGTAGCCGCAGGCCGGCCGCGTGCAGCAGCCCCTCGATGCGCACCCGCTCGATCTCGCGGTCCATCCCCTCGAGCTGGTCGAGGTACTCCTCCACGCCCAGGCATCGGCTGGCCAGTGCGAGCCGGTGGTCGTAGGCGCGCATGACGGCGGCCAGCCATGCAGCGGAGTCGGTGGTGGGCGCCCGGCACCGTTGCCGGTCCAGCCGCCGGAGCTCGGCGACCAACTCGTCGATGCTCTGCTCGTGGTCGGACGGCCGGATCTCCGGGTCCCCGGCGGCCAGCTCGCGTTCGAGGCTGCGCAGGGCACGGACCTCCCGCCGGCCGTTCCGGGTCCACGTGCGACGGGCGACCAACTCGTCCGCACAGACGACGATCGCCACGGCACATGGCAGACACAGCAGCGCCAGCAGCGCCGCCACCAGCCCGACTATGTGCGTAATTGCCACGGCTTGACGCTAAGGCCTCGCCCTGGCGCGCGGAGAGAGCCGTTCGGAGGAGGCGGTCTGCCAGAGATTGCCGCCCGCCGGCGTCAGCCAATCTGGCGGTCGCGTCCGGCGAGGTAACCGGCGATCATCTGCGGCACCATCAACAGCGCCATGACGGCGAGCGGCACCTCCCAACTGCCGTTGCGCTCGTAGAGCGCGCCGACCACGATCGGACCGGGTATGGCGAGCAGGTAGCCGGTGCTCTGCGCGAAGGCGGAGAGCCGGACCACTGTGGCCGCGTTGCGGCCGCGCAGCGCGATCATGGTCAGGACCAGAGGGAACGAGCAGTTGGCGACGCCGAGCAGCACCGCGAACAGCCAGGGTGCGGCGGCCGGATCGACCCAGAGCCCGGCGTAGCCGGCGAGGCCGAAGAGTCCGATCACGACGGCGACCCCGCTCTGCGTGCGCAGGCGGCCGGCAGCCGCGGAGAGCGCGAAGGAGAGCGGCACGCCCAGCAGGGCGGTCACGGAGAAGAGCAGGCCCGCGGTGTCCGCCGGGAGGCCGGCGTCGCGGAAGACCTGCGGCAGCCAACCCATGATCACGTACGCGGCGGTCGATTGCAGCCCGAAGTAGACGGCCAGCGCCCAGGCGATGGGACTTCGCGTCAGCGGCGACCCGGCGCCGGCGACCGCGATGCCCGAGCTGGGCGCGTCGCCCCGCGGCCCGGCGCCGGCGACCCCGATGCCCGAGCCCGGGCCGGGTGCATCGCCCCGCGTGCCGGCGGGCGCCTCCGACGAGCCGCGGTCACGGGCCAGCAGCGCCCAGGCGGGCAGGGCGGCGGCCGCGACCAGCGCCCACACGCCGATCCCGAGCCGCCAGTCGCCGCCGAACGCCCCGGTCAACGGCACGGTCACCGCCGCCGCCGTGGAGGCGCCGAGGTTGAGCGCCACCGAGTAGAGCCCGGTCATCGCGCCCACCCGATCCGGGAAGCGCTGCTTCACCACGACCGGAAGCAGGACGTTCGCGAGGGCTATGCCCGCGAGCGCCAGCGCGGTCAGCGCGATGAACGAGGCCGTACCCCCGGCGAACGGCCGCACGGCGAGGCCCACCACAAGCGCAACGGTCCCGAGGGCGATCGCGCCGCCGGTACCCCAGCGCCGGGCGAGCCGCGGCGCGGCGAAACCGACAAGCGCGAAGCACACCGCGGGCACCGACGTGAGCAGCCCGGCCACCGCGGCGCTCATGCCGAGGCCGGCACGGACCTCCTCCAGCACCGGCCCGAGGCTGGTGACGGCCGGTCGCAGGTTGAACGCGGCCAGCACCAGGCCGGCGACCGCGAGGAACCGGATCCGTCCGCTCGTGCGCGAGTCGCTACTGGTGATCGCCATGACCCCATCATAGAATCATGGGATGAATCTGGGTCCAGTCCCCCGTGGCGCGTCTCTCTCCGACCAGGTGATCGCCCGCCTACGCCACCAGATCACCTCGGGCGCGTGGCCGGTCGGCTCCCGGATCCCCACGGAGCCCGAGCTGGTGACCCAGCTGGGGGTCGCCCGCAACACGGTCCGGGAGGCCGTCCGGGCGCTCGCGCACAACGGCCTGCTCGACATCCGCCAGGGCTCGGGCACCTGGGTGGTCGCGACAAGCGAGCTGGCCGGGGTGATGCAGCGCCGCTTCGCCACCGCGGACCCCGGGCACGTCACCGAGCTGCGCGGCACGCTGGAGGCCGCCGCGTCCGGCTTCGCGGCCCGCCGCCGCACCGACGAGGACCTGCGGCTGCTCGACCGGCTGCTGGCGCGGCGGGAGCGGGCCTGGGCGTCCGGCGACCGCGACGCCT
Source organism: Actinoplanes sp. NPDC049118 (assembly GCF_040648555.1). Classification (NCBI taxonomy): domain Bacteria; kingdom Bacillati; phylum Actinomycetota; class Actinomycetes; order Micromonosporales; family Micromonosporaceae; genus Actinoplanes; species Actinoplanes sp. NPDC049118. The sequence continues at coordinate 126,438 of NZ_JBEZDY010000008.1, forward strand.
TCGTCGACGCCGACTCGGCCTTCCACCTGGCGGTCGTCGCGGCCTCGCACAACGAGGTCCTGGTCGAGCTGTACGCGGACCTGGGCCAGGTCATCCGCGACTCGCTGCGGGAGCACGTCGGCGCCGAGCTGCGCCCCGAGGACTACCTGGACCACGCCCGGCTGCTGGAGGCCATCCGCGCCGGCGACCCGGCCGCGGCGACCGCCGAGGCGGTGGCACACACCGGGAGCTGCGAGGTCACCCGCTGACGTCAGGCGGCGATGGTGCGCGCCGGCTCGACCGGGGCAGGCGGCACCGGCTCGACGACGGGCTCGTCCTCCGCGGTCCGAACCAGGGTCAGGCCCGGCCGCGACCCGCCACGCAGCGACAGCCGGTCGCCGCTGGTGCGCAGCTGCCACACCAGCGCCGTCGCCGCGGCCACTAGGGAGAACACCCCGGCCGTCCAGATGCTCGACGGCACCCCGAAGTGCTCGCCCCACCAGCCCGCCAGCGACGCCCCGATCGGCGTCGTGCCGAGGAAGACCAGGACGTAGAGGGACATCACCCGGCCCCGGTACGCGGAGTGCACGCCCATCTGGACCCGGTGGTTCGCCGCCTGCGCCAGGTAGATCGAGAAGAACCCCGTCGGCACCAGCAGGATCATCGCCACGATGAAGTTCGGTGCGAAGCCGACCGCCACCTCGAAGGCGCCGAAGGCCAGCGCCGCGCCCAGGACCACGTACACGCCGGGGCGGCTCCTGCGACCGCTGCCCGCCAGCGCGCCACCCAGCGCGCCCGCCGCCAGGGCCGTGGTCAGCAGCCCGAACGACGAGGGGCCGGCATGGAAGTTGATCTTTGCCAGCGCGGCCAGGGTGACCGGGAAGTTGAAGCCGATCATGCCGATCGCGGCCATCAGCACGATGGGAAGCAGCAGGTCGTGCCGCTTCCAGACGTACTTGAGACCGTCGACGATCCGGGTGTCCCCCGCGGACGGCCGGGCCATGGAGCGGTGCAGGTCGAGCGGGCGCATGCTGAGGTAGCTGAAGATCGGAGCGATCGAGAGCACCGTGGCGATCAGGAACACCGGACCGGTCTGGAACAGCGCCAGCGCCACACCGGCCAGCGCCGGGCCGCCGATCCGCGCCGTGTTGAACGTCGCCGCGGACAGGGCGAGCGCGTTCGGCAGCAGCGGCAGCTCGACGAGTTCCGAGACGAACGCCTGCCGTACCGGGGTCTCGAACGCGTTCGCCACGCCGAGCAGCAGGGCGAAGAGGAACACGTGCCAGAGCACGACGATGCCGCTGGCCACCAGGATCGCGAAGAGGATCGCGGTGACGGCGAAGGCGGTGTTCGCCATCACCAGCAGCTTGCGCTTGTCGAAGCGGTCGGCCAGCTTGCCGCTCCACAGCGTCAGCAGCAGGACGGGGAGGAACTGCAGCGCGGTGACGATGCCGAGCGCGCCCGGCGAGTTGCCGGAGAGGTCGAGCACGAGCCAGTCCTGCGCGGTGAACATCATCCACACACCGACGAGCTTCACCAGCTGACCGGTGGCGAACAGCCGGTAGTTACGGACCTGCAGGGACCGGAATGTCGTACTCAGCACTGCCCGCACTCGGGTTGCGCCTCCTCCTGGGGTCGTACGCGTCATCGAGGTGTGACGGAACGACCTTGGGCGGGGACGCTCAGTTGCGGGCGACCTGCTGCAGGATCTGCGCGGCCCGCTCGAGCGTGTCGCGTTCGTCCGGGGTGAGCTCGGCCAGTTGCAGCGCGAGCCACTCGTTGCGCGCCTTCTCGAACTGGGCGTAGACGACCCGGCCCTGCTCGGTCGCGGCCAGGATGACCTGACGACGATCGGTCGGGTGGGGCGTACGCGCGACCAGTCCCAGATCCTCCAGCTTCCCGACGATCTTGGTCATCGTCGGCGGCTGGACCCGTTCGACGTCGGCCAGTTCCCGCGGTGTCATCGCGCCGGCCAGTTGGAGGCTGGTCAGCGCCGAGAGCTGGCTGAACGTGAGATCACCGACCGCGCGGGCCTGCCGAAGCCGCCGATTGAGCCGGGTGATCGATTCGCGCAGCGAAATGGCCAGTTGCTCGGCTGTTACCCGCTCCGCCACCGACCGCTCCATCACGTTTCTTAGCTTAGCTAATGAGCTTGGCTAACGACATCGCCTACGCCTATGACCGTAGTCACCGGGCACGGTAACGCACCCGGCGACCACGGTCGCACGACGTCAGATAAGGGACTCCAACGGCCCACGGAGGAAGTACAGGACGAAGAGCGCGGCTACGCCGTACAGCAGCGGGTGCACCTCGCGCGCCTTGCCGAGGGCGAGCTTGATCACCACGTACGAGATGACGCCCGCGCCGATGCCGTTGGAGATCGAGTAGGTGAACGGCATGATCGTGATCGCCAGGAACGCCGGGATCGCGATCTCGTAGTCGGTCCAGTCGATCTGCCGGACCGCCGTCATCATCAGGAACCCGACCACCACCAGCGCCACCGACGCCGCCTCGAACGGCACGATCACGACCAGCGGCGCCAGGAACATCGCGAGCAGGAAGAGCACGCCGGTGACCAGGTTTGCCACGCCGGTGCGCGCGCCCTCGGCCACACCTGAGGCGCTCTCGATGTACGACGTGTTGCTCGAGACGCTGGCCGCGCCGCCGGCGGCCGCCGCGATCGAGTCGACCAGCAGGATCTCCCGGGTGCGCGGCGGCATGCCCTCGTCGTCCAGCAGGCCGCCCTCCTGACCGACGGCGACCATGGTGCCCATCGTGTCGAAGAAGTCGGTGATCAGCAGCGTGAAGACGAACATGATGACGACGAGCACGCCGGCCCGGCCCCACGAGTCGAACACGTTGAACTGGCCGAGCAGCGACAGGTCCGGACTGTCCACGATCTTGTCCGGCAGCGCCGGCACGTTCAGCGACCAGCCGCTCGGGTTCGGCTTGCCGTCGACGAACGACGGGCCCACCTTCGCGATCGCCTCCACGATGATCGCCAGCACGGTGGTGGACAGGATGCCGATCAGGATCGCGCCCTTGACCTTGCGCACGAAGAGCACCAGCGTCAGCAGCAGGCCGAGGACGAAGACCAGCGCGGGCCAGCCGGTCAGCTTGCCGCCGATGCCCAGCTCGACCGGAACGGTCGTGCCGGCGGCGTCGGGGATGCGCCGCACGAAGCCCGCGTCGACCAGGCCGATGATCATGAGGAACAGTCCGATGCCGACACCGATCGCCGTCTTGAGCTGCGTCGGCACGGCCTGGAAGACCGCGGTGCGCAGCCCGGTCAGCACCAGGACGGCGATGATGACGCCCTCGATGACCACCAGGCCCATCGCGTCGGCCCAGGTCATCTCCGGGGCGATCTCGTACGCCACCACCGCGTTCACGCCGAGGCCGGCCGCCAGCGCCAGCGGGAACCGGGCGACGACACCCATCAGGATCGTCATCACGCCGGCCACCAGCGCCGTGCCGGCCGCGAGCGCCGCGATGGGCAGCTTGCCGCCGACCGCGTCCACTCCCGCACCGAGGATCAGGGGGTTGAGCACCACGATGTAGGCCATCGTGAAGAAGGTGGCGAAACCACCCCGTAGCTCCCGGCCGACGGTCGAGCCGCGGGCCGAGATCTCAAAGAATCGATCAAAAGCGTTCTTGGGGGTACGCCCGGAGGAGTCAGCATCCGTTCCGGCAGCAGCAGTGGACATTCGCGCCCTTCCGCAGGACCAACAGGGGTCGATGGGCGCATCAAAGCAGAACCCTGACCTCGGCAAAAGATCAGAACTGTTACAACCGTCACGAGCTCACACGGACGATCTCCACGGACGTAGTCTGATGCTCGTGGCCGAGAAGTCCCCCGCACCGCACGAGCGGCACCCGCACGGCCTCGAGGCGGTGACGGGCACCAAGCCGCGGCCCGAGCCGCTGGATCCGCCGATGGTGCCGTTCGCGCTCGCCGGCATAGCCGCCTTCGCGGTCGCCGGGGTGGTCCTGCTGCTCCTGGACGCGCCGGACAGCTGGCTCTGGACCTGCCTGGCGGGCCTGCTGTGCGGGATCCCCGGCCTGCTCACGATGCTGCGCCACGACGCCAACCGGCGCCGGCGCCGCGCACTGACCCACCCCGAGTTCAAGGTGGCGGAGACCGCCTAGGACCCGCCCTAGCTGTGGCCGTAGGGCTCCGCGGGCTCGCCGGCCTCGACCGAGCCGTGCGCGCGGCTGACCGCCACCGCCTCGACCTCGCTGTCGTCGTAGATCGTCGGAAGCTCCTCGACCGGCTGCTCCGTCGCGCCGACCAGCGCCTCGGAGTGCGCGCCGCAGCCGTGGTCGGCGCTGACGGCCTTGGCGTCGTCGGGGGCGTAGAGGTTGCCGCAGACGCCGAACATGGTGCGCATCGAACCGGCCAGCGGCAGGTAGAAGCCGCAGGTGCCACAGCGGGCGTTGCGCGGCGCGGCCGTCGAGATCGGCGCCTCGGGGCCGGCATCGCCGTCGTACCACCGCTGCGCGGTCTCGGACCGGCCCTCGCGGGACAGCACCCGGGACCGGCCGAGGCCGAGCTCCCAGGAGACGTCCTCCACCGCGGAGTCGTCGCTGAGCACGTAGCCGGGCGCCAGCCGTTCGTCGTCCGGAGCGGTCGCCATGAGGTCGCCGACGCCCAGGTCGCCGGGCTGGACCCGCTCGTTCCACGGCAGCCAGCCGGGCGCGAGCAGCGCATCCGGCCCGGGCAGCAGCACGGTCTCGCAGATGGTGACGTGCCGGGAGCGCGGCACCCGGGTCACCGTGACCGCCCAGCGCCAGCCCTTGTAGCCGGCCAGGTGGCTCTCGAAGAAGTGGGTCACGACCCGGTCGCCCTCGGCCACCGCCTCGAGGTGGTCGCCGATGTCGCCCGGCTCCACTTCGGTGATGGCGCCGCGCGCGATTCCGACGGCATCGGCACAGACCTGGTCGAGTCGGGCGGCGCGCACTGCGGTCCTGGTCGTCACGTCGCCATTGTCCCCCACGCATGCGGCGGCGGCGCAGCGACTCCCCCAGATCTCCGCCCCGTGAGGGGACGGAAGTCGCCTCGATGAGACAGGATGGGGCGATGCCGTTGCTTCCCACCGTCGGACGTACCGTCGGCACCGGCGTCAAGGCGCTCCGGATGCTGGTGCGAGGTTCCGTGCGCGGCAGCGCCTGGGCGACCCGCCGGGTCGGCGACGCCCGGGCCCGCGGCGCGGCCAACGAGGTCGGCATGGTCCGGCTCTTCGACCTGCACGCACTCTCCTGCGCCGGCGACACGCTCATCGCGATCGGCCTGGCCGGCACGATCTTCTTCAACGTGCCGCTGGGCGAGGCGCGCAGCAAGGTTGCGCTCTACCTGTTGATCACCATGGTGCCGTTCGCCCTGCTGGCACCGGTCGCGGGGCCGCTACTCGACCATTTCCGGCACGGCCGCCGGTACGCCCTCGCGGCGACCATGCTGGGCCGAGCCTTCCTGGCGTACGTGATCTCGGACAACCTGCTGGGCTGGGGCCTCTATCCGGCGGCCTTCGGCGTCCTGGCGCTCTCCCGGGCATACGGCGTGGCCCGCTCGGCGGCCGTGCCCCGGCTGCTGCCCGAGGGCATCGGCCTGTCCCAGGTCGGTGCCCGCGCGAGCGTCTACGGCACGTTCGCGGGCGCGGTCGTCGCGCCGATCGGGCTGGCCGCGTTCTGGTTCGGTCCGCAGTGGTCGCTGCGGGTCGCGTCGTTGATCTTCCTGATCGGCATGGTGATCTCGCTGCGGCTGCCGCCGCGGGCCGACTCCGATCCGCCGGAGGCCGTGCCCCGGCCGTTCCGCACGATGCTGCGCCTGCGCCGCGGCAACGACCGCCCGCTCTCCGGCCGGCTGGTGATCGCCACCCTGGTCGGCAGCGCCAGCTTCCGCTGCCTGTACGGCTTCCTGCTGCTCTACTTCGCGTTCGCGGTCAAGGCGGGAGCGCTCGACACCTCGTTCTTCGGCCGCGACGTCGGCAGCCAGGGCGCGGTGGCGCTGGTCGGTGGCGCGCTGGCGGTCGGCACCTTCCTGGCGACCGCGGTCGGCACCCGGCTGCGCATCCGCCGCCCGCTGGCGCTCCAGTCGAGCGGCCTGACCATCACCGCGGGCGTTGCCGTCCTGGCCGCGATCTTCTTCACCCTGCCGATGGTGGCGCTCCTGTCGCTGGTGGCCGCGATCTTCAGCGGCATCTCGAAGCTGACGGTCGACGCCAGCATCCAGGAGCGGGTGCCGGAGCGCCTGCGGGCCAGCGCCTTCGCGCACTCCGAGACCGTGCTGATGATCGCCTGGGTGATCGGCGGCGCGGTCGGCATCATCCCGCTGAACGGCCGCCTCGGCGTCTCGATCGCGGCGGCCTTCGCGGTGGCCGCGGCGGTGCGCGGCACGATCATGGCGGGCCGCCTGCACTCCGAACGCCTGCACGGCCGTCCGGACGCGACGATCGACGAGCCGGCGCCGGAGGACGGACCGGAGTCCGGCGCCGCGGCGGTGCCGACGTCTCCGGCGCCGGCCGGGGCGGCCAGAACGCCGCGGCCGAGGTCGTCCCCGGGCGGGCCGGCCGCACCGCCCGCGGACCTGCCCGTGTCCGGATCGGAGCCGCCCGCCGCCGAGGGCGGCGCCACGACGCCGAAGCGCCGCTTCTTCTCCCGGTCCGGCGCGGGCAGGCGGGCGGCCACCCCGCCGCCGGCACCGCCGGAGCCGGCACCCGCCGCGGAGCCCAGCCCCGCCCGGGCCGCAACGACCGGTCCGGGCCGGACCCCGGCCGGGCAGCCCCGGTCCCCGAAGGACGACGCGGCCCCGCCCGGATTCCACATCTACCGGCCGTCGTCGGCGGCCAACGGCAACGGCTCCCGTCCCGACGAGGCCGGCCAGTGACACCGGCGCCCTCGCGCCTGCTGATCGTCACCGCCGTCGCCGCCGAGGCGGATGCCGTGCGGGCCGGCGCCGACCCGGCCACCGCCGAGGTTGCGGCCGTCGGCGTGGGCCCGGCCGCGGCGGCCGCCGGCACGGCGCGGCTCCTGGCGCTCGCCGAGGCAGCGGGGCGGCCGTACCGGGGTGTCGTCAGCGCCGGCATCGCCGGTGGTTTCCCGGGCCGCGCGCAGGTCGGCGCGACCGTCCTCGCCGCCCGCACGATCGCCGCCGATCTGGGCGCGGAATCACCGGACGGCTTCATCCCGGTGGCGGACCTGGGCTTCGGCACCAGCGTCGTGGACGCCGACCCGACCCTGCTCAAGGCCCTGTCCGAGGCCCTGCCCCACGCAATCGTCGGCGACATCCTCACGCTCGCCACGGTCACCGGCACGGCCGGCACCGCGGCGGCCCTGCTGGCCCGCCACCCGGACGCCGTCGCCGAGGCGATGGAGGGCTACGGCGTGGCCAGCGCCGCGCAGACCGCCGCGGTCCCCTTCGCCGAACTGCGCACGATCTCCAACCCGATCGGCCCGCGCGACCGGGCCGCCTGGCGCCTCGGCGAGGCGTTCTCCGCGCTCACCGCGGCCGCCCGGGCGGCCTGTGGATAACCCTGTGGACGGCCGTGTTGCGGCAGGCGAGGTGTGGCGATACAGACACGATTCGTTGCGGGTGTCGCGGCGCCCGCGTCGTTACGGTGAGGGGCGTGGCGCTCTCTCTGGCGGTTTCGCCCTGCCCCAATGACACGTTCGTCTTCCACGCTCTCGTGCACGGCCTCGTCCCCGGCGCCGAACCGGTGCGGCTGACGTTCGCGGACGTGGACGTGACAAACACCGCGGCCGTTGGCGGCGGGTTCGACCTGGTCAAGGTCAGCTATGCCGCCCTGCCCTGGCTCCTCGACGACTACGACCTGCTGCCCTGCGGCGGCGCGCTGGGCCGTGGCTGCGGCCCGCTGGTGGTGACCCGTGGCGACGGCAGCCACGCCGACGGCGACCTGACCGGCGCGACCGTGGCCGTGCCCGGCGACCGCACGACGGCATACCTGCTGTTCCGCCTCTGGTCGGCGAAGCACCCGCCGGCCCGCATCGAGGTCGTGCCGTTCCACCAGATCATGCCGGGGGTGGCAGCGGGGCGTTACGACGCCGGCCTGGTCATCCACGAGGCCCGCTTCACCTACCAGCGCCACGGCCTGACCGCGCTCGTCGATCTCGGCGAGTGGTGGGAGGGCGACACCGGCCTGCCGATCCCGCTGGGCGCGATCCTGGCGCGCAAGGGCGCGGTCGACCCGGCCGAGGCGACGGAGTGGATCCGCAAGTCGGTGAGCATGGCGTGGGCCAACCCCGCCGCGAGCCGCGAATTCGTGCTGGCCAACGCCCAGGAGATGGAGCCCGACGTGGTCGCGCAGCACATCGGGCTCTACGTCAACGAGTTCACCCTCGAGCTGGGCGCGGAAGGCTACGCCGCCGCCGACGCCCTGCTCGGACGTGCGGCGGCGGCGGGAATCACGCCTGCGGTCAAGCCGCTGGAGCCCTAGACCTCGAGCTCGCGGGCGACCGCGTGGACCAGCTGCGCGATCTTCTGCGCCGTGCGCTTGTCGGGGTAGCGACCGCGGCGCAGGTCCGGCTGGATCTTCGCCTCGATCACCTTGATCATGTCTTCCACCATGCCGTGCAGCTCGTCGGCCGGCCGCCGGCGCAGCTCGACCATGGACGGCGGCGCGTCGAGGACCTTCACGCCCATCGCCTGCGCGCCCTTGCGGCTGTCCACCACGCCGAACTCCAGCCGCTGACCGGCCTTCAGGTCGGCGGTCCCGGTGGGCAGGGCGCCCTTGGGCAGGAACACGTCCCCACCCTCGTCACTGGTGACGAACCCGAAACCCTTCGCCGCGTCGTACCACTTCACTCGACCCGTGGGCACCGCTGACCTCAACTTCACTCATTGGACTCAATTGCTCACGGCAAGGTTATCCAGCGGCCGTGCCACACCCAACCGCAATCTTTCGCAACAGCGCCGGAAATGCCGTCAAGTCGGACATCAGGTGCGAGGCGCCGGCGCCGCGCAACTGGTCGGAGTCGCACGGGCCCGTTGCCACCCCGATGCCCGGGATGCCGGCCGTGCGCGCCGCGACCATGTCGGCGACGTGGTCGCCCACGTACCACCGGACGCCGTGCTCGGCCAGCGCCGCCGCCTTGCCCTCCGCGAAGAGGTCACCCGCGAGCTCGTCGACGGTCATGCCGAGATGCTCCAGGTGCAGGGCGGCCAGCCGGCCCAGCTTGGAGGTGACCACCACCACCCGCAGGCCCTGCTCGCGGACGGCCGCCAGCGCCTCGAGCGCCCCGGGCGTCGGGACGGTCGGTGCGATCGCATGGTCCGGGTACAGCGCCCGGAAGGTGGTGACCGCGTCCTCGACCTCGCCGGGCGGGAACCACTCGCCCAGCTCCGTACGCAGGGGCGGGCCCAGCCGGGTGACCGCCACGTCGGCGTCGACCCACACCCCGGTCTTCGCCGTGAGGGCCCGGTAGACCTCGCGGATGCCCGGGCGGGAGTCGATCAGGGTCATGTCCAGGTCGAACCCGACCGCCGGCCTCACAGCGTGATCGAGGGCCGGTACGTCAAGCGCTCCACCGGCAGCGGAAAGGTCTGGTCGTCGCCGAACGGCGACGGCGCGGCCGGGCGGTCGGCGATGAGCTCGGAGACGGGCAGGTGCCCCTCCTTCGCCGAGACCGGACCCTTGCCGGCCGCCGCGCCCCGGGCCTTCTCGTGTGAACGCGCCACAGGTAACTCCCTTTCCAAGATCTTTGAAGGATCCGGCCACGCCCCGGACCCCTCACCATGGTCCCATGGCGGCTAGCGTTGATAACGATGGCCACCGCATTCGCCGACCAACTCCGGTCGCTCACCGATGACGCCCTCGGGGCGCTGATCCAACTGCGCCCGGATCTCGTCGTGCCCGTGCCGTCCGACGTCTCCGCGCTGGCCGTACGCGCCCAGTCCCGGGGCTCGGTCGCCCGCTGCCTCGATGCCCTGGACGAGTTCACGCTCGCGGTGCTCGATGCCGCCCGGCTGAGCCGCTCGGCCGAGACCGCGCTGACCTCGACCACCGCGGTCCTCGAGCTGACGGCCGGCGCCGCGGACCCGGAGCACGTCCGTACCGCCGTCGGCCGCCTCCGCGCTCGCTTCCTGCTACACGGCCCGGAAGAGGCACTCCAGGTCGTCGGCGCCGTCGACGAGGTGAGTTCGCCGTACCCCGCGGGCCTGGGCCGCCCGGCCGACTACCTCGACGCGCAGACGGCCGCCCTGTGCGCGGACCGGGCGAAGCTGCGCCGGACCGTGCTGTCCGCACCGCCGGGCGCCCGGGCGGTGCTCGAACGGCTCGCCGCCGGCCCGCCGGTCGGGACGCTGAGCTCGGGCGGAACGATCGCCGAGCCGGTGCAATGGCTGATCGACAACCGCATCCTGGTGCCGGTCTCCGAGGCCGGCCGGGCGCCGCGGTCCGACGGTGAGCTGGTGGAGCTGCCGCGCGAGATCGGGATGCTGCTGCGCCGCGACTCGGGTCCGCTGGGCCCGCTGCGCCCGGCGCCGCCGGCCCCCGACGGCGCGGCGCGCGACCCGAAGTCCGTGGACTCGGCCGGTACCGGGCAGGCGATGGAGGCCGTCCGGCACGTCGAGGCCCTGCTGGAGGCGCTGTCGGCTGAGCCGGCCGCGGTGCTCAAGACCGGCGGCCTCGGCGTACGCGACCTCAAGCGCCTCGCCCGCGCCGCGAACCTGGACGAGCCGACGGCCGCACTGCTGATCGAGGTGGCCTACGCGGCCGGCCTGCTCGGCGAGTCCGACGTGGCGGGCACCGGCCGTGGCGGCCGGGCCATCGGCGCGGCGGACGAGATATTCCTGCCCACCGGCGCCTACGACCTGTGGCGGGCCCTGAGCATCGCCCGGCGCTGGGAGGCGCTGGCCAACTCGTGGCTCGCGATGACCCGCCAGACCGGCCTGATCGGGCAGCGCGACGACCGCGACCGGCCGATCAACACGCTCGCGCCGGACGCCGAGCGCGCCGGGTCCCCGCAGGCCCGCCGCGAGGCCCTGGCCGCGCTGGCCGAGCTCGCGCACGGCGCCGCGCCGAAGGCCGACGAGGTCCTCGAAATGCTCTCCTGGCAGGCACCGCGCCGGGCCCGGGGCCGGGAGACGGTGCACCGCGACGCGCTGGCCGGCGCCGCCACGCTGGGCATCACCGGGCTGGGTGCGATCACCTCGTACGGCCGGCTCCTGCAGGCCGAGGCCCGTGCCGACGACCGGGACCCGCTGGGCGCCGGAGCGGGCGGCGAGCGGATCCCCGGCGTCTCCGAGGCGGTACGCGCCCTCGACGCGCTGCTGCCCGCACCGGTCGACCACGTGCTGGTGCAGGCGGACCTGTCCGTGGTCGTGCCCGGCCCGCCCGAGCCGGAGCTGGCCGCGGAGTTGGACGTCGTCGCCGAGCCCGAGTCCGCGGGCGGGGCCAGCGTCCACCGGGTGACCGCGGCCAGCGTGCGGCGGGCCCTCGACGTCGGCTACAGCGCTGGTGACCTGCACGCGCTCTTCCAGCGCCGGTCCCGGACGCCGGTGCCGCAGGCGCTTACCTATCTGATCGACGACTCGGCGCGGCGGCACGGCGGGCTGCGCGCCGGATCGGCCGGGTCCTACCTGCGCAGCGACGACGAGGCGCTGATCGCCGAGGTGCTGGCCGACAAGCGGCTGGGCACGCTGGCGCTGCGCCGGCTCGCCCCGACGGTGCTGTGCAGCCCGCTGCAGCTGGTGCGGCTGCTCGGCGCGCTGCGGGACGCCGGCTTCGCGCCGGTGGCCGAGGACGCCGGCGGGTCGGCCGTGCTCGCCCGGCCCAAGGTCCGGCGCGCTCCCACCCGTACCCCCATCTCGTCCCGGCTGGGCGAACAGGCCGGGCCGCCGATGCTGGCCGGGCCTCGCCTGGCCGGGGTGGTCGAGCAGATCCGGCGCGGGGACATCGCGACCCGCGCGGCCCGCCGTACCCCGGTCACGGTCCGTGCGGCCAACGGCCAGAGCGTGCCGGGCCTGACGTCCGTGCAGGCGCACACCCAGGCCATGGCGGTGCTGCAGCAGGCCGTGCGCGACAAGGTCCAGGTCTGGGTCGGCTACGTGGATACGCACGGCGCGACGCTGTCCCGGCTGGTCCGGCCGGTGTCGATGAGCGCGGGCTATCTACGCGCCGAGGACGAACGGACCGAAACGTTGCACACCTTCGCCCTGCACAGGATCACGGCCGCCGTCGTCGAGGAGTGACGGTCGGGACCGCGCGCCCCCGTTGCCCTACCGCGCGCGATCCGCTCCCGTCCGCGTGGTACCACTCCAACAAACCCCGAGCCTGTGCGAAGCGTTGCACACGGGATCAACCTTCTTCAGTACGCCGAGCGCCGTGTCACACTGGAGGGTCTTCTCTCGCTCGTCGAAGGGCACCTGGTGACCGGCGGACCCCTGATCGTGCAATCCGACAAGACCCTGCTGCTGGAAGTCGACCATCCGGACGCGAAGGCCTGCCGCATGGCGATCGCCCCGTTCGCGGAGTTGGAGCGCTCCCCCGAGCACGTGCACACCTACCGCCTGACCCCGCTGGGTCTCTGGAACGCGCGCGCCGCGGGGCACGACGCCGAGAGCGTCGTCGACTCCCTGATCAAATACTCGCGCTACCCGGTGCCGCACGCGCTGCTGGTCGACGTCGCCGAGACCATGGACCGCTACGGCCGGCTGCAACTGGTCAACGACCCGTCGCACGGGCTGGTCCTGCGCGGGCTCGACAAGATCGTGCTGATCGAGGTCGCCAAGAGCAAGAAGCTGGCCGGCATGCTCGGCTCCCGCATCGACGACGAGACGATCGCGGTGCACGCCTCGGAGCGCGGCCGGCTCAAGCAGGCGCTGCTCAAGCTCGGCTGGCCGGCCGAGGACCTGGCCGGGTACGTGGACGGCGAGGCGCACGCGATCAGCCTGGCCGAGGACGGCTGGAAACTGCGGTCGTACCAGCAGGAGGCCGTCGACTGCTTCTGGGCCGGCGGTTCCGGGGTGGTCGTGCTGCCCTGCGGCGCGGGCAAGACGCTTGTCGGCGCGGCGGCGATGGCGACCGCCTCGGCCACCACCCTGATCCTGGTGACGAACACGGTCGCCGGCCGGCAGTGGAAGCGCGAACTGGTCGCCCGGACCTCGCTGACCGAGGACGAGATCGGCGAGTACTCGGGCGAGCGCAAGGAGATCCGCCCGGTCACCATCGCGACGTACCAGGTGCTCACGTCGCGGCGCGGCGGCGCCTTCACCCACCTGGACCTGTTCGGCGCCCGCGACTGGGGTCTGGTCATCTACGACGAGGTGCACCTGCTGCCGGCCCCGATCTTCCGCTTCACCGCGGACCTGCAGGCCCGCCGCCGGCTCGGCCTGACCGCGACCCTGGTACGCGAGGACGGCCGCGAGGGCGACGTGTTCTCGCTGATCGGGCCGAAGCGCTACGACGCGCCGTGGAAGGACATCGAGGCGCAGGGCTGGATCGCGCCGGCCGAGTGCACCGAGGTCCGGGTGACGCTGACGGACGCCGAGCGCATGACCTACGCCGTGACCGAGGCCGAGGAGCGCTACCGGGTGGCGGCCACCGCACGCACCAAGCTGCCCGTGATCCGGGCGCTGGTGCGCAAGCACCCGGGCGAGCAGGTGCTGGTGATCGGCGGCTACATCGACCAGCTGCACCAGCTGGGCGAATACCTGGACGCCCCGATCGTGCAGGGCTCGACGACGAACAAGGAGCGCGAGCGGCTCTTCGACGCGTTCCGTTCGGGTGAGCTGCGCACGCTGGTGATCTCGAAGGTCGGCAACTTCAGTATCGACCTGCCCGAGGCGGCCGTGGCGATCCAGGTGTCGGGCACGTTCGGTTCGCGCCAGGAGGAGGCCCAGCGGCTGGGCCGGGTGTTGCGCCCGAAGGCCGACGGCCGCCAGGCGCACTTCTACACGGTCGTCTCGCGCGACACCATCGACACCGAGTACGCGGCGCACCGCCAGCGCTTCCTGGCCGAGCAGGGGTACGCCTACACGATCGTCGACGCGGACGACGTCCTCGGCCCACCCCTGCCCCAGATCGACTGAGGGATCAGTTTCCGGGCAGCGCCGGCGCGGTGGCCACCGGCTCCGGGGGGACGCCCGGCATCGGTTCCGCGTCGACGCCGCGGCTGAAGGTGAGCAGTCCGACCATGCAGCCGAGCGCGATGAAGACGGCGGTGATGATCGCCACCGCGACGGCGACCCGCGTCCCGGTCCCGGTGCTCCGCTTCGGCGGATGACCCATGAACGGCGGCGGGGACAGCGGCGGCCAGGCGTTGGGCGGCGGCCCCGCGAATGGCGGCCCGGTGAACGGTGGCGGCGCGCCGAGGTCGCGGAACGGCGGCTCGTCCGGCGGCGGCGGGACGGGCGGCAGGCGCCGGCCCGCGGCGGCGCCGGCGTCGGCGTCGGCGGGCTGTGGCAGGCCGGCCTCCTCGTAGGCGGCCGCCGCGACGACCTCCGGGCTGCCCAGCCGCTCGAGGATCTCCAGCACCTCGCCCTCCGAGACGACCGCGCGCTCGATGCGCTCGCTGGTGATGTGCGCCTCGAGGTCGGCGAGCAGCTCGCGGCGTTGCAGCAGGGGCAGGCCGCTGAGCCGCCGCTCCAGCTCGCGAAGGTACTCGGCGACGGCGTCGTCGGTCTTGTTGATGCTCATGCCACACCGGTCCCTACGAGACGGTCGACGGTCTGTCGAAAGGAAACCCACTCCGTGCGGAAGTGATCGAGCGCGGACCGGCCACTGTCGGTTAGCGCGTAGTAGCGGCGCGGCGGCCCGGAGGGCGACTCGCTCCACTTGCTGTCCAGCCAACCAACCCGGCGCAACCGGGAGAGCAGCGGGTAGATCGTGCCCTCGGAGGCGGTGAGGTTCCGCTCCTCGCCGAAGCGCCGGACGATCTCCGTGCCGTAACGGTCCTCGTGCTCGACCATGGCCAGCACGCAGAACTCGAGTGTCCCGCGCCGCAGGCTGGTCGTGAGCTGCGCGACATCTGCCATGCGCCACACAGTACCTGGCGACGCAAGGTAGCTCAACAACGTGAATCTCAGGGCAGCCGAGGACCCCGGTCGAGAAGGCCTTCCAGCAGGTCACCATGCTCGGCGACGCGATCGAGCACCTCGGCCGCACCGAGCTGCCGGGCCTCGGCCTCGCCGGTCGCGAAGGCCTCGACCTCGTCCCAGGTGAGCGGCGCCGAGGCGGACGGCGACGGCAACGCCCGCAGCGAATAGGGCGCCACGGTCGTCTTCGCCGCGGCGTTCTGGCTCCAGTCGATGAAGACCTTCCCCGGCCGGATCGCCCGCGCCATCTTCGCGGTGATCGAGCCGGGAACCATGGCCGCCAGCTCCTCGGCGACCGTCCTGGCATAACCGGAGACGACCTCGGCGTCCTGCTCGCCGGAGATCGGGCAGCACAGCTGCATTCCTTTCTTACCGGAGGTCTTCGGGTACGCGGTGACGCCGTCCTCGGCCAGCCGGTCGCGCACGAGCATGGCGACGCCGCAACACTCCTTGAGCCCCGCGGGCGCGCCCGGGTCCAGGTCGACCACCATGAGATCGGGGTCCGCGCCGATACGCCACTGTGGCGTGTGCAGTTCGAGCGACGCGAGATTCGCCACCCACACGAGCGTGGCCAGCTCGTCGACGACCACGAAGTCGATGGTCTCGCGGGCCTTGGTGGAGCCCGGCACCGGCAGCGTCTCCAGCCGCACCCAGGACGGCGTACCGCCGGGCGCGTTCTTCTCGAAGAAGTGCGCGCCGTCGACGCCGTTGGGGTAACGGATCCGGGTCAGCGCCCGGCCCTTCAGGTGCGGCAGCAGCACCGGCGACACCCGGGTGTAGTAGTCGACGACCTCGCCCTTGGTGAAGCCGGCCGCCGGATACATCATCTTGTCGAGATTGGACAGCTCGAGGTCGCGTCCCTCGATCTGGACGGGCAGCCGCACGCCCGCCTTGGCGTTCGGCCTTGCGCCCCGGGCCGGCTCACTCGCCATCGTCGTCCTCCTCCACGCACTCGTCCGGGGATTTGTCCGGGCGCAGCCGCAGGAAACGTGGGAACCGCAGCCGGCGGTCGGGGGTCCGGTTGCCGTAGCGGACCTCGACCACCAGATCGGGGCTGACCCAGTGTGCGCCGCGGGCGTCCTCCCGGGGTACCGCCCCGGGCGCGAACGGCGACTCCGGTACCCCCAGCGGCCCCAGCGCCGCCAGCAGTTGCCGCTCGGCGGCCGCCCCGATCCCGCCGCCGACCCGGCCCCGGAACCGCAGCCGCCCGTCCGGACCGGGCAGGCCGACCAGCAGACCCCCGAGCTTGCGCGCACCGGGTCGCCACCCGCCGATGACGTAGTCGCCGGTGCGGTCGAACTTGACCTTGATCCAGTCCGCCGACCGGGCACCCGGCACGTACGGCGTGTCGAGCCGCTTCGCCATGACGCCCTCGAGGTGGTTCTCCCGGGCGGCGGCCTCGGTCGCGGGCCCGTCGGTGAACGCCGGCGGCACCATCCAGTGCCCCGCCCCCAGATCGAGCTCCTCGAGGCGGGTGCGCCGCTCGGCGTACGGGAGTGCGAGCAGCGACTCCCCGCCGTACCGGAGCAGGTCGAAGATCATGTAGGTGACCGGGAGGGTCACCGCCAGCTTGGCCGCCCGGGCCGGATCCCGGACGTGCATCCGCTCGGCGAGGGCGGTGAACGACGGCCGCCCGCCCGCGTCAAGCACGACCACCTCGCCGTCGAGCAGCGAATCGGGGGGCAGGGAGAGCGCGGCGACCTCGGGATAGGCAAGCGTCACCGCGGCGCCGGAGCGCGCCCAGAGCCGTGGCGGGCCGCCGGAAAAGGACGAAAGGACACGTACACCGTCCCATTTGAACTCGTAACTCCAGCCCGGGCCGCGCGGAAGCGGGCCCGCGGTGGCGAGCATCGGCGAGAGCGGTGCACCCGGCACCCGATCACCATAGGCAGGATCGAACACCTTACGCGGGCCTCTCACTAATGCAATCCTGGATCGAGGCACTGCTCACGGGTGGTTTGGAGACGAAATGCGAGCGATCTGGAAGGGCGCGGTCTCGTTCGGCCTGGTGTCGATCGCCGTCAAGCTCTTCTCCGCGACCGAGGAGAAGGACATCCGGTTCCATCAGGTGCACCGCACCGACGGCGGCCGGATCAAGTACAAGCGGACCTGCTCGATCGACGGCGAGGAGGTGACCTACGACGACATCGCCAAGGGCTACGACCTCGGCGGCGGCGAGATGGTCATCCTGACCGACGAGGACTTCGCCGAGCTGCCGCTGACCACCTCGCGGGCGATCGACGTGCTGCAGTTCGTGCCGGCCGAGCAGATCGATCCGCTGCTCTTCGCCAAGGCGTACTACCTCGAGCCCGAGGGCCAGGCGGCCAAGCCGTACGTGCTGCTCCGGGATGCGCTGGCCGAGTCGGACCGGGTCGCCATCGTAAAGATCGCCCTGCGCCAGCGGGAGCAGCTGGCGACGCTGCGGGTGCACGACGACGTCCTGGTGCTCAACACCATGCTCTGGCCGGACGAGGTCCGCACGCCGGACTTCGGCTTCCTAGACGAGGAGATCGAGACCCGCCCGGCCGAGCTGGCCATGGCCAGCTCGCTCATCGACTCGATGGCCGGCAGCTTCAAGGCCGAGGAGTTCACCGACAACTACCGGGCCGCGCTCCAGGAGGTCATCGACGCGAAGGTCGAGGGCCGCGAGATCGTCGCGCCCGAGGAGGCCGAGGAGGCGCCCGCCGCCGCGGTCGACCTGATGGCCGCGCTCAAGGCGAGCGTCGAACGCGCCAAGAAGGCCCGGGGCGAGACGCCGGAGGAGCGGGCCAAGGCCGTCGAGGCCACACCCATAGCAACGGCGAAATCCACCTCGTCCCGTACCCCGGCGAAGTCCACGACGGCGCGCAAGGCCGCGCCGGCGAAGAAGGCGGCCGCCAAGAAGGCGGCGCCGGCCAAGGCCACGAAGTCCGCCGCCGAGAAGGCCCCGGCCAAGAAGGCGGCCAGGAAGTCCGCCTGACCGCGGCCGTCCTGGTCTGGCCTAGGCTGGTCGCGTGGCATTGACGTGGGCTGAGTCTTATCTGGGTCGGGTTCGCACGAGCGTCGGTGATGCCGACACGATCCTGTTCGTGGGGGCCCGCGGCGTGCTCCTCGACGAGCAGAACCGCCTGCTGCTGATCCAGCGCTCGGACAATCACCGCTGGGCCATCCCGGCGGGCGCGATGGAGCTCGGCGAGAGCATGGAGGAGTGCGCGATCCGCGAGGTCTGGGAGGAGACCGGGCTGCGCGCGACCTCGCTGACCCCGTTCGCCTTCTACAGCGCCTACACCTACACCAACCAGTGGGGCCACTCCTACCAGCAGATCCTGATGTCCTTCCGGATCCACACCTGGGAGGGAGACCTGTGCAAGGTGACCGACGAGTCGGTGGACGCCGGCTTCTTCCCGCTGGACGCGTTGCCCGGACCGAGGTCGATGATCATCGACGAGACCCTGGCCGACCTCGCGTCGTTCGAGGCGACCGGCCGGATGGTCCTGAAGTAACCCGTTTCGTCACCGGGTTCGGTAACCGCGGCTCGCGGCTCCGGCGCGGGTGTACGCGGGGGTTCGCCGGCTGACCATCTTGCCGCCGTACCAGGCGCCGAGGACCGCACCGGCCAGGGCGAGCAGCTCGACCAGGAGCAGGCCACCGCCGATCACCCGGTCGGGGGTCCGCATCCGCAGCATGAGGATGACCGCGAAGAGGATCAGCACGCCCATGTTGGCCAGGCTCTGCAGCACCCCGATGCGCTTCTCCGGGGTGCCGTTGGGCACGAAGATCAGATCGACGGCGGCGGCCAGCGCGGCGAGCACACCGCCGACCAGGCCGGCGACAATGTTCCAGTAGGCGAGCGCGCCGAGGATTTCGGGGC
The DNA here is from genome assembly GCF_040648555.1 of Actinoplanes sp. NPDC049118. Lineage (NCBI taxonomy): Bacteria > Bacillati > Actinomycetota > Actinomycetes > Micromonosporales > Micromonosporaceae > Actinoplanes > Actinoplanes sp. NPDC049118. The sequence goes on from NZ_JBEZDY010000008.1 coordinate 145,316, forward strand.
CGCCGAGAAGATCGCCGAGATCGAAGAGCACGGCCATGGCGAACAGGCCGAGCGGAAACATCACCAGTACCGGCTGGACGGCCTGGTTCGCGATTCTGAGTCGACTGTCCATACCGGGCCGCGGCCTCCCCTGCCTGCACTTCTACTCGGGTCAACGATTGGGCCTACCCGGCCGCCGTGCCGACGAAACTTAATGTGTCGACAGTTACACCGGTCGATGCACTAACGGGTGCCGCCCCGTGCGGCGCAGGTCATTCACGTCCGCATTCTCGTCCTGCGGGCGGTCCCGCGACGGACAAAGCGGGTGTTCCGCCGAGTTCGGCACCTCCGCCGGCGCCGCCACGTGTCCACCGATTTTCCGGCCCGATGCCGTCCCGGCCGCAAAATTCCTGGCGCACCGACGACCCCGCGACGGATCATGTTTACGCAGGTCATCCAGGGCGCGATCGACCCGGCGACGGGTTGATCCCGCTACACGGCTTGTACGCAATCTGCGATATGGCAACTTGATGTGTAGCGGTCAGCCTGATAGCCGTGTTCTACTTGATGTGGGTAACAGGAGGCGGAGTCGCAGGACATGCAACGGCACCCGGCGGCAACCGGGTGCCGTTGTCGCCTCCAGGAACGCGCCTGTGTGGTACCGAAAGCTCCGGGAATTACCAAAGCTCCGTGAAGCACGAGCGAGGCGGGGAATTCTCTCTGCGCCAATGGTGGCTTGCCTTCCCCCTCCTCGCAAGGAGTACTGGAAGGGAGTTCGCCATGCGCACCTACTACCGTGGGCCCGACGCCGTGGTGACCAGCGACATCTTCGTGGGCAACGGCGCGCCGAGGACGAAGTTCGCAGTCCGGGAACTGAGGAACGTCTGCATCACGCACACGGACGCGGACGACTTCCGCCCGAGCGCCGCCCGCGTGACCGGCGGCCTGCTGATCATCGCCGTGGCGGCCTGGCCGCTGTGGATGGCGTCCCCGCTGCTGGCCCTGGCGCTGGTCGCGCTCGGCATGCCGGCGACGGCGGCGGGCGCCGTGTTCTGGCGGCTGCGCCCCCAGCGATGGGAGCTGCGGGCGACCTACCGGGGCACGGACGTCTGGCTGTACGCCTCGGCGGACGAGCGGGTGTTCAACCAGGTGAGCCGGGCCCTGCGCCGCGCGATAGAGGATGCCCGCCCGCCCTCGGTCTGGGACGACTTCGCCGCCGCATAGCAAGATCGCTACACAGGAGCCTTCTCCTTCTCCGGGAGCTCTGACGTCGCCGCGGGCGGCGGACGCAGGGTGCCGGCGACCGCGGTGGCCACCGCGAGCAGCACGGCCACCGCGGTCAGCGCCCTCAGCACGGTCAGGTGGTCGCCCAGGAAACCGATCAGCGGCGGGCCACCGAGGAAGGCGCAGTACCCGATCGACGCGACCACGCTGACCCGGGCCGGGGCCTTGGCCGGATCATCGGCGGCGGCACTCATGCCGACGGGGAAGCCGAGCGACGCGCCGAGTCCCCAGAGCAGCGCTCCCGCGAAGGCCGTCGCCGTGTTCGGCCCGAAGACGAAGAGCATCAGCCCGACCAGGCTGATCACCGCGAGCGCCCGGACGACGACCACGCGGCCGTACCTGTCGAGCAGCGCCGGACCGAACCAGCGGCCCACCGTCATCGCGGTGAGGAACATGGCGAACGCCAGCGTGCCGACCGTGGCCGGAGCGCCGTACCCGTCGATCACGGCGATGCTGATCCAGTCGATGCCGGCGCCCTCGGCGAAGGCGAAGGCCAGCACGAAGGCGCCGATCAGCAGCGTCCTCGGCTCCCGCCAGGTCGCGAGCGTGCGCCGCAGCCCGCCACCGCCGCCCTCGTCGCCCTCGGCCGGCGGGTGCGCCTCGTCCGCCGCGAAGTCGCGGACGGCCAGCATGACGACCACCCCGACCAGGATCGCCGAGCCGACGAGGTGGGCCGTGACCGGCAGGTGCAACGCAACGGCCGCGGCGCCGGCCAGGGCGCCCGCCACCGTACCCACGCTGTAGCCGGCGTGGAACCGCGGCATGATCGCCTTGCCGAGGCGCCGCTCGACCACCGCGCCCTGCACGTTCATCGCGACGTCCCAGGCGCCGTTCGCGAAGCCGAAGAAGAACAGCCCCACGACCACCGGCACCACGCCGTACGGATATCCGATGCCGACCGCGCTCAGCGCGACCAGCAGGAGGGCGGCCATCGCGGTGACCGTCCCCCGCGACCCGAACCGGGCGACGATATGCCCGGCGAGCACCAGCGACACGATCGACCCGGCGGCGATCGCCAGCAGCACCAGGCCGAGCCGCGACGGGTTGAGCCCCAGCTCGTCGCGGACCTGCGGGATGCGGGTGGCCCACGACGCCATTGTGAAGCCGGAGCCGATGAAGGCGACGTAGACCGCGCGCGTCGCGCCGCGGACGCCGGCGTCGGGTCCGGCGAGGACGGTGGTGGCGGTCATGCTGCGGCTCCCAGTTGGCGGGCGACGATCTCGCGGGTCTCGGCACGGGTCGGCCCGGGGGTGGTGGACAGGGTCTTGTGCATGACGAGGCCCTCGATGAGGGCGTCGACGCCCCGCGCGGTGGTGGCATCCATGAAGCGCTCGAGCACCGCGCGGCTCGTGCGCATCCAGGACTCGGTGACGTCGCGCAGCGCCGGATCCCGCAGGGCGGCGAGGTACAGCTCGTAGGCCACGGTCCAGTCGCGCGGGTCGGCATCGGCATCGCCGTGGATCAGGTCGGTGACCGCGTCGATCAGCTGCTCGCGGTCGCCGACCGCGGTGAACGCGGCCTCGTAGGACCGCGACATGCGCTCCGCATGCCTCCGGAAGGCCTGCGCGAACAGATCGTCCAGGCCGTCGAAGTGATAGGTCAGCGACCCAAGAGGTACGTCCGCAGCGGCCGCGATCCTGCGGTGCGTGGTGCCGGTGACGCCGTGCTCGGCGATGACGTCGATCGCCGCGTCGACGATCCGGGCCTTGCGATCGGGGTCGTAGCGCCGCGGCGACCGGGCCGGCGCGGCACCGGGGCGTGCGGAGGCGGTCACGGTTCGACCTGCCGGACCGCCCGGGCCGGGTTGCCCACCGCGACGACGTTCGCCGGCAAGTCGCGGGTGACGACCGAACCGGCGCCCACGACCGTGTTCTCGCCGATGGTGACGCCGGGCAGCACGATGACGCCACCGCCCAGCCACACGTTGTCGCCGATGGCGATCGGCAGGGCGGCCTCCCACTTGTCCCGGCGCGGCCCCGCCGCCACCGGATGCGTCGGCGTCAGCAACTGCACGTTGGGCCCGATGTTGACGTCGTCGCCGATGGTCACGGTGGCGACGTCCAGGCAGACCAGCCCGAAGTTCGCGAACGTGCGCGCGCCGATGAACGTCTGGTAGCCGTAGTCGCAGCGCAACGGCGGCCGGATGTGGCTGTCCGCGCCGAACGCGCCGAGCAGCTCGGTCAGCAGCGCCCGCCCGGCGGCGCCGTCGGTCGGGTCCTGCGAGTTGAACCGATGGCTCAACGCCTGCGCGCGGTGGAGGTCGCGTGCCAGCTCCGGGTCATCGGCGAGGTACAGCTCGCCGGCGAGCATCCGCTCGCGCATGGTCGGGTCACCCATATGTACAACGGTACACATGATGTGTACGGATGTACATAGCCCACGAATGTATAGACTCCCGTCGTGGTAGCGGAGTGGGACGTCGCCGTGATCGGCGCCGGTCCGGGCGGCCTTTCGGCAGCCCACGCGGCGGCTTCGGCGGGTGCGCGGACGATCGTGCTGGAGCGCGCGGAGCATCCGCGCTACAAGACCTGCGGCGGGGGCCTGCTCGGCGCGTCCCTCGCGGTCGCGAATCCCCTGATCACCGTGCCGGCCCGGGACACCGTCTCGGCCGTCACCTTCACCGACCGCGGGCGCCGGGGCTTCACCCGGCGATCGGGGCGGCGCCCGCTGCTGACGATGGTACGCCGCGACGACTTCGACTTCGCCTGGTACAAGGCGGCCGTCACCGCCGGTGCGCACGTACGGCAGAACGCACAGGTCCGCGCGATCGCCCAGGGCGCCGACGCGGCAACGGTGACCCTCGCCGACTCCGGGACGATCACCGCGCGGGCCGTCATCGGCGCCGACGGTTCGGCCGCGGTCAGCTCGCGGCACGTCGGCGTCACCTTCGAGCAGCAGGATCTCGGCCTGGAGGTCGAACTGGCCGCGACCGAGGCCGACCGCGCCGCCTACCGCGGCCGGGTGCTGCTCGACTGGGGCCCGGTGCCCGGCTCGTACGGCTGGGTCTTTCCCAAGGACGACGAGCTCACCGTCGGCGTGATCATGGAGAAGGGCAGGGGCGCCGAGACGAGGCGGTACCTGTCGGACCTCGTCGCCCGGCTGGGCCTCGCGGACCGCCGCGTGGTCCGCGACTCCGGGCACCTGACTCGCTGCCGGCGCGCGGACGCGCCGCTGCGCAAAGGCCGGGTCCTGGTGGTCGGCGACGCCGCGGGCCTGCTGGAGCCGTGGACCCGCGAGGGCATCAGCTACGCGCTGCGCTCGGGAACCTGGGCCGGCCAGGTCGCGGCCCGCGCCCGCACCACGTCGGACCTGGCCGAATACGATCAGTCGATCACTCGGGAGCTGGTGCCGGAGATGGTGGCCGGGCGGCGGCTGCTCCAGGTCTTCGGCAGACGCCGGGCACTCGTGCACGCCGCGATGGCGACGCCGCTGGGCTGGCGCGCCTTCGAGTCGTTCTGCCACGGCGACCTGTCGATGGCCGAGGTTCTGCGGCGCCCCGCGATCCACGCCGCGATCAAGCTCCTCGGCGGCCGTACCCGATAGCGGGGTCTCCGCCGCCTGGGGCGGCCCCGCTCAGGGTGCGCGGCGCGGCCACGGCGCCCACTGGACCGGCGCGGCGAAGCCCTCCCGGCGGGCGGCACGGGCCTCGGCCGATTCGATCGGGGCACGCCGGCTGGTACGCAGGCCCGGCCCGATGAGCCTCGTCTCCAGCCACGAGCAGGTCAGGCCCCGTCGCACCCGCTCCCAGAGGCCGCCCTCGACGTGTGCGGCCACCCGGAGGCGCAGGCCGGCCACCAGCTCGTCCGGATCCTCGTCGCAGTCGTCGCAACCGCACTCCGGCAGCGGTTCGAAGAACCACCGCCCGAGCCGCAATACGACCCCGGGGAAGTCGGTGAAGGCGATCGAAAGCGGCCCGGCGGCGGGACTGCGAGGGATCAGCCGAACGGTACGCACGAGCTCGGCGCCGGGCTCCGGCCCGGCCGGCTCCTTGCTCTCCCGCCGGCCGACCACGTACCGCTCGGTCAACTCGTCCAGCAGGGTCTCGGCAGCCTCGTGCAGTACGTAGAACCGTCCCGGGTCAGTGACCCGGATGGTGTAGCGGTCCGGCCGCGGGTCGGTGTCGCCCACCAGCGAAGTATGCCGCGCTCGGCCCGCGGCACAGCCGGTATTGGCGAGATCGGCGACCGGGATCGTTCACCGGTTCTGTCGCTACTGCGAGAACTCGCCGGCCTGCACACCCTTCATGAAGGCGGTCCACTCCGCCGTGCTGAAGACGAACGGAGCAACGTCGGGGTTCTTCGAGTCCCTGAGCAGAACGCTGCCCGGGATTTGCGCGACCTCTACGCAGGCGTTGGTGCCGCAGTAGCTGCTGTGTCGCCACTGCGGCTGTTGTTCCGTCGACATAGTCATACCCTTGCTCCTCGGTGACGGTTCCCCGCAATAAAGGTAAGGGAAAGCGTCGACTGTGGGCATAAGTAGACATGAGTGAAACTCGGAAGCTAGTCGGTGTCGCACCGGAACATAGATTTATATGCATATATATCAGGGCAACTCCGCGCGCGATTTGGCACAACAGCTCACGCGCGGAGGTCCCCGCGCGTCACTGAAAGCGGAACTCGCCGGCTTTCACGCCCGCCTCGAACGCGATCCATTCGTCCGCCGTGAAGTTCAGCGGTGCCGCATCCGGGTTCTTCGAGTCCCTGATCAGGTACTCATCTCCGACCTTCGCGACCTCGACGCAGGTCGTGTTTCCGCATCGGCTGCTCTTACGCCACGCGGGCTCGTGAGAAAGGTTGATCATTTACATAGCCTTCCAGCATTGATCCCCGCAAGCACTCGCTCCGGGGTAAACGGTGTTACGCGTACCCTGGGCGACTGCTGTGGTTCGCTTCGAGTGCACGGATGCGACCGGCGATGAATTCCATGGTTGCGGCCTCATCGGTGACGGCGTTCCAAACCTTGTCGAAGCGAGCGCGGTGACGCGCTGTCGACTCTTTGTCCTCCACGAGTTCGTCGCTTAGGCCATTTTCCCGGTAGAGCAACAGCCCGCCGTCGTCATCGCTGAGCGTGACCAGGTCGAAGCTGGCGTTGTTGGTGAGGGGCGTCACGGGGTCGAACGGGATCATCCGTATCCGGGCCTGCCCCGCCGTGGCCAACTCGTGCAGCAGCCTGAGCTGGTCGGCGAAGATCACATTACCGCCGATGGGCCTGAGCAGGACGGATTGATCGAGCAACAGGAACAGGTCGAACTTGCCGACCCGTGAGAGGAGGGCCTCGTGGCGGAGTCTGCGTGCCTCAAGGCGTGCGTCGATCTGCCCGTCCGGCATCTCCTCCGCCCACATCGACAACAGCGACTCCGCGTAGGCGGGAGTCTGTAGCGGGCCGGGCAGGAAGTGCACGTTGTAGTAACGGATTGCGAGCGCCTCGGCCTCATATTCGATGAGCTTACGAAGCGAGTCGCTCAGGAAGGTGCGGTACTTCGAATCCTGCCACCACGGCTTGGTGGAGCGGGTCCGAGAGATCTTGGCGTCGGTCAGCATCGCCGCGACGGTGGCCTTGTCCTTGATGCCGAGGTACGTCAGCAGCGCCCGGAGATCGTTGGGGGCGATCGTGACATCGCCGTTCTCGATCCGGATCACCTTGCTGAGCGACCACTCCATCTCCTCGGCAACCTGGAGCTGGGTGTGACCGGCCGTCTCGCGAGCCTCTCGCAACGCGAGGCGTACTCGCCTGCGCGCCACATTGGGCGAGACGACACCCTCAGTCATTTTTCCTTCAAGATCGAGTCTGTAACGTGCCACCTCGCTGACTGCAGCATGGCAACCAGCGAGGTCGCGCGTCATCGTACTCACTGTCTTACCAGAACGACTCTGCCCGGGTGGAAGGTTCATCGAAAAGTGATGAGTCACCCGTTGGAGGCGCTAAGTGATCCACTATGCGGCCAGGCGATATGGCGCCGAGGAGGAACGAGCGTCCTCGATGGCACGACTGAGGGCGCGCGTGACCTGGTTGAACACTCGCTCATCGGACGACGCGTAAATCGTGACCCGGGAACCCCGATAGGTGGCCTGCACCTGCCAGAGCGACACCTTGCGTCGCTGACGTACGGCCAATGTGGCCACCGACGCGGCGACCACGACCAGACTCAATGGATAGGCCGCCGCGGGCGCCACCATCAGCCAGCCGGCGACGAAGAAGGCCAGAGCGGTGGTGACGACGAGAACGGTGTTGGTGCTCAGCCCGGCGGCGACGCTGCGGATCCGGCCGACCTCACGAAGGTCGCGGATGACGAAGTCGGCCCGCTCGGACCCGTTCCAGATGAAGTGTTCGTCGGTGAGAAAAGCGTCCGGGCCTCGGTAGTAGATGCGCACGGCGGTATCCCCTTCCGGAACTCCGTGATGAGGAGGGGAGAGGGGTCGCGTCGGCCCTGAGAGAATTCCCCGCCTCGCCCGTCAGGACGGGAAGCCCGGAGACAGCACGGCACCCGGTTGCCGCCGGGTGCCGTTCGTTCCCCCTCCGCACTTCGCCCGTTCTGCCGAGAAACAGTTCAGCATGTACACCAGGCTGATCGCTACCCCTCAAGGTGCTACCTTGCAGATTGCGAACAAGCACCTTCCTGCCGCCCGGTGGGGCTTGCGGAAAGACCGTCGATCCTCTTCCGCGCTGTCGGCTCCGCTAGGCGATGAAGCGGGCGCGGCGACGCCGCGCGACGAGCACGCCCAGCACACCGGCGCCGGTCAACAGCAGGCCGATCCCACCGATCAACCCGCCCGTCGGGCCGGTGAGCGCCAGTTCGGAGCCGCGAACGACGCGGACCTCGCTGGTTCCGGTGATCGGCGTCAGTCCCTTGGCGGAGAACGTGATGGTCACCGTTCCGGTGTCCCCGGGCTTGGCGGCCTTGGTGGCTTTCACCACCACGGGCAGGTACCCCTCGATCGTCTCTCCCTCGAAGGAGAGTTCACGCGGATCGGTGCAGACGACCCGGGTCGGTGACGGTTTGACGCACTCGCCGCCGCCGTCCTTGCTCGGGGTGAGCCGAACCCCGGAGACCCCACTCAGGTCATAGGTGACCTTCGCCCCGGTCAGCTTCGTCGGGCCCGTCGTGGACCACAGGTTCGGTCCCAGCGGGTCGATGGCGGTGCCGCCGACGGGTACCTCGACGTCCGGGAAGGCCCCCGAGATCGGGTCGCCCTGGTGGACCCCGCCGGCCCGGGCCGGGCCGACCACGGTGGCGAGGAGAACGCCGGCCACCGCCAGCGCGCCCATCAGGCGCCGCGCGTACAGATCCTGCATTGACGGTGTCTCTCTCCAGTGGCGGAACAGCGCGACGCGACATCACTAGCCGTTAGATATCGCGTTCGCAGCGTATGCGGCGGTTCCCCGATCACCTCGCATTTCGCCCGCGAGGCAGCAGAAACGCCGGGCGGCCAGTCCCCTTCAAGCACCCGAATGCGGTTCAGCCAGCGGCCGACGCCGCCCGGCGCGGCTTGTCGAACCTGATCGCCGACGGGCTCTCCGGGGCCGCATAGACGAACGCGCGGCCCTCGCCCGGAGCACCAACCGCTGCTGGCATCTCTCTTCGAGACTGGTCGTCCGTTACTGCAGCGCCCATGCATCCACTCCTCATGATCATGGTGGGGCGCATCGAAAGTGACTTCGCCCGCCCGGAACAGCGACGGCCGGTCTCGCCATCCATGTCGTCGAGGGCGAATATGGTCGCCTAAGCCGATGCCCCAATGAGTCAAGTCCGCGTCTCCGGTGCCGATGATTCTGTTTTCCGCACGTGCGTCATGGCCGTGCTATCGGCCGCCCGATCACAGGAGGCATGGATGGGATTGTCAGGCCGCGACTGCCCTGACTGCCGACGCCGTGTCCGTGAGCCGTTCGAGAAGACGATCACCGGCCGGGAGGTCTGTCCGGACTGCGCGAAGGCCCTGCTCATGGGCTCTACCGCAGGCGCGATCACCAGCGATGTCGGTTCCGGATACGGGGTCTGGGCAATGCTCATGCGCAAGATCCGGCGTTCCGATTGAACCCAGGGAGGTCGGCCGTCGACGTTGATCGCAATGAAGTTCTCGCGTGGTCTTGCCCTCGGCCGTGCGCCGGGCGGCGTATGCGCGGGTGCTTTCGTCGTAGCTGAGCCGGCCGAGCGGCAGGACCCCAGTCCTCGCTACGCCCTCTGAGACAGCAAAGGCCCCACCCCGGTGGGGTAGGGCCTTTACGTCCGGGTTAGCGCTCCGGTGACGAGTCCTGCGATGATTGGGCCGCGCACAACGTTGCTCAGCATGAGACCTCCGAAGTCTGTCCGTTTTCGAACCACCGCCGACGGCTGCCGCGATTGATCCGAGGGACAGTTCGGCCTAACGCCTTGTCCCTTGAGGTGTTCCGGGTCGCCGGGTCGCGCCGGCGGTGAGCAGTGCCCTACAACGGCCGTGGTTTGGCTCCCCATTCCCTAGCGAAGGCCGCGCACTTTCTACGCGCGAATGAGCAATCAGCGGGCATCCAACGGCGGCAAATTTCAGTACGTTGACCGCACGGTCACCCGCTCCCGAACGGTCAGGCTGCGGCCAACCAAGAGGCCAGACTTCGATTTTCTCGTGAGGGCGCCGCCCCGAAGTGCCCCCAACACGAACCGTCACCGGTTCTTGATCTTGCAAAGGGTCGAAGCCCCAGGCCGTGTGACCTGGGGCTTCGCATGGAGCCGCCTGACGGAATCGAACCGTCGACCTACGCATTACGAGTCCGTCGGTCGTTGGTGCATGGGGTTGCATGACCTGCGGATTCGCATCCCATGCAACCCCTTTCAGCGGGGTGCAGTACACCCCCTACTACACCCTTGATCTTGCACTCAGCGTGACGGCCATCAGAATCGATCGCCGCGCAATCGCCTTTGGATCCGACGGATTGCCGCGATCGTCGCGGGATCCAGCCCCGCCGGCGCCACTCCGTCGCCCTCGATGATCTCTCGCACCTGGTCATTCGTATAGCGCGACGCGTGGGCCGCTGGGTCAATGGGATCGGGGCCTGCAACGACGACAAGGCCAGCGGCTTGGGCGGGGAGGGCGGAGGGCCAGTCGGCGGCGACATCGGTGACCACGTAGCCGCGCGCGGCGCAGCGGTCTAGGCATTCGGCGGTGACGGTGTCGAGGTGGTCGGGCGGGACGTAGACGACAGCGATGGTCAAGACGATCCCCCTTCATTGCACTGGGAAAGATCGGCCGCGAGAAACACGAGTTAATCTCCCGTTAACCTTCCTGACCACGTTCCGGAGGACTTCCGGGACCTCCGGTGCCCGAGTTACGGGTGAGGCGGCAGACATGCATCACCCGTCCGGATAGGACGATCACAATCCGTTGCTAGATCATCATTCAGAGTCCACACTGCGGGGCGGCACCCCACACGCGAAGGACCGGCGATGACCCATCCCGATCAGCAGCCACCCACCGTCCCCGGCAACCACCCCCAGCAGCCGCCCGCGGCGCCGTACGTGCCCCCGCCAGCCGCCTGGGCTGCAGCCCAGGCGGCCGCGCCGCAGCCCTCGAGGTCACGGCTCGACTGGTGGACCCGTGGGCCCGGCGTCATCTTGGTCGTCATCACGGCCGGCCTGGCAATCTTCGGCATCGTCGCCGCCACGGACGACGACTCGCAGTCGAGCCCGCAGGATCAGGCGGCTGGCGCCAAGGCCGCGTGTGTCGAGGAGTTCATCCCGGCGCGGCTGAAGTCGCCGGCGACGGCGAGGTTCTCCGGCGTGGCGATCGCCAGCGTGGACACCTCTGCCGTCGGTGAGACGTACACCGTGACCGGCTCGGTCGACGCGGAGAACGGATTCGGCGCGTTGATCCGGTCACGGTTCACCTGCATCGTGCACCCCGACGGCGGCCGGTGGGAGCTCAACTCGGCCACGGTCGACTGACCCGCGCCTACGCCCGATCTGGCGCCTTACCGGCCGTGCGAGTAGCGGTAGTCGCCGTCCTCGGGCCCTGAGCTGCCGTAGCACCGCTGCCCGGGGCAGACGACGAGCCGAGCCGCTCGCCGGTCGACAGCATCCGCACGCTGCCGTCGTCCTGCAGCTCGGCGTAGACGGCTCGGGGCTCCCAGTACGAACCGCGCCGCACGCTGCCGCGGATCGTGTGCCAGCCCTCGTGGCTGCCCGGCTCCGTGCTGGTGACGCGCAACTCGAGGTAGGGGGCGTCGTTGCGCATCACCGTGACCGTGGCGCCGCGCTCCGGAGGCTTCATCACCGGCTGGTCACCAGCCCCGCGTCAGGCGGGCCGCCGGGTACGGCCCGAACCGGCGGCCAGCGGGCGGGTGACCGACGACGTACCGCGGACCACCGGGTGCATCCTCGACATCGAGGATCACAGCGTGGCGGTGGACGTCGATCTCGATGGGATCGTCGACCGAGGTCTGGACCTTGACGCGGTCGCCGATCGCGAGAGCCCTCTCGGCCTGGTGCTGACTGCGCATCGCGCCCCTCCTCCAGTCGGGAAGGCGACGGGCTGCGACTTCTCGCGGCCGGCAACCCGCCGCCTCCAACCACGATCGTCGCCGCCTGATCACGGAAGGTGGGCGGACGGGCGTCCGGTGCCCGTCCGCGCCACGAATTGCGGACGCGGACAGAACCGCGGACAACCCGGAAGGGTCAGGCGCGCGCGGCGCGGACGGCGTCCGAGTACAGCTCGGTGGTCAACTCGGCCGGTGCGACGCCCAGCTCGCCGAGCAGGTCGCGGACGGCGGCGAGCGCCTGGTCGACGTCGTGCTCCTCGGCCATCGTCTCCACCTCGAGGAAGGTGCCCTCGATCTCCGGCACCCGCACCACCGTGGCCAGGAACTCCCGGCCGCCGTCGCTGAACCGGTAGTTCTCGCAGTCCTTCGTGAACGCGATGCTCGCCCCATAGCCGAGGGCGTCGAGCATGTGGGCGACCGCGGTAGGCGCTGCGACGGTGGTCTCGTGCTCCGGCTTCGAGCCGGACGCCTCGTCGACGGCCGGGTCCTTGAAGGTCAGCAGATGCCGGACGAGGTCGGGCGTCTCTACGGTGCGCAGGCGCAGCTCCCGCCCGGCGCGGTCGAGGGCCCCGTCGGGGGTGTCGTAGTAGGTGTCGCGGTAGATCGCCTTCTCGACCTCGGCGCGGCCTGCGAGGGCTGAGCGGACCGCGTCCGGGTCGGCGAGCCGGGCCTTCAGTTCGGCTTCGATCACAGGGGTCTCCTCAGATGACGCGGCGGGCGTGGGCGTGCATGTCGTCGAACTGGCGGCAGTAGCCGGACCAGAAGCTGCCGCGCGGGGTTCTCGGGATCTCGTAGATCGTCGACTCGTGTCCCTCCCAGCCTGGGGCGAAGCTCGACACCCACAGGAGGTCGTCGACGCGGATGGTCCGCCAGATCGGCCGGCTGCGGTACAGCGACACGCACAGGTCGAGACCGTCGGCGGCCGCGGCCAGCTCTTCCAGGCGGGCCAGGGTGAACTTGATGCCCGCGGCGAACGCGGCCGGGGTCTCGCCGATCTCGCCGGCGCGCTCGGCGGCCGCCTCACAGTCCGGGTCGAGCAGCAGCACCCGCGCCTTCAGCGCGTCACGTCGGCTGGCGAGGGCGGGCCGAAGCAGCGAGTCGTTCAGTCCGATGATCCCGAGGCCGCGGATCGCGAGCACGTCGAGCTGGGCGGCGACCGCGCTGCGCCGCCGGATCTCCTCGCCCACGGGCCCTTGGTGGGCGAAGTGCCGCACGACTTCGGACGCGATGCGATCCGACGGGGTCGTCGGTCGGGTGGTGGCCGCGGCGGCAGTGAGCCGCCCGCTGGCGCCGAGCAGGTGGTCGAGGCGCTCGGCGGTCTCGACGGGCGGCACCTTGCGGCCGGTCTCCCAGTCGCCGATGAGGCTCTTCGAGTGGTTGGCGAGCGGCTGGAACGCGCGCAGCGATAGTCCACGCGCGAGGCGCAGCTGGCGTAGCAGATCGCCGAAGGTCGGGGCGGGCTCATCCACGGGTCACGTCCCTGCTTGCGGTCAGGGGCGGCGGCCGGCCGCAAGTCCGGCCGCCGCGATCGACGGTACCCGCGGCGAGCGCGATGAGGGAATGACGGTTACCAAACCTCATGGGTGACCGGGCGCCGGTCCTACGACTCCTTGCTGCGGGTACCGAATCGCCTGTTCAGGGTGGACCGGTTGAAGCCGGTCTCGTCGCACAGCCGATCGTCCGGGACGCCGCCGGCACGCGCAGTCAGGATCGCTTCCCACGCCGCTTCCTTGTCGGCGTCGGCGCGCGCCTGTGACTGGTCCGACTTCTTGGCCGCTTTGACTGCCTCGGCCAGCAGTTTCTGCTGGTCATCGGTCAGCTTGGTGATCGGCCTCGGCACGGTGGTCACGTTATCACTCCTGTCCCGCTTGACACACTATCGTGGTTGCAGGTTAGTGTCTGACGTAGGACATTAACAAGCCCAACGTGAGGCGGCACAGATGGACGGGTATGGGATCCAGATCGACACGGAGTCGCGCGGCACCAGTCGGTTCCGAGCCGGCGGCGCGGAGACGTGGGACATCGAGGAGGCGGAAGCCCTCGCGTTCCCGCTCCTCGAGTCACGCCGCGCGAGGTACGTGACGTTCGGCAACGGCGAGCACGAGTTCCGCATCTGGGGCGAGAACGTCAGCGACCTCGGCAACTTCAACGACACGGACACCGGACCGCGCTGGTCCGACTGGTACGTCGACGTCGAGATCAACGGGCACCGCTGGGTCTACCGCCCCTGCGCGGAACTCAGCGAATACCCCGACGCCGACGAGCTGGCCGAGACCGCCGCCAGCTTGGCCCCGGACGTCACCCGCGTCTGGCTCGGCCGCAGCGACGGCAGCGAGGAGCACGTGTCCGCGGTCGAGGACTAACCGGCGCCCCGGGGAGCGGGGACTCCCGCTCCCCCAGTTCGACCCTGGAAGGCTTCCTGTGAACGTCGCTCGCAAACGCTCGGCGATCCGCGCCGTGCTCGTGCTGGGGGTCGCCGCGTCCATCGCGGCGAACGTCCTGCACGCCCGCGACAACCCGATCAGCCAGACCATCGCCGCGTGGCCGCCGCTGGCGCTGCTGATCACCGTCGAGATCATCGCCCGTATCCCGGTCCACAGCCGCGCGCTGGCGGCCGCCAGGCTCGTGGCGACAGCGACGATCGCCGGCATCGCCGCGTGGGTGTCGTACTGGCACATGGCGGATGTCGCGTCGCGGTACGGCGAGACCGGCGCCAGCCCGTACCTGCTGCCGCTGTCGGTCGACGGCCTGATCGTTGTCGCGTCGATCTGTCTGGTCGAGCTGTCCGGACAGACACCCGACACCGACACCACGGTCACCGGACCGGACAACACCGTCGGGCCCGCGGTCAGTCCGGTGCTCCAGTACGCCCGGCCGATCGGCCCACAACCGGAGCCGCCCGCCACGGAAACCGACACCACGCCGACAGCCAAGCCGACACTGTCGAACCGAAAGCGGGTTGCCGCGGCGCACCGACAGACACCCAAGGCCACCAACGCCCAGCTGGCCGAACGGCTCGACGTGTCCGTCAAGACCGTCGAGCGGTACCGCCCGCCGCGACCCGCCAACGGACACGTCCCCCAGCTCGCCAAGACCCCCTGACGGAAGGCTCCGACATGCCCAGCGACCCGCTGCGGCCGTACCGGCTGCGCGTCTTCGACGGCACCTACGAGGTACTCACCAAGCGCCCCGTCGTCCTCGATCTGGACCTGGACTCGCCCGCCACGGCGAGCATCCTGGACCGACAGCTGACGACCCTCACGCGCGCCGCCCGCATTCTGGAGAACGACCCGATGGCCAGCCCGCGCCTCGAGGTGTGGGACGTCAGGACCGGCGAGAAGGTGCGGGACGTCTTCTGATGCTGTCCACCACCTACGCGGCCCTCGCGAAACCCGACACGGATCCGGCGAAGACCGTCGCCGACCTTCCCCACGTCATGTCGGCGACGGCAGTGGCTGTCCTGCTCCTGCTGGCCCTGGTCATCGACTACATGTCCGTGGGGCCGAACAGCCTGCGCGACCGGCTGGCGTTCCTGATGGGTGTCGCCGCGATCCGCGAGGGCTTCAACGGCTCCCCACTGGACAGGTGGACGGTCGGCATGGCCACCCGCGGCATCGAGATGCTGCTGAGCAGCCCGCCGGTGTCCGGGTCATACCTGGCCGGCGCGTCCATCAACGCGGTCGTCGGCGCCGCCGTCGGGCTGCTGTTCCTCTACACGGTCGGGTGCCTGCTGCCCATGAAGGCCTCGAAAAAGCTGGGCCGGTTCGCGACGCTGAACTTCCCGCAGTCGCCGATGATGCGGATCAACTGGAAGCTCTGGGCCGCGGCGATCCTGCTCGGCATGCTGGCCGACCTGCCGGCCGGGTTCATCGGCGGCCTGACCGAGGGCTCCGTCGTCTTCCTCACGGGGCTGTTCGCCCCGCTCCCCGAATGGCTGTTCGGAGCATGACCATGCTGATCGCCGCCGCCGAAGAGGCGCAGCGCGGATGGGGCGGACCCGTCGCCCTCGTCGCCGCCTGCGCGATCTTCTGGCTGTTCGTAGTCGTACACCGCAAGATCAAGAACCCCTCCCCTCCCCCACCGGTACAGCCCACCCCCAAACCCATCACCGCAGGTCAGCGCCGACCGCGCCCGATCGCTGCACGGCCCGAGCCCAAGTCGGCCCCCGACGCAAAACTGCGCGAGACCGTGTTCCCCGGACGCGAGACCGCGGACGACAACCCGTGGTACGGCCGCATCATCGAGGCCGGCGGCCGCCGGTTTCGGGCCGCCGCGCACATCGCCCGCACGGGGGAGTCCCCGCCGCCGGAGCCGCCGCGTGACGACTTCGACGACGCCTTGGACCTGCTCGACGAAAGCGAGGACTGACCATGGCCGTGAGAGTGCAGACGATGTGGTGGTGCCGGCCGTGCAGCAGGCGCATCGCCCGCCCGCTGTGGAAGAACCCCGGCCAGTCGAACCAGTGGGCCTACCACCTGGCCGGCGGCGGGTGGGGCCACAGCCTGGAATCCGCGCCGATGATCGAGGGCGAACTCGTTCCCGACCACGCCGATGCAGGGATCCGGTAAGCCACCCGGACCGGCTGCTGGTCCTGGGCACGACGAAGCGCCCCCACCCGCGATGGGTGGGGGCGCCGTTGTGTCAGAGGGTGCCGCTAGGGTCGCGGCAGTTGCGTCGTATCAGACCCGCGAGTCGGAGCCCCAACCGACGGCCACGGCCGTCCTGGGCGACTCGGCCGGGGCAACGGCGATGCCGAGGAACGACAGCACCGCGAACGCGATCAGCAACGCGTCGTTGCTGTCGACCCCGCCGACGATGATCGTGGTGGCCACCTGCAGCCCGGCCAGCACAGCACCGATCGCGGTCTTGACCCACGGCGCCGACGGCACCAGCGGGACGATGTAAGTCAGTAGCGCGGTGCACACGGCGATGCCGATGGCGACAGCCTCGGACGGGTCGACGCGGCCGTCGCCGGAGAGCTGCGGCACGGCGACGACGGCGACCGCGTACAGCGCGGCGACGATGGATTTCCCGTAGACCTGCATGATGGCTCCTGTCGGAGGTGATGACGGATGGTGCGGCTGATCGAGGTGAAGCGGCGCGGCAAGACCGTCTGGGCCGAGGTCGCACCCGAGGCGTGTCCGGCCGGGCACAGGGGCGAGTTGGTTCCGACGTACGGGGGCTGCCCGACCGCGGAGTGCGGGCTACCGACGCGGTACTGGCGGTGCCGGGCCGACGGCTGCGGAGACGTGGCGATCGACGACGAGCATGTGCACCGCAGCGGCGGAGGCACCTCACGGTGAGCAGTCTCGAATCACCCGTTAGGTGGTCACGGCTACCTTGCACCCGTGACGCCGACCGACCACATCGCCCTGTCTGCCTTGATGATGTCCGGCTTGGCGGTGGCCATCGCGACCGTCGCCGTGCTCTACGGCCGCCGCCAGGCCATCGCCGCCGAGAAGTCGATCCCGGCGCCGCCCCCAGAGGTTGACTGGGTCATCGAGAACGACGCTCCTGGCTTTCGCCTGCGGAACTTCGGCATCGGAACTGCAACCGGGGTTCGCTTTGCCCTGCCCGACAGCGGGGACATCGACGTGCGGGTCACCGATGGGTCAGACGAGGTTCCGCGTCACGGGTCTATCGGCTTCCGCGTGACGGTCAGGTGGGCGGCCGGTCAGCAGCTCCGGGAACTGCCGGTGTGCTGGGACGGCCAGGAGGAGCCGGTGCTGGTGCCGATACCTGTCGGGTCACCTCGGCGATCCGAGTAAGCACCCGACTACTTCGCCGGGCCGTAGATCGCGACGAGGATCGTCACCACCAGGGCCGCCAGGGGGATCAGAGCGGCCAACGACGCCAGCGGCCAACGCGACCGCTCCAGCGACCGCAGCCGGGTCTCGTGATCGACCAGCTTCTCCGCCGCCCCGGCCAGTGGTCTCAACTCCAGCTCGTGTTCCGCCAGCACCTGCTGGTCGCGGTCCTGCTTGGCCAGGGCCGAGTCGACCCGAGTGGTGAGCGCGATCAGCTGCCGGTAGATGTCGCCCAGGGTGATGACCACCCCGCCGCCGTCCGGCGAGGTCATGCCGCGAGGAGCTGGCCGACCGCCGCCGCTCGGTCGCCGAGCGCGGCGCGGAGCGCGGCCGCGATGTCGTCGTTCGACCGCCCCGCCGCGGTGATCCCCTCGAGGACGTCACCGACGATGCTTGCGCGGGACTCGTCGAGCCGGGCGAGGATCGTGGGCAGGTCCGCGTCGTCGGCGGCGACGTTCGCGGCGATGACCCGGACGATGTCGGTGACCGCGTCGACCCGGTCCCTGACCTGGTAGCCGAGGGCCGTGCCGACCACCGCCCGGTTCAGGGCGTAGTTCGGGCCGAACGTCGGGTTGGTCTTCGCGCCGACCGGGTCCGGGTTGGCCACGCCGCCCGGCTTCACGTCGCCGTCGGCGTCGAGGCCGGGGTCGTGGGTGAGTACGGCCACGGCCAGGGCCTCGCGGCCGGCCGCGCTCCTCGCCCACTCCGTCAGCCAGGCGTGCAGTTCGCTCTTCGTCACGTCGTCCCCTTCCATGATCGCCGCGACCCTCGGCCGCTCCTTCGTCATCACGACTCCGTACGGGTCCGACTTCGTCGACCCCTCCCCCGGCGGCCGCCCTTCGTACGGCTGGTGCTCGTAGTGCGCGGCCAGGCGCTTCATCGGGTCGGCGCCGAGCCGCCGCATGATGACGGCGGTGGCCCGGCGCACGGCGTCGAGCTGGGCGGCCGGCCACGGCTCCCCGCGGTTGTCGTTGGCCATCTCGATGCCGAGCAGGCGCGTGTTCCCGAGGCCTTTGTTCGGGCCGGCCCAGCCGACCTTGTTGTGGTTGCACCGGCCGGCGGCGCAGAGGTAGAGGGTGCCGTCGCGGTAGGCCATGATCTGCGCGATCGGTGGCGGCGCCGTCGCCGAGCCGTGCAGGATGACGTTCACCTCGCCCTGCGCGGTCGAGGTCCGCGAACCGGCGGTGGCGTGCCAGGTGACGCCGATCGGGTCGAAGTCCGTGCTGCCGCGGGTCTTCCAGCCGTCGACCTCGACGACGCGGAGACCGGCCTTGCGGAGCTCGTCGGCGAGCCAGGTCAGTCGTGCCATCAGGAAACCCCCACCCACCAGGCGGTCGCGCCGCCGGTCATCGTGCCGATCGTGCTGGGCGCCGACCCGGCCGTGGTCAGCCCGGAGTCCGCGGTCGCGAACCGGAAGTTGGGCGCGCTGAGCCCGGCATTGGTGATCGCGGAAGAGGAGTTCACGCCCCGGGACAGCGTCGGCGCGGTGGTGCCGTTGTACCACCAGCGGACCTTGTACCAGTCGCCCGGAGTGACTGCCTGAGCCGCCGTCAGCGCGCACGTCCTGAACCCGCCCGTGGCCCAGTTCGACGCCTGGTCGGCCGTGATGCCCAGCTGCACACCGGCGTCGGTGTGCAGGCTCGCGAAGCACTGCCCGGCGGTCAGGCCGGACCCGGCCACGGTGAAGTGGAAGTGGATGTTGGTGATCAGGCTGGCCAAAGCGCGGAAGCGGACCACGTACGAGAGCCCGGCCGTGGGCAGGATCGTGCCCGCCTGCACGCCGGTCGGCTCGAAGGTCCAGCCGGCGAAGCCGTGGTCGCTGGCCTTGATGACACCCGCGTCGGTGGAGTAGTTCTGCCAGGTGCCGGGCGTGCCGGCAACCGTGCACCGGTAGATGCCCGTGAGGGTGACGACCACGTCGTTGACCGCCCAGGTTCCCGACGTGGGCGCGCCGGCGATGGCGAGGTAGCCGCACCACCCGAGGTTCGTCGCCGAGTTCTTCGCGCCGAGGTAGGCCACCCCAGTTGCCGCGTTGATGCTCTGCTCGGCCAGGTAGACGGTGCTGCCGAACTCCGTCAGGCCCGCGAGGGTGCTGCCCGCGCTACGGAGCCGGATCAGGGCGGTCTGGGCGCCGCCGAAGACCGGGCCGGCGAAGCTGGAGATGACGACGTCGCCGGCCATCTTGTCGACGTCGACGGCGCCGCCGGTGGACCGGAAACGCAGGCCGGAGCTGTTGTCGCCCTTGCGGACGGTCAGGGTCGAGTCGACGACCTCGCCGCCGTCGGCGTCGAGCTTGGCGGCGAGCTCCTCGGTGAGGGTCTCGTAGCTGACCAGGTTGTCGATGTCGTCCGGGGTCAGGTAGGTGCCGGCGGGCTGCTTACCGTCGAGCTGGGTCTGCAGGTCGGCGATGTCGTCGATGCCGAGCGCATTCAGCTGGGCCAGGGTGGCGTAGGTGGTACCGGCCACCGCGGCGCCGTCGACCTGGAGCAGGTCGGCGAGCTCGACGCTGGCGGTCTGGTAGTCGAGCTGCAGCGTGCCCGTGATCGTGACGCCGCCGATCGTGGCCCGCACCGCGTACGCCCAGTCGACCGGCGTCCAGCCGGGATCGTTCGTCGCGGGCAGCTGGACGCTGAACTCGCCGTCCTCGTCGAGGTTGGCGGAGCGGGTGAACGGGGCCACGATGCTGTTGTCGGTCGGGCCGAGCAGCGTGTACGGGCACTCGAAGCGCAGGCGGCCGGACGCGCCGCCCGACGGGAGGGCGTCGAACCGGCCGTGCACGGAGACGAGCGTGAGCCCTGCGGGGAACGGCAAGGTGACCTCCCGGCCTTAGATGACGACGCCGGAGTCGGCCGGCGCGACACCCTCGTCGGAAACGACCAAGTCGAGGATGTCGGTGCCGGAGCAGAAGACGACCAGGTTGCCGGTTCCCGCCTGCCGCAGCGCCGAGAGCAGGACCGACAGGGTGGCGTCGGAGCTCGGTGCGTAGAACGTGTTCAGCGGGACGATGTTGCTGTTTGTGGCGTCATCGATGGTCTGCCGGATGTTGGCGATCTGCGTGCTGGATGTGGTCGCGGTACCGGAGGTCGAGATGCGGATACGGCACACGGCGATGTCGTTCGACACCGTCGTGTCCATGTTGATGTTGGAGGTGGAGATTCGGTACAGCCTGCCCGCCAGGACCGGGATGCCGTCGAGGCGCAACACGCCAGTTTCGGTGGTCGTTATGTTGCCGGTCGCCGTGGTGCGCCGGCCTCGAGCGATGACCCCGTTCGGGACCGCGTCGCGGAACCTGGCGCCGGTCATCCGGCGCCCGGAGATCGCGGTGTCGTCGACAGCCATGCCTCGCCCTTCTACAGCGCCAGATAGACGGGTTCGGCCAGCCGGACCAGGGCCCCGGCCGCGTGGGACTTGACGATGCCGTTCACCGAGCGGGTGACGGTCAAGGTCTGCTTGGAGGTGCTGAACAGGGCGGACACCGCGGTCAGGGTCATCACCTCGCCGCCGATCTCGATGGCCATCGGCTCGTCACCGTCGTGCCAGGCCGAGTACGGGTCGTCGCCGTAGTCGACGACGATCGCCGTGTCGTTGTCGTCGATGCCGGCGTCCAGGGCGCTGGTTTCGGAGTCGAGGACCCAGCCCGAGTCGTCCATCAGCGGGATGTCGTACGGCCCGGCCGGGGAGCAGTTGAACGCGATCGTCCAGCCGTCGGGCCACAGCGTGGCCTCGAAGCCCTCCGCGATCACGTCCGGGTCGGAGCCGGCCACCTGGTCGAGGCCGGTCGTGACCTGGATCCGGGGCGCGAACGGGGCGATGCGCCACGCTGGCAGCAGGTGCGGGCTCCGGGCGAAGTTGATCGTGATCTGCGGCCAGCGCGGGTCCGGCCGGGTGCCCAGGTACGTGCGCCAGCCGGCCTGATCCGGCAGGACGTCGTCGGTCTCGACGTTGATCGTGGCCGTGTCGTCCCACAGGCCTTCGGCGTCGATGTGCTCCTGATCGAAGACCCGGGCACTGCTGCCGTCGTAGCGGGCCACGGTCCAGTCGTTGCGGACCTTCTGGTCGTCGTCGGCCGGGTCCGGCGGCTGGTCGATCTCACCGGCCGGCACGGACAGCTCGAGGTCGACTGGCTGTTCGTAGCGTGCCGTCAGCGGCCGGTACCGCAGGCCGTTGCCGTACTCGTACAGGATTCCGTAGTCGGCCGCAGCCGCTTCCTCGATCGCGTTGAGCAGCGACCCCGGTCGTTGCGGGCCCATGGCCGCGGAGTCGTCGGCGGCGGACGGGATGGCGGCGCTGTCGATGACGCACGGCACGTTGCCCTCGAGGCACAGCCGCTCGATCCGGTCGGCGGCCAGCTCACCCCGGTAGCCGTCCGACACGGCGTAGAACGTGGCGTCGACGAACGGCAGAGTGTTCTCGCCGATCCACAGGTGCGACCAGGCGGCGCCGTTGCAGTCGCTGCCGCCAAGGTCGACGCCGTACACCCGCGGCGTCACCGAGCTGGCGTACGTGGAGTTCACGGTGTAGGTGGCCGTATCGCCGACGGCGTGGTAGTTCATCGCCCAGCTGACCGTCCCGCCGGAGCGTTCCGCCTCCAGCTGCCACGCAACCCAGGAATTCCAGCTGGTCACGCCGCCGACGCCGGTGGTGCTGTTGACCGTCAGCGTGCCGTCGGCCTCGTAACCTCGGACCCGGATCACCGTCCCGCTCGACTCCAGCCGCAACTCCCACCGAGTGATCAGCCCGGCGGCGGTGTACGTGGCGAGGGTCGTATCGGAGCCGGGCGTGCCGGCCAGCTTGGCGAGGAACAGCGCGGCGAAGCCGGTGCCGGTCTGCCTTCGGCTCGTCGTCGCCCGGATCCGGCCGGCCGCGGCGGTGAACACCGGGGCCACGCTCGCGCCGGCCAGGGTCGAGTCCTGCGCGGCGTTGACGTCGGAGCCGCGGGCCGCACCGACGTACGGCACCGAGGACGCGAACCGGGTGGCGCCGGACTCGTCTTCGAGGGGCCAGTAGCCGATCGGTGAGTAGCCGGACAGCTGTCGGTACAGCGGCGACCGCAGCGCGGTCGAGTTCTGCCGGATCCGCCGCAGGATCCCGGCGGCCTGGATCGGCGCCCAGCAGTCGCGGCCGCTCTTGTCCCACCGCACCGGCCACGAGATGACCGAGCCGGTGAACTCGATGGCCTCGTACGACAGGTCCGCGACCTTGAAGTTCACCGTCCCCGGGTTGGTGTTCCCGTTGGTGCGCCAGAAGTACAGGCCGCTGGTGCTGTAGATCCGCGCGTCGGCGAGGACCGTGTCGGTGGTCGTCGTGCTCCACGTGTCCGGCTCGTCGTCCTCCGGGTTGTCTGGGTCGGCGGGCTTCCACACGCGCAGGCGCAGATCCTCGCCGACGCCCTGGGCGTGCACGCGGAACTTGTCGTTCGCCACGTAGGTGGCGGCCAGGGTGACCGAGGAGAGGACGACGAGGCCACCGGAGTAGATCCGGAAGATTTTGGCCTGGACCGCCCCGCCGGTGTTGAAGCAGACGGCGAAGATGAGCAGCTCCGCGCCGGTCGAATCGGCCCGGGCCATGAGCCCGTAGACGAGGTCGGAGCCGGTAGCGGCGACGGTCGGCCACACCGTCATGTAGGCGTCGAAGTCGCGCATGTTCGCGTCGGCCAGGCGCGGCGCCGTGGCGGCGTTAGCGGCCGGGAACGCGGCCTGCGCGCTGGTGCCGTCGGTCGACCAGATCGCCGCGGAGGCCCAGGAGGCGCCGCCCGACGACGTGCCGAGCCCGCCGGCCACGGTGCGGCTGAAGTCGTCGACGCCCGACCGCACGGCCAGGGTGATCGGCGTGCCCCGGCGTAGCAGCCCGTAGAAGCGGCCGTTGGGGTTGGCGGTCGAGAAGTCGCCGGCGGCATCGTCCAGGGTCAGGTTCATCTTCCCGGCGTCCGCCGACGCGGCCTCGTCGGGCCGGCCACCCGAGTAGGTGATCGGCTGACCGCCCTGGGAGCCCGGCCGGCGCACCGACGTGGTGATGTCGACGCCGGCGGGCCAGTTCTCCTGGTCGACCGGGTTGCCGCCGGGGTAGATCCGCACCACGGGCTCGAACGGCGTGCCGACGGCGCTCACGGCAGCTGCCCGGTGCGGAACATCTCCCGGAGCCAGGCCAGGTGTTTGGTCTCGGCGCCGGTCACGTCGAAGACGTGGCGGACCGTCTGTACGCCGGCGACGGGCGAGCTGCCGCCCATGCGGCCGCCGCGCGCGTAGTCCTGGACGCTCGGAATAATCTGCCCGTCACGGTCCGGGACGAACACCTCGGCGCGCTTCTCGCCGACCAGGTACGCCTCGCCCTTGCGGACCGGGCCGCCCTCCGCCCGGGCGTTCTTGCGGAGCGCGGAGTCCAGCGCGGAACTCGACCCGGTAGAACCGGTGACGATCCGGGCGGTCTCGACGACCGTCCGCTTGTGCGCCGGGATCTTCTTCAGCAGCGCGATGTACGCGCGCATCTCCTTCTCGGCCTTCGTGTCCTCCCAGACCGCCCGGGTGCCCGCGGTCTTCGGGATGCCAAGGATCTCGTCGGCAAGCTTCTCGGCCTCGGCCTTGGTTTTGCCGAACTGGGTCGCGGTCCGGATGAACGCCTGGCGGTTCTGCTCGGCGACAACGTTCGCCTGCCCGCTGGCTCCGTTCAGCTCGACGTACTTGGTGTAGTTGTCCCGCAACTGGGTCGCCAGGGTGCTGAGCGCCTCCCGGTTGGCGCGGCCCTTCTCGGTGTTGGCGTCGGTGGTCTTCCCGTTCTTCTCCGCCGCCTCGCGCGCCTTGTCGAGGGCCTCCGCGACGTCGGTCTCCGAGTCGTACAGGCTCTGACCCGCCTCGACCGAGTCGTGCAGCTGCTGGATGAATGTGTCGAGCGGGTCCTTGGCCGCCGTAGCGGCCTCGCCCACCTTGCCGATGCCGTCGGCAGCGGCGTCGGTGCCGACTTTGTAGTGGCCGAGGGTGCCACTGCCGTCGCTGAGGAGCTGGTTGACCGCCTTGAGCCCCGCGCCGGCTTCGAGGGTCGTGCCCTGCAGTTGCTCGTTCAGCTCCATCAGGCCGTTGATCGTCCCGAACGAAATGTCCGTCAGGTGACCCAGCGAGGTGAACACCGTGTCCAGGCCATCCGCCGCACTTTCGGCGTTGTCGGCCAGGCTGGACAGGCCCTCGCCGACCTCCGTGCCGATCTTGCCGATCCCGTCGGCGATCGAGTCGATGACCGGCCCGGCGTTCGCGACCAGGTCCTCAAGGCCGTCACCGAGCCCCTCGAGCGCCGTGCCGACGCCCTCGGCGAGCGGGACCACATACTCCTTGGAGTCGGCGAAGATCTCCTCGACGTTGATGGTGTCGAGGGCCTTGCGGATGATGCCGACGCCCTCGATGGCGGGCTGCACGAAACCGTCGGCGGCGCTCGTCAGCCGGTCTTTCAGGCCGTCACTGAGGGCCTTGATCTCGCCGGCGACCCGCGGGTCCTTGCGCGCGACCATGAGGCCGCCCACGACACCGCCGATACCGGCGCCGCCGATGATGGCCCCGGCGAGGGAGGAGGCGATCAGCGGCGCGGCCGCCGCGGCGATCGCGCCGCCGACGACGGGACCGACCGAGGCGCCGGCCTTGGTAGCGACCGACATGCCGGCGTCGGTGATGCCGGCGCCGATGTTGCTGATCAGCTTGCGGCCGAAACCCTTCGAGGTGTCCTCGTCCGGCTCCTCCGGGATGATCCCCTCGAGGATGCCCTTGCTCTTGCTGATCTTGCGCAGGTCGGCCTCGAGGGCGCGGATCCCCTTCGACAGGTCCGCACGCTCGGCGGCGTCCTCGGTGTCGGCGAAGGCCCGGGCCAGAGATTCCATCTCCCGCTCGAGCAGGTCCGACTCGCGGTTGAGCTTCTCGACGCGCTTGGCGCTCTCGTCGGCGGCCTTGCCGTACTTGTCGAGGTTCCGCGCCGCGGAGTCGGTGCCGGACTTCGTGTTGTCCCGGGCGAAGAGATCGAGGTTGATCTTCCGGTCGTCACCGGCCATCTCGACTCTCCTTCCTCGCGGTGAAGTAGTCGAGGTGTGCACGTATCTGACCGACGGTCAGGTCGCCCAGGCGGTGCGGTGGGATGCCCGCTTCGAAGGTGAAGAACGGCTCCACCCGGGCCAGAAGCCGGGCTACACCGTCGTCGGCGAGGTCGGCGAACTCTCCGAAGGCGTCGGGTCCAAAGGGACCGCGACGTCCTCCTGCGGCTCGTCGAGGATCTGCTCGAAGTGCACCAGGAAGACCAGCGGTTCGTACTTGTCGAAGTCGCCCGCAAGGTCCGGTGCCGCCAGGTGCACGCCGATCCAGGTCGCGGCGAGCCGGCCCATGACGCCGTCCTCGGCGAACTCCGTCATGACGCGCACCAGCTTCAGGCCGCCCAACGCGGCTTCCAGCCGCGCCTGCTGGCGGGCCGGCATCCGCACGATGGCGGTCTCGTCGTAGACGTACCAGCGGTCACCGAAGCGGGCAACGTCGGCCTCGTCGGTGAACCGGAACCGGAACGGCTTCAACAGGGAACGGGATCTCAACGACTTCAGCCCTTCAGCAGCCTGGACGCGAAGTCGTCCAGGACCTTCCCGATCTCGCGGGCGGCCTCGTCAGCCGCGCCGTCGGTCCCGCGGCGGTGGAACCCCGCCCGGATCCTGGTCATCGACCACGGGTTCGGCTGCGCCGTACCCGCGCGGGGGCCGCGTTTGATCCGCCGCGACCGGCCGTACACCGGGTGTCGCAGCCGGCCGTCGTCGAGTGCGCGGATGTCGCGCCGCTCTTTCGTGCCGTCCGCGTACGTCGTCAGCGTCAGCGACGCCGTGCGGGCGCCGGTCCGCTGCGCCACCCGGAACTTCAGCGACCGCGTGATCTCAGCCCGGTAGCCGCCCCGTGCCGGCATCGCGGCGATGGCCTCACGCCGCACTGACTCCGCCACCGGCTTGCCCGCCTTGCGCAGCGCGGCGGACATCTCCCGGGCCATGCCCTTGTCGCCGACGGCTTTGATCTGCGCGGCGAGGCGGCGCAGCTCGGCGCGGCCGGTGATGCTGGCGGTGAGGCTCATCAGGACGTGTTCCGGGCGATGCCGTCGGCGTCGGACAGTGGCCAGGAGATCTGCGTCTTCGCGAGCTCGCCGACCGAGTTCCCGAACGGGTTGTGCTGGTTCGGCAGGTAGGAGCCGACGTACTCAGGGTTGGTGGCTCCGATCGCCGCGGTGGTCGGGCGGACCTTGACGACGACAGGCGCTCGGGTGGCGTGTGCGGTGTACAGCGTGACGTCCGTGGCTGACGCGGCGTGGTCCTGGTTGAACTGCGCCGACAGCGTGGAGTCGCCGAGGCCGGCGATCCGCGACCGGCTGGTGTCACCGAAGGCGGTGTCCTCGAGGGCCTCGTACTCCATCGGCAGGGTGACGCCGGTGCAGAACGCGGACACCACCACCGAGTTGATTTCCACCCGGCAGTCGGTCAGGGCGTATGCGGACATGGGTGCTCCTTACCTGATGCCCGCGGTGCAGGCGATGGAGAAGGTTCCGGTGCAGGCCGTGATGCGCAGCCGGTACCAGGTGTCGGTGATCGGCCCGGCCACCCGGGTGGCCCAGGTCCCGCCGACCGCGGTGATGGCCGAGAACGTCGCCTGCGTGGTCGCGCTGGCGAACGTGTTGTCGCTGTCGGACTCGAGCACGGCGGTGATGGTCGTGCCGGCGGAGAAGACGTGCAGGGCGGCGTACAGGTACTGGCCGGCCGAGACCGCGCCGAGCTGGTAGGCGGTGCCGGTCGCGCCGGTGCCGGACACGTCGGCCCTCGTCTTGAGGACCCGGCCCCGGACCGCGGACACCGACGCCAAGCCGGTGCCGCGTGCCGACTGGCAGGTCAGCCGGAACGGGATCAGCTCGCCGACCTGGCCGAAGATCTCGTAGTTGAACTGTCGGGCCCGGAACAGGTAGGCGACCGACGATTCGGCGCCGTCGTTCGACGCGGAGACGACCTGCGAGCCGCCGCCGAGAGCAGCGAACGCGGTCGGGTCGATCAGGCCGTCACCGGCCTCCCAGAAGCCGGCCTCGTCCAGCTTGGCGTCCTCGTGGCCGGCCACGCGGACGCGGGACGGGTTGGTCACCGTGGCGGGCTGGTAGACGGTGGCGTCCAGGGCGTCGTAGGACAGGGCCAGGGCGGTGCTGTTCAGCTGGCCGGTCATGTCGTGGCCGCTGAACCACGTCGTGATGTTGTTCGCGGCGTAGGAGCCCATCTCAGGCCTCGGTCTTGCCGGCCTTGGCCGGGGCCGACTTGGCGGGGATGGCCTCGATCAGGCCGCCGTAGACCAGCGCGGCGATGCTCGTCTCGACCGGGTCGAGCCACACCGTTCCGGCGGAGATGTCCTCGCCGGTCTTGGCGCAGGCGATGGCCATGTCCTCGGGGTCGATGCCCATCGCCTTGTGCGGGATGATCACGTTCCAGGCCTGGAACTGGTCGCCGTAGACCTCGACGTAGTGGGCGCGGCAGAATTCGATCGGTCGCTTGCCGGTGCCGATGGCGGCTTTCCCGTCGTCCTTCTTGCAAAACTTGATCATGCTCTCGGGCACGAGTTCACTCCGATCCCTTGGTGTGGACGACGAGGCGCAGAGTGGCGCCGATGTGAGCGATGTCGGCCGACTCGAACTGGCCGCCGTACGCGGTGACCGCGGCGATGTGCGCGTCGGTGTTCGACAGGCCGAGAGTCCTGGCGGCGAAGACCGCCGCACGGATGGACTTGGTCCCGGCGCCGGAGACGTACTCGTCGAGCTGGGCCTGGCCGAGGGACTCCTCGGCGTCGGCGACCAGGACGTGGAGGTTGAACTGCCAGGTGTCGGTTCCTCGGCCCATCGCGACGAGGAAGTCGGCGGTGACCGGCTCGACGACGGCGGCCGGCACCTGGGCGATCCCGGGAACCTTGTCGTACACGCGCAGGCTCGGGATCGCCGCCTCGAGGGTGGTCTTGACGGCGGCGCGGACCGCGGTCAGCGACGCCACTCAGACCGCCCCCACTCGGATCTTGACGAACGGGTGGAGCAGCGAGACCACGTCGTGGTCGTTGCGGCCGATGCGGACCTCGCCGAAGCCGTTGAAGCCGGCCACGCCGAAGATCGCTTCCTTGCGCTTGAAGAGCGCCGCGGCGCGGATCAGGCACGCCTCGTTGACGTCGTCGGGGATCGCCGACCAGCCGAACTGTGCGGTGACCCGCAGCGTGGTCCGGCGGGCGTGGACCGGGAAGGTGTACCGGTCGACGGCGACGATCCGCCACCAGGCGTGTGCGACCTCTTCGGTGTCGGCGTTGAGCGGCTCCAGTTGGTAGTCGCTCGCCGCCCAGGTGGTGGCGAAGGTGCCGTCGCCGGTGCTGTCGGTGGCGACGATCAGGCCGTCGGTGGTGGAGATGTCGTCGACGTCGGCCTCGTACGCGTCGTCGACCCGGAACACCTTCGACTGTGCGGTGGCGTCCTGCCAGAAGCGGCGGCCGGTGTGCTTGTCGATGGCCCGGCTGGTGGCGTTGATCGCCCGCTCGAGCAGGACGGTGGTCAGCTGGTTGTTGGCGTCGCCGAAGTGCTCGCGGAGCTCGGCCACCGTGGCGTACCCGTTGATGACCGCCACGACATCACCTCACTCGAAGGTGGCGGTGAAGGCCGGGGCCGTCCCGGTCAGGGTGACGTGGATGCCGTTCTCGCAGAACGCCGGGCCGAGCTGACCGGTCGACACCGTGGTCGCCGTGGCGGCCTTTAGCGTCAGCACGATGACGCCGCCGGAGCCGCCGGCGCGGATGACCGCGGTGGCCGCGTCCGAGCCGCCGGTGAGGACGGCGCAGTGCAGGTAGGCGTCGGCGGTGGTGATGTCGGCGGTGGCCGACACGGCCTTGATAGCGGCGTCGGACATCACTTCCCCCTGTTCGGGCTGCCGCGGTGCTGCCGGTTCGCGCCGGCGGGCTTCTGCCGCGCGGGCCCGTCGGCTACGGCCTTGATGACACCGCCGGCGGCGAGCAGAGTGCCGGGCGAGTCCCGGTTCACCCACTCGGCGTCCGCGGTAGAGAGCTCGACCTGGTCGCCCTCGGCCCACGGGCCGATCTGCTGGCCGTCGCGGTACGCCGCGTAGCGGTGCTGCACCTGGTAGGGGTCCACGATCAGATTCCGTCCAGGTAGAGCAGCACCCACACAACGACGCCGAGGTCGGCGGTGGTGCCGTCCCAGGTGCCACCGGTGGTGATCTCGGCGCCGATCAGATCCCCGGCCACGAACGTCGACGTGCCGCGCACCGCGGTGTCCGACGCCGACACGGCGGTGGTGATCGACAGGGTCGGGTCGGTCTTCTCGGTGCCGTTGACCGTCGGCCCGACGGTCAGCGTGCCGGCCGTCGCCGCGGCGGACAGCCGGGCGGTGACGCCGACGATCTCGCCGGCAAACGGCATGACGTACCCGTCGATGGCGTTGCTGGCCGCCGAGGCGACCTCGGCGATGAGCAGCTGCACGTCGGTCTGCGACGCGGCGAGGGCGTCCTGCATGAAGACCAGGGGGACGAGCTGGCCCTTGGCGATGGTGCGGTCGATCTGCACGGTGCCTCCTCAAGCCGGCAGGGCCGGACCCAGTACGGGTTCGGCCCTGCCTCGGAGCGGATGTGGGGTCAGACGCTGATGTTGTAGGCGTTCGCGGTCGACTCGATGCCCGACGCGGCACCGGTCGGCGTGAACCGGCCCATGCCCAGACGCAGCGAGTAGACGATGCGGGTCTGGTCGCGGCCGGGCAGACGCTCGGTCTCGACCATCACCCTGCGCCTCCACCCGACCTTGTAGCCGCGGGTGTTGACCGCGGCGACCTGGCCCTTGATGTTGTTGCCGCCGGTCGTGGACACCTTGCCGTCGGCCTCGGTCAGCGACATCGCGATGGAGCTGATGTGCCGGTGGCCGAGGATCCGGCCGGCCTCGCCGTTGAAGACGGTGGCCTGCGGGCCGTACTTGTCGACGGTCAGGTACTCGTCGAACATCGCGATCTTGTCCGCGGTGAACGGGTCCGACACGTAGACCAGGTCGTCCGAGTTGGTCGGGTGCCCCCAGTCGACCAGCCGGGTCGTGTCGATCATCAGGGCGCGCAGGTTGTTGAGCTGCGACAGGGTGATCGCCCCGGCGACGCTGACACCGTTCGCGGTGTTGTCGACCAGGGCGGCGTGCCGGATGCCGTCGAACGCCAGGTAGTGCTTGGTGTCGGCCGGGTCGGCGTCGTCGAGGTTGATGTTGCCGGTCGCCGCGTTCGTGGTGTCGCCGTTCAGGACCAGCGAGTCCGAGTAGTGCGCCACCGACAGCGCCGCCTGCCGGCGCAAGAAGGGAATGAACGGGATGATGGAGTCCTCCTCCATCTCACCCGACCACATCTGGTGGATGATGAATTTCTTCGCGTCGACCTGAACCCGCTGGCTGCCGGTCTTGACCGTGGTGTAGTCCGACGAGTTGTTCGCTGTGTTCTCCGTGACGTACAGCATCTCCGGGATGTCGACCTCGACCGGCAGGTACGCCGTCGGGTCGGTCATCTCGAAGCTGTCGATCAGCGGGAAGATCCGGCCGAGCTTGCGCGGGGCGTCCCACAGGTCGTGCACGTACTGCGCCCCGACCAGCTGGGAGCCGAAACCCGACTCGGCGGTGTCCATCGCGCGGATGGCCCGCTGGTAGGCGCCGGTCAGCTCGTACTTGCCCGCCCGGGCCAGCTCGCGGTCCTGGCCGTGGAACTCGGCCAGGGGGATCCGCGGGAACATGTCGTCGATGGCCTTGCGGTCCATCGCCTGGATCTTGTCGGCGGACAGGTACCGGGCCGCCGAGATCGAGTCGAAGGTGCGGGTCAGCTCCTCCGACGGGCCAGGGTGCACGCCGCCGCCCTTGCGCTGCGTTCCCTGCTGGCTGGTCATCAGGTCGTGCAGGAACTCGACGTCGGAGACGCTGAGGCCCCACCGGGCGTACTTCGTGCCGACGAGCTGCGTGTCGGCGGGCCCGGCACCGAAGCGGATCTTGCGGACGAACTCCTCGTCGTCCTTCAGGCCCTCGATCGCCTCGGTCATGAGCTGGCGCAGCTTCTCGTCCGACGTGCTGGACGAGACGTGCTCGTTGATGGCGTCGAGGCGCTGCCGGACCTCAGTCCCCAGCTCCTCGATGGTGAGGTCAGGCATGACTCTCCTTCGTGAAGGTGAACGCGTCGAGGAGCCCTCGCGCGGTGTCGGTGGGCACGCCGGTGGCCGGCGGCTCAGGGTCGGGGTCGTCGATCGGCTCGACGAACGGAGGCTTGCCGGCGGCCACGTTGCCGAGCGCGGTCAGCCGCACCAGCAGCCGCGAGAACTCGTCCTCGGAGATGGAGCGCACCGCGGCGAGCAGGTCCGGGTCGGCGAGGTCCAGGCCGCGACCGGAGGTGACCAGGGCGGCCGCGTCCATCGGGACCGGCACCACCGACAGCTCGGTCAGCTCCCAGCCGGTGGCGACGCCGCCGCGGTAGTAGTTGTCGTTCTCCGACTCCCACTCGGTCACGTCGAAGCCGATCGAGACCGCATTCAGGAACTTCTTGCGCAGCTTGCGCTCGACCTGGCGGGCGAACTCGTCGTCCTCGTCGAACTCGAGGCGGCCGACGATCTGCTTGCCCTCGACGGCAATCGAGTCGGGGTCGACGCGACCGATCGGCAGATTCATCCGACCCCAGTAGCTGTGGCCGTAGCCGAGGACCGGGTTGCCGCGGTACCGCTCCAGGCGGGCGCCGGACATGCGCAGGTCGATGCCGTCGGCCTGGCGGCCCTCGCTGGCCATGACCACCCGCAGCGGCGAGTCGTCGGACAGCGCGGACCGGTCCACGAACCCGAGCGCGCGGTGGATGGTCATAGCTTCGCTCCGTTGATCGGTGTGAACGACGCCAACAGCCGGCGCGCGGACAGGTGGTCGAGGACCGCGGCCTTCTCGCCGGTGGACTGCGGCGGCTGGTTCGCCGGGTTGACCTCGTCGTCCGGCAGCTTCTCGCCGGCCGCCGGCGCCGGGAGTTGCAGCTGCCCGTCCGGGCCGACCGGGGCCTTGTTGACCGGCATGTACGGCTGGTCGCCCCAGGCCACCGGCGGCATGCCCTTGCCCTTGCGCCACTCGTTGATCGTGATCGCGCCACGGTCGATGGCCTGTGCCTCGCGCGTCCACGACTCCGTCGCCGACTCCTGAAGTGACGGCACCGACGACAGGTCGTACTCGCACCAGTCCGGCCGGCCCGTCCCGCGGAACCGCGGCAGGTACTGCTCGCGGATCTCCGCGGCCTTGAACTCGGCGTCCGGCTTCAGCGCGCGGGTCCACTCGATCCGCTCGAACGCCGACGCGTTGGCCAGCGTCGCGTTCTCTACGTCGTTGAGGAGCGTGGACTGCATGCCGTAAGCGCGGCAGACAGCGCGGAACGACAGGCCCAGGCCGGCGACGAACTCCGCGTCCTTCGGCGACATCGACATCTGCTTGAACTGCGCCTCGTACCGCAGGACCGCCCACCGGTGTGCCTTGTCCGCCCCGGTCAGCCGCTTCTCCAGCGCCCGTTCCAGGTCCGTCGCCTGGTCCTGGCTGAACGTCACCTTGTCGGCTGGCGGGACGATGATCCCGGCGATCTGCATGCCCTGGCGGAACAGCTGCTGGTTGGACTTCGCCATCGCGGTGCTTGTGTCGGCGGCGAGCCGGGCCGCGGCCAGCGGCGACAGGGGCGAGAACTCGTCGATCGGGTTCGGGTATCGCTGCCAGACGATCTCGTGCGGCTTGAACTTCAGGATCTCGCCGGATACGGAGTGGTAGGCGAACTCCTGGATGTAGCCGGTCTCGTGCGGCACCGGCCGCACCCTCGAGGGCTTCAGCCACCAGATCTCTTTCGGCGCGCCCTTGGGGCCCTCGAGGGCCCAGAACGTCTCGCCCCACAGGCCCATGCACATCTCGTCCATGCGGGCGAGGCGTTCGCCCGTCCAGAACGGGTTGACGTAGCTGAACAGGTTGGCCGCGGGGTGGTCGGTGACCTCGACCTTGTCGGAGCTGCGGCCGCGGTAGAACCGCAGCTGGATGCCGGACATGAGCCGGGCCCGCTGCGCCACGACGGTGTAGATGTCGTTGCTGGTGGCGGCGTAGTCGCCGTACTCCTCCGGGCTGAACTCGGACTGGTCGTGGCCGTAGGCGTAGTCGGGGGCGATCAACTCGCCCTTGCCGACCGGCCACGCCCGGCTCAGGTGCTCCCCGCGGCGCCGCGCCTGGATCCGCTCGAGCAGACCCATTTCAGGCCGTCCGCTCGAACTCGATGACCCGGTGGTCGCCGTCGACCAGGCCGACGCGCCGGTACCAGAGCACGGCGTTGGTCAGGGTGAACATGATGTCGCCCCGGTCGTTGACCTTGACCAACACGGCCGGGTCGGCGTCGTCGAGCAGCTCCCGGGCGATCCGGAGCCGCTCGGGGGCCTCGCCGAGCAGCTCGACTCCGGTGTCGTGCTGCCGCACTATCAGCTCGTAGCTCACGGCTTGCACCTCCCGATCCAGTCGATCTCGGTCGGGCAGGCGTTGTCCTGGCCGGTGACGTGCATGGCCATGCCGCAGATCGCAAGCACCAAAAGAAGAGGCAGGAGGATCCCGAAAACGTCGCTACGCCTCACGGCGCACCGGCCTTCGGCCCGGCGGCGGCCCAGCCCTCCATGCCCGCCGCCCACAGCCAGGCCAGCACCCAGCCGACCGCGCGTACGACCAGCCGGGCGACGTAGAAGAGCAGGAAGGGCAGCACCATCAGGGCGACCAGGAACACCCGCCGCCAGTCCACCTGGCCGGCCCGCTCGTTGATGCGGTCCACCGCCGCGTTCAGCGTCATGGTCGTCATGGCCAGCTCCTCACGCCATCAGGGAGCCGGTCAGCTCCTGCGCCTTCGGTTTCGCGCCGATCCGAGTCACGTACGCCCACCGCGCCAACGTCGCCGAGACGAGCGGCGAGATGTCCACGTCGCTCTGCTTGCGGCCCCATGCCACCGCGTCCGCCAGCGGCCTGGTCTTCGCGTTCGCGGTCGCGCTGGTCAGCTCGGTCTGGCCGATGTGCCGAAGCTTCTTCTCCCGGACCGCGTCGATGAACTGGCCCGTCGCCTGCGCCACCTCGTGCACCGCCGGGAGCGCCAGGTCGCCGCGGGCCGGGAACTCCGCCTCCGCCGGCGGCCGGATCCCGACCACCTCGAGCTCGCCGAGCAGCGACGCCGCGCCACCCTTCGGGTCCAGGCCGATCGCGACCGGATCGAGCACGGCCTTCAGCTCGATGAGCTTCCCGACGACCCAGTCCACGCCCTCGCCGTACGTCACCACCTGGACGTGGCCGAGGCCGTCCTCACGCAGCCCGTACATCGCGATCGACGCGTGATCCCGCAGCGGCGTCACGTCGACGGCCAGGGCCACGTCGCCATCGCGCCGGGATGCTTCGTCGATCAGCTGCGCCCACAGCTGGGCGTCGATCACCCCGCCGGCCCCGCCGATCCGCCGCGGCCAGATGCCGAGGCGCTCGCGGGCGAAGTCCTCCGACGACATGGCGCGGAACTCCCGGGCCACGGACTCCTCGGAGATGCGGCCGCCGAGCGCCGGGTTGGCGTTCGCCCAGTTCCGCCGGTCGCCGAGGTCGATCACCCGCAGGTTCGACAGGTGCCCGGCCAGGCCCCAATCCCGGTAGCCCAGGCCCTCGTCGCCGCCGGCCTCCGCACGCTCCCGCAGGTTGTACATCACGTCGCCGGACTCGCCGTCCAGCGGCGGCGACGACAGGTAGACCAGCTGGGGGTTGCGCCGTGCGGACAGCGTCGGCATGAGCGCCGCCTGCTGCTCCAGCGTGTACGCGAACGCCTCATCGATCACGTTCAGGTCGCCGGAGAAGCCGCGGCCCGACCCCTTCGACCGGGCGATGAACATCAGCCGCTGCCGGGTGTCGAGCCGCTCGAACGACTCCTTGCCGTTGGTGTTCGACACCTTGATCGGCACGTCGCGCAGCTCGGTCACCAGCTGGCCGGCCGCGTTGCGGACCTGCACCGGCATGTTCTCGACGATGATCAGGTTCTTGCCGCCCGGATGGCCGAGCCCGTACAGCAGATCCTCGACCCGGCGGAACGCTTCGAGGGCGGTCTTGACCTCGTGCGCCGACCAGAGCATCAGCTTCTCGTGGACGATGAACAAGCCCGCCAGCACCCGAGCCTCGCCGATGCCGCCCTTGCCGTTCTGCCTGGACACCCACTCGGCGAACTCCGGGCACGCCCACTTGTCGTCGGCGCGCAGCCCGAGCATGAGGTCGACCGAGTCGCCCTGCCAGTCGTCCAGGTCCTGCCCGGCGCGCCGGGTCAGGTCGACCGTGGCCGGGCCGTACGTCCGCTCGTGGGGCGGGTAGAGCTCAACCCGTGGCTTTCGGGCTCCGAGTAGCGGCGAAGGCGCCGAAGTCTGCAACACCCGGCGGCACCCCCTCGCCCGTGGCTGGTGCGGTTCTGCCCATCGGTTTGCCGACGGCACGGGATTGGCGGAGTTCGGCGAGCAGCTGCTTGAGCGTCGCCTGCTGCTGGCGGGCCTCGGCGAGCACGTTCGTGATCACGACCCGGACGACCGTGCCGTCCGGGGTCACCGGCTCGAAACTCAGCCAGTCCCCGCCGGTGGTGAGCACCCGGTCCAGTACGTCCAGGCGGTCAGCGAGGCGCGCGGCTTCCTCGATGAGCACCCGCTCGGCCGGGGCCGCGTCCGTGCCGTTCAGGTCGTTCCAGAGGCGCTGTCCGCGTGGTCCGAAGTCACCCACCGCGGCCTCCTGATTTCGAAGCGGGGGGATATTTGGGAGGTAGTAGCGTGGGGTCAGGCAATGTCCGTTTTGGTCATTTCGAACCCCCTACCCGTCACAGCGAGTGAGGGTCGACGTCGACGATCATGCGGGTGCCCACCATGGGTGTGCCCCTGTGCTTGGCCCATCGCACGTTTGCACCATGGCGTGAGTTGCATCCGAAGTGGGCGAGCGCAACGTTGTCCCTGCTCAGCCTGGCCCCGCCGAGGTCGATGGCGATGATGTGGTCCACGCTGCGTGAGTGGGGTGCGGTGCCTCGCATGTCCTTGTCAACGGCCTTGCCGCACCTGATGCAGTGGGTCTCGGCGGGGTCGGCGTAGACCTGGGTGCAGAGCTCACGCCATGCCCTGCCCTTGCGTCCTGCCCACCGTGCGGACATGCCTTCCCCCGGTAGGCGATGGAGTCTGCGCTGGGAGGCGGACGCGCGGTCCGTTGCGTTCGCTGCTCTCGCCTCAACCATCACCGTCATGGATCACAGACTGAGCTTCCGACTGGATCTCATCCTCACCGGCGGGAAGCCGCAGAAGATGGGCACCCTCTACATCCCCGAGCGCTACGCCGGCGGCGACATCTCGTTCGGCGGTCAGCACTTCGCGGTGATGCGCCGCGACCAGGCCGCGGACGGCGACACTCTCCATCTGATTCCCGCAGAGGTGCGGACGCCTGACTAGGGCCCTCGGCCGCGGGCATGACGAAGCCCCCGCCACGGGGGTGCGGGGGCCTACAGTCGCGGGCAGAGTGCGGTCCGCATGATCAAAGTGTTGCGGCCTTGTCAGGCGGTGTCAAGTCAGTCGCCGAGAAGGCTCCTGATTCCGTCACGGGCGTCGTCGGAGAGGACCAGTTCGAGCCGTTCGCTGGTGCCGCTGCCGCGCCGACGTACCTCGAGATTCAGCCGCTTGACGCCCGGCGGGTCGGCCCTGTTCCACTGGATCGACATGGGTCGCGTACTGACCACGTACTCGCCCGTCCCGAGCAGGTCGTTGCCCATGATGATCCGCCGGGACTCTGGGTCGAAGGTCCACTCTGCGCCTTCGGCCAGGAGCTCGTGGTGGCTTCGGCAGACGGCGGTCTCAACTCGTGGTTCTTCGCGTACCAGGAAGATCTCTTCTGGGTTGTTCTGGCACTTCAGCACGAAACAAGGCACGAGGCGACAGCCTATTCGTCGGGCCGCTCGGCGTCACAGCCTGTCACCCATCGGTGTATCTCGCGTAGGTCGTAGAGGGTGCAGCGGCCGCGGCGGCCGTGGCGGCCGATGTGGTGGCGGCTGGCGGCGGATCGGATGGTGCCGGGCGCGCATGGTCGGCCGCGGAGGCGTGCGACGTACGCGGCGGCGTCTCGGGCGTCGACGAGGTGGTCGGGGTTGCTACGCGGCATCGCCGGTCTCCTCGGCGGCCTGGTGCTCGCGGTCGCGGTTGGCTTGGCGGATGAGCCGGCCGAGGAGCATGTACCGCTCGGGTGTCCACATGGCGTCGCAGTGCCGGCAGCAGACGATCTCGATGCGGGACCACACGATGTGGGCGTCGATGGGGTGGCCGTGGCGATCGGTCCTGGTGTAGCGGAGGTGGCCGTGGTCGCCGGGCAGGACCAGGGCGGTGAGGGGCTGGTCGTGGCGTGGGCAGTGTTCGCCGAATGGCCGGTCGGGGCGGTTGAGGCCGAGGGCCCGGCGGCAGGCGGTGAGCCATGCATGCACGGTGGTGGCGAGGCGTTCGGCGTCGCGGGTGCGTCCGAGGCCGCTGAGGCGATCATGAAGCGCTTGGATCCGCCGGAGATGCCCGGGGATGCCGCCGGAGGCTGTTGGGGTCTCTCCGGCGGTTTCGGCGGCCCAGCGCGCCCAGTCCGGGATTTCGCGGTGGAGGTCGACGAGGACGGCGGCGACGTCGACGTTCAGCGGGACGGTGTGGACGTTCTCGGATGTGGTCACGCGTTCGCCGGTTTGGATGCCGGCGTCGCGGGCGAGGGCGGTGGGGAGTGCGGGCCAGAGGACGAGGAGTTCGTCGATGAAGTCGGCCAGGGTGGTCATCGCCGCCACCGCCGCATCCGCACGCCGATCCGCTGCGAGAGGGTTGCCGGGCGCCAGGCGTTACCGACCCGGTGCTGGCCGCCGTGGTTGCCGTAGCCGTAGTACTCGCAGGCTGCGCAGGCTCGGCCGATGCGCCAGAGGTCGCCGCAGTCGCAGCGCCAGAGGTCGTCGCGGCGGCCGGAGGGGTCGCCCAGGGAGTTCTGCGGCGGGTCGCAGCGGTGCGCGTCTTGGGGCGCGCGTCTGACCCAGCCGGCGGTCACGGCAGCTCCAGGTGTTCGGCGGTGACGATGCCGTGGTGCACGGCCAGGGCGGCGGCATGTGCGGTGTTGCGGGCGCCGAGGAGCTTGCGGGCGTCGGTGAGGTGAATGCGCACGGTGCCGAACTTCAGGCCGAGGCGGTCGGCGATGTGGCGCTGTTCGAGCCCGGCGGCGGCGAGGCGTACGCAGTCGCGCTGGCGGGGGCTCAGGTACGGGCGGCTCATGCGGCCCTCCGTTCGGGTGTCGGGTTGCCAGCGCGAATACGCCGGCGCTCCCGGTCGCGGGCCTGTTCGGTGACCCGGCACAGGTCGCAGAGCGCCTCGCCGTGGTAGCGGTGGCGCCTGGCGGCCGCTGCGGTGCCGCACGGCCTGACGTCGGTGTGCCGGGAGCGCTTCAGGCGCGGTCGGTCCTCGTCGGAGCCGGCGCCGGGCTGCAGGAGTGCCCAGCCGGTGAGTTGGTTCCAGGACCGGTCCACGGGAATGGCCGCGGCGAGAATGAACGCGAGCCGGAACCAGTCGTCGGGGCTGGGCAGCACGGTGGCGAGCCAGCGGCCGTTGGCCTCAGGGTCTTCGTCGCGGACGCGCGCGGCGAGATGCACGGCGATGCGGGCGAGTTCGTCGACGGCGAGCTGGTCGCGCAGGTCGGTCATGGCCGGGCCTCGGCCGGGCGGGGGCGGCAGGTGTGCGCGCGGGGCGCGTGCGGTCTCGGCGTGGGCATCAGGACACCTCCGTGGTCGTGGACTGCTCGGCGGCGAGTTGGGCGAGGTGCTCAGCGCGGCGTTGCGCGCGGCGGGCGGTGGCGTCGGCGATGGCTTGCTCGGCCCGGCTGACCCTGCGCGGCGGCGGCATGTGCGGCGGGTGGGTGGAGGCGCCCGGGAAAATCTCGACGACAGGGGAAGGCTCTTCGCGGGCAGCGGGCGCCGCCCGCGTGAGTTGCGCTCCAGGGTCTTCATCGTCAGAAGGTTTCGGGGAGATAGAACTACTCGGGGAGATGTAGCGGAGAGATGGCCGCTCATCCTGGGTGAGCGCAGAACTGGCCTCAGATGAGCGCAGAACTCCCGTCTCTGCGCTCGCCTTGGGTGAGCGCAGAGGTTCGGCCGATTCGGCGTCTTCTGCGCTCACTCTGGATGAGCGCAGAACCGAGCTCTCGTCTGCGCTCATCCTGGGTGAGCGCAGAGCTGCCTTGGTGGCGCGTTGCGTCCGCTCCCGCGATCCGCTCCGGTTGGCCTCGCGCATGTCGTCGGTGAGCTTCTTGTGCTGGGCCGGGTTGAGCACGTCCAGGTGTTCCATGACGTCCGCGCCGAGGATCAGCCGGTACTCGTCGGAGAGCTGCCGGTGGCGGTTCCCGGCGCGGACCAACTCGATGAGGCCGACGTCGCGGAGCCATGCGAGGTAGCGGCGGGCGGTGCTGTACGAGACCTCCAGGTCGACGGCGAGGCGGGCTACGCCGCAGTGGATGCGGGTGCCGTCGGCGCGGGCGTAGCTGGACACCACGAGGGCGGCCGCCTTGCGTTCGCGGCCGATCCGGGCGCGCCGGATCACGGCGTTCCAGGCGCCGGCGGTGGCGCCGAGCTCGTGGGTTGTTGAGGTCACGCGAGGATCCTCCGGTGCGGTGGTGATTGGCTCTTGTACGTCGAGGTCTCGAGTCGCGGGACAGGTCAGGCGCCCTCCTTCTCGCCGGCCCGCCGGCGGTGCTCTTCCTGGTCGTCAGGCAGCGTGTGGTGCGCTTCGGCGGGCTCTGGTTGCGGGACGCGGTGGCCGCCGTGCCGCGAGCAGTACTGGCCGCCCTTGGGTTTGCAGCGGTGGCAGAAGGCGAGCACCAGCCAGACGCCGGACGGCGGCGGGCAGGGCGCGGTCGACGGGTGCCGGTGTGGGCAGCTGCCGCAGGGCGACCAGCTCACCGAGACGTCGACTTTGCCGAACTGCCGGGGGCTCACGGCCAGCCCTTGAGCCCGCGTATCGCCGTCGGCCCGGTCATGACGTCGCGCCCATCTTGCTGAGGTGCCAGTGGTCCGCATGGCTGCACGGGTACGGCCTCATGTGGAGCGTCTCGGTCCTCTCGGTGAGCTCCTTCTCGGCACGCTCGGCGGCCCCCTTGGTACGGAAGATGACCTTCGCCGCACCGCTTCGGCCGGGCGGCGGATAGCAACGCGACACGTTCCCGTTAGGGCCGGTGCGGGCGTGCTTGCGGAGGATCTCCTCACGCAGCTCGCGAGGGCTCTGCGGCGCGCTCACCGGGCACCTCCCGGCCGGCCGAGACCTTCAGGCTTGGTGACCCAGGCGCGCCAGATCCGGTCGGTGAGCGGCCGGTTCTCGCCGAGACGGAGGTAGAGCAGGGTCCACAGCTCGTCGGTGTCGACGCGGCGCCCTTCCGCGGCCTGCTCGCTAAGCCAGCTCAGGTGCTCGATCACCGGGCACCCCCGAGCAGTCGCAGCCTCGGCCGCTGCGAGACGTAGCGGTGTCCACGGGCCGCGTTGCACGACCGGTGCGCCGGACGCAGGTTGGGCAGCCTGTCGCTGCCTCCGTACGCCTGCGGCGTGACGTGGTCGATCGAGAACGAGCCCGGCGCCGGTGATGCCAAGGCCAGGTCGATGGGCAGGCCGCACAGCCAGCAGTCGGAGCTCCAGCGGTTGATGACCCGGCGGCGGCGTGCGGTCTTGCTGCTCGTCACCGGGCACCTCCGAGTAGCCCGAGCTCGTAGCCGAGCGCCACGGCGTGCGCCCGGTTGCGGGCGCCGAGCAGCCAGCGGAGCTCCCGGACGTGCGTGATGGCGGTGCGCTCGCCGATGTCCAGTTGGTCGGCGATCTCGCGGTCGGTGTATCCGTCGGCGACGAGCTGGAGCGTCTGCTGCCGGCGAGGGGTGAGGTGGACAGCCGGTTCGGTGGCGACGCTCACCGGGCACCTCCGATCAGGCCGAGTTGCTCGGTGACGGCCGGCAGCTGCTCGTCGATGTGCAGCCCGGCTGGGGTGACGTCGCCCGTGGCGTCCTCGAGGAGCAACGCGCTGACCGCGATGATCGGCCGCTCGGGTCCGTGCTCCAGGTTCACCCGGGCGTACCTGCCGGGTTCGAGGGTGAGGACGACGTCGTCGCGGCCGGTGCAGCGGAGCATGATGCGTACGGTCACAGCAGCCCCGCATCCTGGAACGCCGTGACGGTCTCCATCGGCGGCCCGTCGTCGTCCGGCCTGTCGTCCCAGCAGCCACCGCCGCACGGGCACGCGAAGTTGTCGTCGTCCCACCGGCAATCGCAGCCGGGCCCGGACCCGCACCGCTCGCAGCGCGGGCACTCACACGAGCCGATGCCGTCGCCTTGGCCGTCGTACGTGTCCGGCAGGCCGCAGTCGAAGCAGGGCGCGCAGACGCCGGCGATCAGGGCCGCCTCGCCCGCTGGTCCGCCGAGCCAGACCTCCGGGGTCTCGTCCCAGAACCGGCGCTCCTGCTCCTTTTCGCGCGCGTCCCAGGCGCGGCGGTGCCCGAAGGCGATGGAGGCGCGCCCCATCCAGCGCGGTCGGGTCACGCGCGGGTTCCAGTAGGTCCGGTGGGCGTAGCGGTCCCAGCGGAGTAGCCGCCGGTTGAGCTTGCGCATG
Source organism: Actinoplanes sp. NPDC049118 (assembly GCF_040648555.1). Lineage (NCBI taxonomy): Bacteria > Bacillati > Actinomycetota > Actinomycetes > Micromonosporales > Micromonosporaceae > Actinoplanes > Actinoplanes sp. NPDC049118. Next base: position 187,585 of record NZ_JBEZDY010000008.1, read on the forward strand.
CTGGTCACGCCTGGCCTCCGATCGGGAGGTGGACGCCGGTGTGGCACCGAAGGCACCGGCAGATGTGCGGCCATCCACTCCACGTCCAGCACACGTGCGGGCCCGGCCAGCGACCCGCGTGGGGGCATTCGAGCGGTCCCCACGCGTTGCGGCACGGCGGCAGATCCAGCTCGGCCGGGGTGCGGGTGGGCCTGTGCAGCGAGATGACATCAGCCATCGACCCGCCCCCACTCGACTACGCCGCACCGATGCATGCCGCCGTGGCCGTCCGGCCGGGAGCACAGCCGGTCGTTCTCGCGGCCAGGCATTCGCGTCACGCAGACTCTCTCGCCGGGGCGCAGCACCGTGCCGTCGGAGCCGAGCTTCCCGCAGTAGCAGCGACCAGCGGACGCGGCGTCAAGACGGCACGACACGCTGATCGGGCTCCACGGGAGCGCGCCGCGCACGCCCTTGTCGCGGATCGGCGCGTCGTCGAGTACCCAGTCGACCAGGTCCGACCAGCACTGGCGACGGTAGAAGAGCCGGTTGATCAGGTCGGCGATGCGCCACTTCAGACGCTCGATGCGGTCAGCCACGACGGGCTCCCTTCCGCTTGCGCTGCTCGGCGCGGCGCTGCTGCCGGTTCGGGCTGGCTGGCCACGGCTGGTTGAGGCTCGGGCTGGTCTCGGTCGACAGCGCGCGCACGGCGTCGGGGATTCGCATCGGCGTGGTGTCGGTGCTCTCCGGTGCGGGCCGCGTCGCCTTGCGCTGCTCGACCCGGGCGCCCCGCGACGGGGTGGGGCGCCCGTGCGACCGGCTACTCATCGCGGCCCGCCCGGCCGCGCTGCCTGGCCCAGCCGGAGTAGGCCGGGCAGCGGCAGGCCCGGCACGGCCGGACCCTGTTCTCCTCCGCCGTGTCGTGGTCGCTGAGCGGGTGCTTGCAGCCGTGCCGCTCGCAGACCGGCTCAGGCCGGTCGGCCGGCGTCTCCTCCGGGGCGCTCACGGCTCGCCGTCCGGCCGGCGCTCACCGAGCACGAACCGACCGGCGACGACGCTGCACACGAACCGCCCCAGCGAGGCGGGCGGCTCGGTCAGGCACTCATCGGCGACCCGGTTGACCTCGCAGTCGAACAGGCGAGGGCGGCAGGACAGTGGGTGTTTGATCGTCCAGCCGTTGGTTCGGAACTCGATGACGTGGTGCGGGTCCTCGTCGCCGCCGCCGAACTCCCCGGCCACGGCGCCCGCGATGAAGTCGGCCCACTCCTCGGCGCTGAAGTTCAGCGGCTCCCGCAGCGGGTGCTTGGAGTCGCGGAGCCGGACCGTGCCGTCGCTGTGCTTGAGCACCTCGACGCACGTCGTGTTGCCGCAGAGCGAGCTGCGCTTCCAGTTAGACATCGGCCTCTTCCTCGGTGGTGTGAAGCTGGGTGTGAAGTCGGGTGCGAAGTAGCGCCAGCTCCGTGCGGGCGGACGCCAGTTCGGCGCGGAGCAGGTCGTTCGCGTCGGCGACGGCCTGGACGTCGCCGTCCGCGCGCATGCGGTCCGCCCAGTCGCGGTCGTCGAGCGCGGCGGCGAGAGCGAGCTTCAGCTCGTCGCGCTCCGCCACGACGCGGGTCAGGTCGGCCTGGGACGCGGCGAACGCTGCCTGGGCCTGGCGCAGCTGGGCCGAGGTGGACCCGGTGGGCGGCAGGTCGGACCGGACGGCCGGTACGGGCTCGGCCCGCCGGGCCTCCAACCGCTCGACGAACGCCAGGTACTCCGGGCAGTCCCAGCTGTGCAGGCCGTGCGGGTCGCCGCCGCCCGGCTCGCCCACGCAGCAGTCCTTTTTGGCGCTCACGACCGGCCGTCCTTGTCGGTGGCCGAGAGGACGCAGAAGCGGTCCTGGTCGCCCTCCCAGGAGAAGTCGTCGAGCTCGCCCGTTACCGGCCCGGCCAGAGGGTCGCGGTAGACCGCCAGGAAGACCTCGTCGCGGCCACGACCGTGCAGCACGTGTTTGATCAGCTGCCAGAGCAGCGCGTAGGCGTTCACGATGTCGCCTCGCAGGCGCCCTTACGGCAGCGCCTCGCCGTCCGGTGCGAGAGCCACGCGCCGCAGTCCCGGCAGGTGGGCTTGCCGTGGACGTGCCACATCAGGTGCGCCATGCCGCCCTTGACCGCTTGGTCGCGGCCCCGGTAGCCGACCACCGTGGCGTTGCAATCCGCCTCGTAGCAGGAGATGGCCCAGGACGCGCCGATGCATGAGGCGAGGACTCGGCGGCCGTCGATGGCCAGCGTGTGTTCGCTCGCGACCTTGCTCACGACGCATTCCCCGGGATGACCGGCACCGACGGCCGCAGCGGCAGGATCAGCGAGCCCGGCGCCAACGCGTTCCGCACGTCCAGCAACGCGTTGAACAACCGGGCGTCACGCCCGTCACGGCCGCGAGCCAGCTCGGCCTTCAGCAGGCCGTCGATCTCCTCCATGGCGGCGTGGTGCCGCTCGGTCAGATCCAGCAGGGCGCTCTCGCGCAGCTCGGCAAGCTCGGCGCCGACGGCGTCGGGCGCCGGGACGGGCGGCTCGGCCGGCGTCTCCCGCCATCGGGCTGAAAAGCTGAACATCAGGCGCTCACCGCCTCGGTGAAGCGGCGGCAGCCGCAGTTGGAGTTCGAGCACGTCGCCCGCTCGCCGGCGTCCGTGAGCTTGTGCAGGCTGGACAGGCAGCCGCAGGTGCAGCGGCTCAGCTCGTACGGCATCTGCCCAGTCGTGGCCCCGGGATCCTGGCGGCTCATCGCCGCACCGCCAGCTCGCGGACGACCTGCTCAGACATCGGCCACCGCCGCTCGCACGAGGATCGCGTCCTGGTAGCGGAAGACCCGCACCGGTTCGCCGGCGTGGGCCTTGTCGTGGGCGCGGCCCGTCGTGGCGAGCATCTGGCCGAGCGTGAACCGGATCTGGATGCCCTCCAGGTCGAACTCCGCCTGGCATCGCCGCTCGCACGGGAACTCGACGGTGAGGGTTGCTGGAAGGTCTGCCTTCCTCGGCGCGGTCATCAGACACCCGCCTCGGCGTACGCGGCGAGCACCCCGGCGGGAACGCGGCCCCGTTCGGGGCAGTCGACACCGTTCGCCGCAGCCCACGCGCGTACCGCCTTGCTGTCCGGCGCGGATGCCATCGATGCCGATTCGGCCGACGCGGACCGCTTCGGCGTGAGCGCCTGCTTGATCTCCGCCAGGCGCCGCTCCAGCTTCTCGGCCTCGGCGCGCAGTTCCTTGCCGCGCTCGTACTCCCGCAGCTGCCCCTCGAGCTGGTCGACCAGATCCTGAACCTTGTCGGCGAGCCGTACCAGCCGCGGCACGTCGGACGTGGTGGCCCGGTTGATCAGGTCGGCGATCGCGTCCGGCCGAGTCGCTGTGGCGGCCACCGTGGCCGGCGCCGCGTTGGGCGCCGCGGGTTTGTTCTTCCGCTGCCAGGCCAGGGCGATCGTGCGTGCGTGGGGGATGTTGAAGTTCGCGATCTCCATGACGACACGGTCGACCTCGGCGCGCTTGACCTCGGCGTTCTGTGGGATCAGGTCGAGCGGTTCGCCAGCTGCGTAGTGGGCGAGGATCTTCGCCTCGTCGCGGGTGAGTTCGGCGACGATCGCGTCGACCGTTTCGGTCGCGCTCACCGCGTCCCCGCCTCGTGCCAGGCGATCCGACAGTCGGTGCGCTCAGCGAAGGCGGCCAGCGCCCGCACCTCCTGCTCGGTGGTCACCGGCGTCTGCGCCCACAGGTGCAGGACTCGGTAGACGTCGAGCACGGGCACGACGTGGACGCCCTGTTCGAGCAGGGTGGCGGCGATGTCGATCTGCTCGAAGTCGGACAGCTCGCGGTGGATGACGTCGACCACGTGGCCGTCGATGATCTCGGTTCTCACGCCTCAGCCCTCCGCGCGACGTAGCGGACGGCGAGCTCGAACTCGTCGCGGGTCTGGCGGCGCGCGCACCGCTCGGCGACCCAGCCGAACCGGTGCTTGCAGACCGGGTACTCGGTGCCGCGCGAGGACTGGCGGAAGACTTGCCAGCGCGGCTTCCCCGGCTTCGCACCAGGCGCGGCGGCGCGCAGCTCGGCGAGGAGCTGCTCGCGGTCCTTCGCGAGCTCGGCGAGGGTCGCGGCCCGAACCTCGGCCGTCGTCCGCTCGGCGGGGCGGTCCGCGGCGTGCCGCATCTCGGCCGTCACCGCGCCACCGCCAGCACGACCAAGCCGGCGAGGAACTCGCCCGCCAGGAGCGACCCCGCGCCGATCGACGCCCACACCCACGCCGGATCGGTGTTGCGGCGCGTGCCGCGATACCGGTCCGGGCGCTCGTAGCCGTCGGGCTGCGGGTCGACGGTCGGTGCCGCGTGGCGGGCCTCGTGCGGCGGGGTGTCGGTCGGCAGGAGCAGGGTGTTGCTGGCCGTGAGCCGTGCGAGCTGGCTCGGCTGGATCCGCGTCTCGCCATCCGCGAGACGGACGGTGCGGCTGCCGGTGACGGGCCCGCCGGGCCGGTAGAGCGGCTGCTCGCCGGTGATGTACGGCCGGATCAGGGCGGGCGGCAGGGTGTGGGTGAGGTTCTCGGTTGCTTCGCCGGCGTCGTGCCGGCTCAGTGTGCTGGTCATCGTCTATGTCCCTCATGCGAGCAGGTGCTGGATTGAGTGGTCCGGGGCCGCGCGCACCCCCTCAGCTCGCGCGGCCCCGGACCGGGGTGCCCGGCCGCGCGCGGGGTCGCAGCCCGCGCGGGCCAGGCGGTCGGGGATCGGCGGCCGGGGAAGGCGTCGCCGAGCCCAGGTGGTCAGGAGGTGGAGGGAGGCTGGAGCCTGCGGGAGCCGACGTAGCCCTCGGCCAGGCCGATCACGACGTCGTGGCCGAGGCAGACGTTGGTGTGCAGCTCGACACCGAAGCCCTCGTCCTCGCGGACGAGCTTCGCCTCGAACTCCTGGGGCCCGTCGCAGCGCGGCAACTCCTCGGTGAGCACCACGCCGTCGAGGTGCGCGAGGGTGTCGGCGAGCGCGCGATAGCGGCACCGGCCGGCGGCCATCAGAACGGCATCCTGTCGATGCAGGCCTTGCAGGTGACCGTGGCGTGGTCGTTGGTCCAGCTCTGGCCCGCCGGCAGCCGGATGATGCGCAGGTCGCACGCAGTCCTGGCTCCCGCGCCTTCGAGGTGGACCGGCGGCGTCTCGTCGACCAGCTGGCCGCCGTCGACCACGGCGCCGGTGTGCAGCGGCACGCGGGCGGGCGAGACGGGCGTCGGGTCGTCCTCGGTGTCGGCGCGGGTGTAGGCCAGGCCGGTCGGGTCGGGGTCGCTCAGGTCCTCGCACGTCGTGCCGGGCTCGGCGGGGCGGCCGTCCAGGTGCCAAGCGATCACGGCGAGCTCGGATCCGCCGAAGGACCAATTAACGACGGTCCGGTCGTCGAGGCGCTCCTCCGGCTGCCGGCCGAACCGGGCGCCGAGGTCACGGACGGTCCGAAGTCCTTCCGAATCGTGCAGGTCGACCTGCACGCGCATCCCCGACGGGACCATGGGCACCTCGGGGTGCCCCTCCAGGAAGGTGGCGAGTGCCCGGATGTCGGCGATCCTCTTGGCACGCTCGCCGCGCTCGCGGACCGCGGCGATCTCCTCGGCGGTCAGCACCCGCACCTGGTCCTCGGCGTAGAACACCGTCGTGTACGGCGTCCGGGTGTCGGCCTGGACGTAGGCGATCAGGACGCGGGCGCGGCTGTCGTCGGGCACGAACGGGTACAGGGTCACGATCTCGGCGCTGTCGCGGTCGAGGCCGGTGACCTCCTCGCCGACCCAGTCGCCGACCTGGAGCTCGCTCGCGGGCTTGGTGGCGGGTAGGTTCTGATCAGGCATCGGATGGCCTTTCTTGATGGGTTGGTAATCCGGTGCGCGGGCTGTCCGGGGTCGAGCCGGGCGGCCCGCTTTTGGTTCAGCGACCGCTACCGAGCGGCTTTCCGGGCTTCGGCCCGCTGGGCGGCTTCGGCGTCTGCGGCCGCGGTTTCGGTCTGGTCAGGACGGGCCGCCGTCCAGCAGCGCGCGGACCTCGGATTCCTTGAACCGGCGGTGGCCGCCCGGCGTGCGGATCGAGGAGATGTGGCCCGCCACGGCCCACCGCGTCACGGTCTTCGGGTCGACTCGGAACAGATGGGCGACCTCGCCGGGCGTCAGGAGTCGGTCTGGGCCGGTGGTCATGCCGCGTCCCGGCAGCGGTTGACGAACGCCTCGAGCGCAGCGCGGGGGATGCGGCGGGAGGTGCCGATCTTGATCGACTCGATCTCGCCGTCCTTGACGAGCTGCCACACCGTTCGCGCGCTGAGGTCGAGGACCTTGGCTGCGTGGGGGACCTTGTATGCCATCTGGTCGGGCCGACCGTCCGGCACCGCCGTGTTCCCGTCTGCGCCGTTGCTAGGCGATGCGTCTGCGTGCATGCAGTCACGGTAGCGTGTCTGCATGCACGGCGCACCTCATCCTTTCGGACGATTCGGAAGGGGTATCGACGAAGCTAACTTGTAAGGCATGCAACGCCATGCAGAGAAGCGGAACCTGAAACAGAAGCTGTATACCCGCAGGCCTAACGGGCGTATGCACACGCGGGAGCGTTCCCGTCCACGGGACAACCGTCCCGCAAACGGGACTTACCGTGACGTCGTGGCAGCAGCACCGATCGACCCGGCCGTGGCCCGGGCAAACTTCGCCGGCTTCGTCGACCGGGCCCTGCGCCATGCGCGCGACGGCGGCATGAGCGACCGCGACATCCAGCGCGTCAGCGGTGTCGCGACCAGCACCTTCCACCGGTGGCGCTCCGCCGAAGGTCGAAGCCTTCCGAAGCTGCCGCAGGTGCGCGCCTTCTGCCAGGCCACCGGCGCCAGCATCGAGGAAGCCCTACGCGTGCTCGGCATGACCGACTCCGCGCCGACGGCCACGCCCGAGCCGCCACTCCCCCGCGATATGCGCATCATCCTGCGGCGCCTGACCGACCCGAACACCCCCGATTCCGAGCGCGAGTTCATCCGCAAGTCGTTGCAGATGCTCGCCGGTACCGTCGCCGCCGACGCGCGCGCCGCCGAGCGAGCGGAGAACGACGCCGGCTGACAGGAGGCCGTGATGCCCCGTAGGAGATACCCGACGATCAGCGAGGGCGACGACGGCAAGTGGCACGCCTGGGTGTCCGTGACCCGGCCTGATGGCACCACCCGCCAGCGGCACGTCAAGCGCGCCACCGAGGCCGAAGTCGAGACGGTCGTCGACGAGCTGCTTGAGCAGAAGCGTGCCGGCGCCGCGGTGGAGCGCGGCCGGCCGCCGACCGTCGAGCAGTGGATGACGACCTACCTGGACACGATCGCGCCGCGGCGCTGCGACCCCGGGACGATCCGGGACTACCGCTCGCTGTGCGTCCACTGGTTCTTCCCCGTCGCCGGCGGGCAGCGCTTGGGCAAGCTGCTGCCGGGCCACCTGGACGAGGTCTACCTGAAAATGACCCACGCCGGGAAGGCGCAGTCCACCCAGCTGAAGATGCACCGGGTCATCAACCGCGCTCTGGAGGTCGCCTACCGCCGCGGCCTCGTCCCTCGCAACGTCGCGCAGATGATCGACCCGCCGACCGCCGAGGCCGTCGAGCAGACGGCGCTGACGCAGCCCGCCGCCGAGTCCGTGCTCGCGGTCACCGGCGACCGTCGCAACGGGACGCGCTGGGCCGTCGGGTTGGCGCTCGGCCTGCGCCAGGGCGAGGCGCTCGGCCTGCGCTGGTCGTACCTGGACCTCGAGCGCGGCGAGATGCGCGTCTGGTGGCAGCTGCGCCGCCGGGCGTTCGAGCACGGCTGCGGCGACAGCCCGTGCGGCCGCGTCCGGGGAGGCAACTGCCCGCAGCGGCACCTGTCGCTGAAGACCGGCGAGACGGCCGTCCTGGACCTGTCGAAGCCTGCGACCGCGGACCGGCGTACCGGGCTGGTGTTCAAGACGCCGAAGGGCAAGTCGAAGCGCACCGTGCCGATGCCGGACCAGCTGGTGGAGCTGCTACGCCGGCACCAGATCGCCCAGGACATCGAGCGCATCGTCGCCGAGGAGGTCTGGCAGGACCACGACCTCGTCTTCAGCCGGCCGGACGGGCAGCCGATCGACCCGAAGCACGACCATCAGGAGTGGAAGGCGCTGCTCGCCCTGGCCGGCGTGCCCGCGACCCGGCTGCACGACGGCCGGCACACGGCGGCGTCGATCCTGATCCTGCTCGGCGTGCCGATCGAGGTGGTGCAGGAGATCCTCGGGCATTCCGACGTTCGGGTGACGAGGCGGTACGTCCACGTGGCCAGCGAGCTGGCCCGGCTCGCTACGCAGCGCATGGGTTCGGCGCTGCTGAAAATCCCGCCTACACCCTCCCGGACACCCTAGATCTTGCGGAGGACGACGAAAGGGCTGGTCAAGCCCGGCGAAAACCGGGTCTGACCAGCCCTTTCGGATTGGAGCCGCCTGACGGAATCGAACCGTCGACCTACGCATTACGAGTGCGTCGCTCTAGCCGACTGAGCTAAGGCGGCAACGGTCACTGAGTGTACGGCATCGGCGGACGTAAGCCCCAGTGGGTCCGGTTGTGGCGCGCCAGAACCGGACCCGCCGGCACGCCCCGGACTAGTCTGCCTGTCGTGAGCGACCAAACCCCGCGCCAGCGGCCGGCGGAGGCCGAGCCCTCCGTGGCGCAACGGCCGGTGAGCATGGATCCGCAACAGCTCGGTTTCACGCCACAGCGCCCGGTGGGGTGGCTGGCCCCGTTACTGCTGCTCAACACCGGTCTCCGCACGCTGATGGCGATCCTCTTCGGCGCATATCTGGACAAGCGCGAGCTGCAGAACGCCCTGTCCGCCGACTCCTTCGCGCACCCCGGCATCGACGGCGAGCTGTGGTTCGACTACGTCGCCGACCTCGGCGACGGCTTCCACGCGACCTACTCCGTCGCCTACCTGCTGGCGCAGCCGCGGCTTGAGATCGACGGCCGGGTCCTGCCGCGCGGCCAGCTGCTGCTCATGGGCGGCGATCAGGTCTATCCGCTCGCCAACGGCGACGGCTACGAGAACCGCACCAAGGGCCCGTACCGCGCGGCCCTGCCCGAGCCGCCGGCCGACGGGCCGCGACCCACCCTCTTCGCCTTGCCCGGCAACCACGATTGGTACGACGGGCTTACCGCCTTCCTCCGCCTCTTCGCCCGCCGCAAGGATGGGCACATCGGCGGTTGGCGCACCCAGCAGAGCCGGTCGTACTTCGCGGTGGAGCTGCCCGCCAACTGGTGGATGTTCGCGATCGACGAGCAGTTCGGGGCCTACATCGACGATCCGCAGCTGGTCTATTTCGAGGACGCGGCCCGCGATCTGGGCCCCGAGGACCGGGTCATCCTGATGACGCCGTCGCCGACCTGGGTCAAGGCCGCGAAGAAGCCCGAGGTGTACGACGCGATCGACTACTTCATCCGCACGATCCTCGCACCGACCGGGGCGCACGTGCGGGTGCTCCTCTCCGGCGACCTGCACCACTACGCGCGCTACACGGGCGAGGACCGCGAGCTGATCACGTGCGGGGGTGGCGGGGCGTACCTAGCGGCGACGCACAACCTGCCGGAGACGCTCACGGTGCCGCCCCGGGAGACGCTGACCCGCAGCGCGAGCCGGAGCCGGAGGTATTCGCTGGTCTCCCGCTTCCCGAGCGCCGCGGACTCCAGGCGGATGAGCTGGGGCGTGTTCCGCAGGGTGCCGATGCGCAATCCGGGCTTCGCGACGATGCTCGGCATCATCCAGACGCTCACGATGCTCGCGATGTCGGGCGCGGCCGGCCAGGGCGGGACGCTTCAGCGGTTGTTCAGCATTCCGCTGGTGATCATGATGTTCCTGGTCCTGGCCGGTACGGTGCTGTTCGCCCAGCCGCCGAGCGCCAACGCCGCGGCGCATTCCCGGCATTGGATCATCGGTCTGCTGCACGGGTTCGCGCAGCTCGCGCTCGCGGCCGGCGGCACGTGGGTCTGGCTGCGGTTGCCGTTCCACGAGTGGGCGTGGCCGGGGCCGCCGGTGGTGGCGGCGGTGCTCTACGGGCCGCTGATCGCCTACCTGGCCACCGCGCTGCTGTCGCTCTACCTGCTGGTCGCGAGCCGCTTCGACGTGAACGTCAACGAGCTCTTCGCGGGCCAGGGCATCGAGGACGCCAAGAGCTTCCTCCGGATGCACATCGCCGCGGACGGCACACTGACCGTGTACGCGATCGGCGTCGACAAGATCTGCCGCCAGTGGGTCGCGGACCCGGACGCCGCCCCGGACAGCTCGTGGCTACGGCCGCAGGAGCCCCTGAACCCGCACCTGATCGAGCCGCCCGTCGTCGTGGACCGCCCGGCGGCCCCGACGTCCCTGGACACCGCGGCCGGCGCCGGCTTCGACAAGGGCGGCCCGGATCAGTTGTAGTGCTCCTCGTGGGCCTGGCGGGGGGCGCAGACCGATGCCCTGCTGCACGCGCAGCGGGAGCCGTCGGCGTCCATCCGGACCACCACCGCGTCCTTCGGGACGCTGTGTGCGACCACCCGGCCGTCCCCGTCCGGGGTCGTGACGCGGCTGCCCACCGCCGGCGCCGCGGCCTGAAACTTCTGGTACAGGGGATGTTCGTACTTGAGGCAGCACATCAGGCGGCCGCACGCGCCCGAGATGCGTAGCGGGTTCAGGGGCAGGTCCTGGTCCTTGGCCATGCGGATCGTCACGGGTTCGAAATCCGTCAGGAAGGTCGCGCAGCACAGGTCCCGGCCGCAGGAGCCGATTCCGCCCTGCACGCGGGCCGAGTCGCGGGCCGACAGCTGGCGCAGCTCGACCCGGCAGCGCAGGGTCGCTCCCAGGTCCCGGACCAGGGAGCGGAAGTCGACCCGGTGCGGCGCCGTGAAGTAGATCGTCGTTCGCGCGCCGCCCGCTCCTCCCTGCTCCAGGACGTGGTCGACGGCCACGACCTTCATCGGGAGTTCGTGCGCCTTGATCAGCTTCTTGGCGGCGACCTTGGCTTCGGCCTTGCGTTTGCGCAGCATCTCGTCGCGCCGCAGGTCACGGTCCTCCGCCAGGCCGACGACCTTGGGAAACCCGTCGGTGTCCTCGCTGACCCATTGCGCCGCCCAGACGCACTCCGCCACCTCGGGCCCGTCGTCGGTCGGGACCAGCACGCGGTCGCCCACCTGGGGCGAGAACTCGCCCGGGTCGAGGTAGTAGAGGCGGCCGTACCTGTTGAAGCTGACCGCGCACAGCATGCCCATGAACACACCCTACGGCGACGGACCCGTGGTGCGAAGTGGCGCAGAACTGCATAGATCCGCGCAACCCACAGAATCGACTCTCGTTGGGCCATCCCGTAGACGTCGCTCTTTGCGGCAATCCTTGGGGGAGGACCTTTTCATGATGCCCGCCGTGCCAGCACGGGTTGATCCAACACCGGCCGAGCCCGTCCGGGCCGCTTCGCGAACGACCAGAAAACGGACAAGTGCCGCCGCATTCGGGCTGGTGGGGGCGCTGCTTGTGCCGCTGCCCGCCGCCGCCGCGCCGGCGCCCTGCGAGCAGGCCGAACGGTACGCCGCCCAGTCCGGCGCCGAACTCCTGCGGATCGGGAAACTCGACCTCGGTCCCGCAGGCCGCAACGACAAACCGATCACGAACATCGGGATCGGCGAGGCCAAGTCCGCCATGGTCGCCCAGTCGGCCGTCAACGCCGCGGCGCTCAGCCGAATACTCAACGGCGGATCGGCGAACCGGAAGAACCTCACCGAGATCCTGCAGCAGACGGCCCCGCCGAGCCACCAGGAGCCCGCCCGGCGTGCCATCGACGCCACCGAGGTCGGCCCCTTCAGCCTCGGTCGCGGCGAACTGACCGCGCACGCCCGGTGGGACGCCGGCATGGCCTGCGGGGCCACCGCCGGCGAGGCGACCCGGGCGGGGGCCGGGTTGAGCCGCGCCGGGCTGCTCGAGGACGGCGACGACGCGCTGATCCGCGTACCCGGGAGGGTCTCGAGCCTGAGCACGACGGGCATCGAGCGGCGCGGGTCGTCCGCGCGGACCGTGGCCTCGGCCTCCATCGCCGGCGGCGACGCCGAGGTGTTCGGCGGCGCCGTGCGGATCAAGGTGATCAAGGCGCCTTCGCTGCTGGCCGCGATGTCGACAAGCGGTGGCGGCGAGATCCGCTACCTGCCGGCGGTGCTGGAGGTCTCCGGCGAGGGCATCGAGACCGCGCGGCTGGACACGGCCGGCGACAACGTCGAGCTGGTGCTGGACGAGGGCGACGACGGCCGGGGAACTGACGACGACGCCGACGACGGTCAGGACGATGGCGGCAGTTCCGTGAGCCAGCGCTCGGGCAGCGTGGAAGCGGACGGCCCGGGCGGTTCGGAGCAGGGCGACGCGGCGGGAACGGCCGAGCGGCGCAGGCCCAAGACGAAGGCCGACAAGCCGGGGCTGCTCAGCGGTCTGCCGAAGCTCGGCAAGCTCACGTCCGCGGCGCCGGTTCCGGTGCCGGCGGTGCCGGGGGTACCGGGCCTGACCGGCCTGCCGGCGGTCGACGAGCCGCCCACCGAGTCCGCGCCGGCCGCCACGCCCGGCACGCGGGTCAGGATCTCGCTGGGCGACGTTCGCCAGGCCACCTCCGGCCACGCCATCGCCGCCAAGGCGACCGCGATCCGCATCGCGATCACCAAGGGCCCGGACCGCAAGGCGTACGGGAACGGCAAGGGCGGCGTCATCCTGGACTTCGAGATGGGGCTGCTCGAGGCGGCCGCGGTCTCTCCCGAACCGATCGGCGGCGACCCTTCCGACGGCAGCGTCGACGGCATCGGCGGCGGCCTTCCGATCACCGGTCCACGGGTCGACGTGATCGCGCTGACCGGCCTGGCCCTGCTGATCGCCGGCACCGGAGCCCTGTTGTTCGGCATGCGGGGGCGTTCACGACGCTGACCGACTTCGATATGGCCGTCGAGCCGAAAGGTGCCGACCTACGGCTCGACCCGGCTACCCCGCAGGTACCGTCCTACTTCGACCGAGCGGCCGATTCCCGGCCCACCCCGGCGACAAAGGCCGGTCGGAGGGGTTGAGTGTGACGTACGCCTGCGGGGGGTGCAGGAGAGGGTCACGGCGCCGCACTCGGAACCGGATTTCCGGGTACGGCGCCGTCGCCGTCCTCATAGGTCGGTCGTCTCGAGGTCGGCCGAGTCGCGCAGCAGGTCCGCGCCGGTCGCGCAGCCGTCCGCCACCGCCCGTAGCACCAGCGCACCGACCTCCGCCGCCGCGTCGAGCTCGCGGGACGAGGACAGATCGGCCTTGCTCTCCGCGAGGAGCACCGCCTCGGTCGAGCTCAGCGCCCGCGCCAGCGCGTCCGCCACCGCGTCGCGTGATCCGCGCATCCAGGCGACGAGCCCGTCCGCGAGGTCGGCCGAGGCCTCCAGCCGTGCGTCCAGGCTCTCCTCGCCACCGCTGAGGTGCCCCGCGGTGCGCCGCCGGACGACGTCGTAGGCCTCCGCGGCCGCACCGGTCCACTCGCCCGGCCCGGGCAGGGACGTCGCGAGCGCCGCATAGGCCCGGGCGTTCCCGCGCAGGCTCGGAGCCGCTTCGAGCAGCTCCTCCGGCCTCAGCACCGCCACGCTGCGGGCCGCGTCGCCGGGCAGCAGGCGCACCCGGCGGAGCTCTGCCCAGACGTGGTGGTCCGCGGGTGCGCCGCCGGCCGCCAGGAGCTCGTCGACCCGGCACAGCAGCGGGGCCGCCGTGGGCAGGACGCGATCCAGCCGGTCCATCAGATCCCCCGCCGGATGCGGCGCCCGGCCTCGTCGTCCGTCTCCGCGTAGCTTCTGGCGACCATGCGGACGTCGGCCGCCAGGGTGGTCAGCCCGGCCGCCGCGTCGGCGGCCTCGCGGGACCGGGCGGCGAGCACGGCCGTCCAGCGTTCGTGCAGCAGGCGGCCCAGGCGGCCCGGGACGCCCTCGTCATCCGCGCCGAACGCGCCCGGCGACGAACCGTAGGCCGGCAGCGAGCGATCCACTGTGGTCAGCGCGTCCGCGAGGGACTCCAGGCGCTCGGCGAGCTTCTCCATGTCAGCGCTCCCCCAGCGATCGGAACGCACCGAAGACCTCGTCGTGCAGCTTCTGCCGCGCCCAGCGCGCCGCCTCCGTCGCGGTCGTCACCACCGCCTGCACCTCCCGGGCCAGTTCGGCGGCGCTGCGGTGTTGCAGGCTGCCGCGGATGCGCACGTCGGTGATCTCGCCCGCCGCGGTCACCAGAACCTCGACCGAGTCGTCCGGCGAGTGCACCGAGACCACGTGCCCGGCGACCGCCTTCTCGAACTCGGCCCGCAGCACGTCGAGGCGGCGGTAGCGTTCGATCGCCTCGTCGATCCATGCCTCGTCGATCTCGCGGGGCATCCGCAGGCTCCTTACCGGGCGTGCCGCCATGGTCGCGGTGCGACACCGAACCGTACCCGGTCGGGTGACCCGCGCGCAGCCCTTCTTCGTCCCCTGTGGATTACCCGCGCCAGAGGTTGAGCATCATCGCCTCGACGGCGATCCTCGGCTTCACGTTCTGCTCGATGGCGTCGCGGCAGGCCAGGACCGCTTCCAGCCGGCGCAGGGTGCTTTCCGGCGTCCATTTGCCGGCCGCGGCCGACGACGACGCCGCGGTGTCGGTGTGCACGACCGCGACCGGAGCGCGCAGGTTGGTCACCAGCACGTCGCGGTAGAAGCCGGCGAGGTCTACCAGAGCACGGTCCAGGGCGTCGCGCTGCGAGCGGGTCGCGCGGGACTTCTGCCGCTTCTCCAGGTCCTTGATCTGCCCGGCCGCGCCGCGCATCGCGCCCGCCGCGCCCCGGCCCGTACCGCCGGCGCCCAGGGCCTGTTCCAGCGCCGCGCGTTCCGTGGTGTCGTTCTCCGCGAACGCCGTTGCCGCCTCCGCCTCCGCGGCCTCGATCAGCGCGGACGCGGCATCGAAGCACGCGCCGACGCCGGTCAGCCGGCGCGGCACGGCGAGCACCGCCTCGCGGCGGCTGCGCGCATCCGGGTCGTTCGCGAGCCGCTTGGCGCGGCCGACGTGACCCTGCGCGGCGGCCGCGGCCCAGGCGGCGACGTCTGAGGCGACCCCGTCGCGCCGCACGAGAACCTCGGCGACGGCCTCAGCGGGTGGCTGCCGCAACGGTACGACCCGGCACCGCGACCGGATGGTCACCGAGATGTCGTCCGGGTGCGTCGACGGGGTGCAGAGCAGGAACACCGTACGCGGTGGCGGCTCCTCGATGGCCTTGAGCAGCGCGTTTCCGGCCGCCTCGGTGAGCCGGTCGGCGTCCTCGATCACCACCGCCTGCCACCGCCCGCCGGAGGGAGCGGTGCCGGCGCGGAGCACCAGCGCCCGCATCTCGTTCACGCCGATCGAGAGGCCTTCCGGAACCACGAAGCGCACGTCGGCGTGGGTGCCGCCGAGCACGGTGTGGCAGCCGTGGCACTCGCCGCAGCCGGTGCCCTCGCGCTCGCACTCCAGCGCCGCGGCCAGCGCGCGGGCGGCGACGGAGCGGCCCGAACCCGGCGGCCCGGTGAAGATCCAGGCGTGGGTCATGGCGCCGTTCGCCGCGACGGTGTCACCGGCGACGATCCGGGCGGCGGCCGCGGCGGCCCGGCGCATCGTCTCGACGGCCTCGTCCTGCCCGACCAGGTCCGCGAACACACTCATGGCGTCGATTCTCGCTCGCTCACGGCCTGGTGCCCACCTGCGGCGGCTCGTCGTCCCCGGCGGCGGCCCGGTCCTCCGTCACCGCCTCGTCCACGGAGTCGGGGTGAGCGTCCCGCTCGTCGTCGGCACCGCCCTCGGAGGAGTCGGGCGAACCGGTCGGCACGACCATCGTCTCGTCCGCCTCGGAAGCAGAGGTGGCGGGACGCACGACCATCGTCTCGTCCGGTCCGGCACCCGGCAGGACCACCATCGTCTCGTCGGGCCCGGGAACGGAGGAGCCAGGGCGAATCACCATGGTCTCGTCCGGCCCGGGAACAGAGGTGGCGGGACGCACGATCATCGTCTCGTCCGGCCCGGCACCCGGCAGGACCACCATCGTCTCGTCGGGCCCAGGAACGGAGGAGCCAGGACGAATCACCATCGTCTCGTCCGGCCCGGGAACGGAAGAGCCAGGACGAATCACCATCGTCTCGTCCGGGTCGGCGCGCGGCGGCGCCGCGGCCTCCGTCAGGTCCGGCGCGTTCAGGTCGGGCCCCGGCGGAACCGCCGTCGACGCCGGCGCCGGGTGGCTGTCGTCCCCCGAGCTGAGCAGCCCGTTGATCCGCGTCGCCACCACGTCGGCGATCTCGTCCGCCGGCCGCGCCGCGTCCAGCACGAGATACCGCTTCGGGTCCGCCGACGCCAGGTCCAGGAACGCGTAGCGCACCCGCTCGTGGAAGGAGCGGGACTCGCTCTCCAGCCGGTCCGGGCCGACGCCGCGGGTGTCGACCCGGCCGAGGCCCACGGACGGATCCACGTCGAGCAGCACGACCAGGTCGGGCTTGAGCCCGCCGGTCGCCCAGGACGACAGCCAGGAGATCTCCTGTACCGGCAGCGTGCGGCCGGCGCCCTGGTACGCCAGCGACGAGTCCACGTACCGGTCGCTGACCACGACCGCGCCGCGCCCGAGGGCCGGGCGCACGACGGTGGCCACGTGGTGTGCGCGGTCCGCGGCGTAGAGCAGCGCCTCGGCGCGCGGCGACGGCGCGTCCGCGCCCTCGCCGTTGGAGAGCACCAGGCTGCGGATGCGGGAGCCCATGTCGGTCGCGCCCGGTTCGCGGGTGACGACGACGTCGTGGCCCGCCTTGAGCAGCGCCTCCGAGAGCCGGTTGACCTGCGTGGACTTGCCGGCACCCTCGCCGCCCTCGAAGACCACGAAGATCCCCTGCCGGGTGAACTCCTCGGCGGCGGAAAGGGGACGGCCGCGGATCGAGCTCCACAGGTCGGCCAGGACCGGCACGCCACGCTTGTCATCCATCTGCCGGAACGCGCTGACGCCGGTCCAGACGCCGATGACGCCGGCGACCAGCAGCAGGATTCGGGTCGACGAGATGTCGACGGAGACGCTGCCCGCCGAGATGGTGCGGGAGCTGCCGAGGCCGACCAGGAGGCCGGCGAGCGAGATGGCCAGCAGCAGGACGAGCCGGGCACCGATCTGCACCACGGAGAAGACCCGGCCGCGTACCTCGTCGTCGACCTGGCCGCCGAGCAGGGTGACCCCGGCCAGGAACGCCATGCCGGCGCCGGCGCCGACGAAGAGCGCGCCGAAGAGCGCCATGGACAGGTGGAACGCCACGGACAGGAAACCGACCGCGCCGCTGGCGAGCACGATGCTCATGCCGAACCAGCGGCGCCGGGACAGCTCCTTGACGACCATCGGGCCCAGGCCGATGCCCATCGCGAGGCCGATGAAGAGCGTCGCGAAGAGCAGGTAGAAGGCGGCGTCACCGGCGCCCAGCGAGGCGGTGAAGAAGCGGGCGGTGCCGATGACGATCCCGGCACCCGCGAACGCGCCGAAGATGCCGAGCACCAGGCCGCGCACGAACGGGGTGCCGCCGATGTACTTCCAGCCCTCGACGAACTGGCGGAACATGCTGGTCTCGGCGGCCTTCTCCCGCCGCTCCCGGTGGCCGGCGCTGATCTCCTTGATGCCGAAGAAGACCACCGCCGCGGTGGCGGCCCGGGAGAACGCGTTGATCCAGAGCGCGATCTGCACCGGCTCGGCCCAGTCGGGCAGCCCGCCGATCGGCCCGCGGACGACGCCGTCCAGCGCGGCCAGGGCGAGCGCGGCGAGGATCGGCGTGATGCCGTACGTGGTGATCAGGGTGAGCTGGTTGGAGACCTCGAGGCGGGCCGCGGGGATCAGGTTGGGAACCGCGGCCTCCTTGGCCGGGATCCACAGCAGGGTGATCGTCTCGCCGATGAAGGTGGCGATGACCGCCCAGGTGACGACCAGGCCGCCGGAGTCGCTGAGGAGCGCAACGACGGGAATCGAGCCGTAGACGAAGAAGCGCAGAATGTCGCAGATGACCATCGTGTACCGCCGGTCGAACCGGTCGGCGAACACGCCCGCGATCGGGCCGAGCAGCAGGGCCGGCAGCAGGCGGATCGCGATCGTGCTGCTGAACGCGCTGCCCTGTGCCACGCTGCCGGTCACCTGTTGAGAGGCGAACAGGGCGGTGGCGAGCGTGCCGATCCAGTCGCCGAACGAGGCCACGCTGAGCACCAGCCAGAGCCGCCGAAACGGACGGATCCGCAGGACGGAACGCAGTGCAGCCGCGCCGGACAGGTCTACCGGACCTGCCTCCTTGCGCGCCGTACTCGTTTCGGTGTCGATGGCCTTACCTCCCCGTGGTCACTGCTCGAAGCACTCTAACGGGCGGCAGCAGCTCACCGCGGTTGCGCTCATCCGGGTGGCGCGAAAATGAAGGTGTTTCGCATACGCGCGTCAACGGTTAGGTTGCTGGCGTGATCGTCGAACGCAGTGCGCTGCACGAACGCCTCGACCGCGCGACCAGACGGCTGGAAACGCCGCTCGCCGTGGTCGATCTGGCCGCCTTCGACGCGAACGCCGCCGCGTTGTCGGTGCGTTCGGCCGGCAAGCCGATCCGGGTCGCCAGCAAGTCGGTACGGGTCCGCGCCCTGCTCGAGCGCGTACTCGCCCGTCCCGGCTGGTCCGGCGTGATGGCATACACGCTGCCGGAGGCGATCTGGCTGGTACGCAGCGGCGTCACGGACGACGTGCTGGTCGCGTACCCGAGCGTCGACCGGACCGCGATCGCGCAGCTGGCCGCGGATCCGCAGCTGGCCGCCGCGATCGCCATCATGGTCGACGACCCCGCGCACCTGGACCTGGTCGACGACGTCGCCGCGCCGGGGCAGCGCCCCGACGTGCGCATCTGCCTGGAGCTGGACGCCTCCTGGCGCCCCGCCGGGCCGTTGCACGTCGGGGTCCGGCGCTCGCCGGTCCACTCCGCGGCCCAGGCCGGGGCGCTCGCCGCCAAGCTGGTCAAGCGGCAGGGCTTCCGGCTGGTCGGCATGATGGCCTACGAGGCGCAGATCGCCGGCCTCGGCGACAAGCCACGCGGCCAGGCCGTGCTGGCCCGGGGCATCCGGATGATGCAGCGCCGTTCGCTGCCCGAGCTGCTCAAGCGCCGGATGGCCGCGGTACGTGCCGTCCGCGAGCACGTCGAGCTCGAGTTCGTGAACGGCGGCGGCACCGGCAGCGTGGCGGCGACCGCCGCGGACCCGTCGGTCACCGAGATCGCCGCCGGCTCCGGACTCTACGGTCCGACCCTCTTCGACACGTACCGTAACTGGCAGCCCACGCCGTCGGCGTTCTTCGCACTCTCGGTGGTCCGCCGCCCCGCGCCGCGGATCGCGACCGTGCTCGGCGGCGGCTGGATCGCCTCCGGGCCGACCGGACCGTCGCGCCAGCCGATGCCGTGGCTGCCCGAAGGCCTGCGCCTACGGGGCGACGAGGGCGCCGGCGAGGTGCAGACGCCGCTGATCGGCGCCGCGGCCGAACGGTTGCGGCCCGGCGACCGGGTGTGGTTCCGCCACGCCAAGGCCGGCGAGCTGTGCGAGCACGTCAACGAGGTGCACCTCGTCGACGGCGACACGGCCACGCCGACCCCGACGTACCGGGGAGAGGGACATGCGTTCCTCGGTTAGGACCTCACGCGGGAACGTGGCGGTGCAGGTATTCCCTGATCAGCGCCTTGGCCTCGGTGAGAACGGCCTCGTCGCCCGTCACGTCGCGCCGGAACGCCAGCTTGATCAGCGCATCCGACGCCTCGACCGCGATCAGCAGCGCGAAGCGCAGCCGCGCGCGGTCCATCAGCTGGAACTGGTCGACCAGCAGCTCGGCGAGCCGGTCGGCGATGACCGCGTTGTTGTCGCGTTCGGCGTCGAGCAGGTGCAGGTCGACCACGTCGCCGAAGTGCAGCGTCCGGAAGCCCGGCACGCTGCGGTGCATGTGAATGTAGGCGTCTATCGCCGCGTCCACGCCGTCCCACCAGTGGGCGAACGTCTCGTTGGCGAAGCGTGCCGACAGACTCTGCAGGTACGCGTCCATATTGCGCATGGCGAGGGCCTGGACGATGGCCCGCTTGTCGGGGAAGAACTGGTAGACCGAGCCGATGGCGACCTCGGCCCGCTCGGCGAGCAGGGTCGTGGTCAGGCCTTCGTACCCGACCTCGTCCACGAGCTCCGCGCAGGCGTCGAGCATGCGCTGGACCCGGGCAACGCTTCTGCCCTGCACCGGAACCCGGCGCAGTGGTCCGGTGGTGACGGTTGGTGTCGACACGCGTCGCCACTCCCTCTCAGCAGTGATAATCGGAACGTTACTCGGATCAACGAGCGAGAAGCATCGACGGGACGCCGACGACACCCGGCATTCCCGGTTTTGTGCGACTGTCCGCTCGTCGGGAGGACTCAGCCGTAATGACCAGTGACAATTCACCCCCCGTAGCCGCGCGTCACTGGCTCAATTGGGGCGGCAACCAGCAGTCCGTCGCCGTCGAGGTGCTGACCCCTGGCAGCGTTGACGAGGTGGCGGCGCTCGTCAAGGAGGCGTCCGCCACCGGACAGAAAATCAAGGCCGTCGGCAGCGGACACTCGTTCACCGCGATCGCGGTGGCCGACGACCGCCGGCTCCTGCTGCACCGCATGGGCGAGTTGGTGGAGATATCCGGAAATCTGGTCACGGTACAGGCCGGAATGCCGCTGCACCGGCTGAACCAGATCCTCGCGGACAACGGCTTGGCGATGCCCTATCTGGGCGATATCGACCAGCAGACCGTCGCCGGGGCGATCTCCACCGGCACGCACGGCAGCGGCCGCGATCACTCGACGATGGCCTCCTGTGTGGAGTCGCTAACGCTGGTCACGGGCGCCGGGCTGGTGCAGCGGATCGACTCGACCTCACCGCTCTTCCACGCCGCGCGGCTCGGCATCGGCGCCCTCGGCGTCCTGGTCGAGGTGACCCTGCGCTGCGTCGAGGCGTTCACGCTGCTCGCCGACGAGCGGCCGCTGCCGCTGGCCGAGGTGCTCGCCGGGCTGGACGAACAGATCGCGGGCAACGACCACCTCGAGTTCTACTGGTACCCGTACACCGACCGGGCCCAGCTCAAGCGCAACAACAGGGTGCCGGTGTCGGACCGTCCGCTGTCGAGGTTCCGCGGCTGGCTCGACGACGAGTTCCTGGCGAACACCGTCTTCCAGGGCGCATGCCGGCTGGGCCGGGCGATCCCCGCCGCCGTGCCGGCGATCAGCGCGGTCTCCGCCCGCGCCCTGACGGCCCGGACCTACACCGACCGCTCCGACCGGGTCTTCTGTACGCCGCGCCGGGTCCACTTCACCGAGATGGAGTACGAGATCCCCCGCGAGTGCCTGCCCGAGGTGCTGTCGGTGCTGCCGCGGATCATCGAGAAGCTGCCGTTCAAGGTGCAGTTCCCGGTCGAGGTGCGGTTCACCGGCCCGGACGACGCCTGGCTGTCGCACGGCTACGGGCGCGACTCCGCCTACGTCGCCGTGCACCAGTTCAGCGGCAGCCCGTACGAGCCGTACTTCCGGGCCTTCGAGGCGGTCTGCGAGCCGCTGGGCGGGCGCCCGCACTGGGGCAAACTGCACTACCGGGACGCGGACTCGCTGCGTAGCGCGTACCCGAGGTTCGACGACTTCCTGGCCGTCCGCGACCAGCTGGACCCCGGACGGGTCTTCACCAACGCATACCTCGACCGGGTCCTCGGGGCCTGAGGAAAGTTATCCACAGGCCCGTCCACAGGACTACTCGGCGTTGGCCCGGGCCTTCGCCGGCGTGGCCTTCTTCGCCGCTGGGGAGGCGTTGGCGGCCCGCTTGACCGGGGTGGCCTTCTTCGCGGCGGCCTTCTTGGCCGGGGCCTTCTTCGCGGCCGTCTTCTTCGCCGGCGTGCCCTCGGCGGAGGAGGCCGCCTTCTTCGCCGGTGCCTTCTTCGCGGCCGCCTTCTTGCGCGGCGCCGGTCCCTTCGCGCGCTTCTCGGCGAGCATCTCGGACGCCTGCTCGACGGTCAGCTCCTCGGGCGTCTGCCCGCGGCGCAGCGAGGCGTTGAACTCCCCGTCCGTCACGTACGGACCGAAGCGGCCCTCCTTGATCACCATCGGCTTCTCGGTGACCGGGTCCGGGCCCATCTCGCGCAGCGGCGGGGCCGCGGCGCGGCGCTGCCGGTGCTTCGGGGCGGCGAGCAGCGCGAGCGCCTCGTCCAGGGTGACGGTGAAGAGCTTGTCCTCGCTGTCCAGCGAGCGGAAGTCGTCGCCGCGCTTCACGTACGGCCCGTAACGCCCGTTGGCCGCGAGGATCTCCACACCCTCCGGGTCCTTGCCGACCGTGCGCGGCAGCTCCAGCAGCCGCAGCGCCTGCTCCAGGGTCAGCGTGTCCGGCGCCTGGGTCTTGAACAGCGAGGACTTACGCTCGCCGCTGGAGACGTACGGGCCGTATCGGCCGGACTTGAGCTGCACCGGCTCGCCGGTCGCCGGGTCGTCGCCCAGGCTGCGCTCGCCGCCGCCGCCGAGGAAGAGCTCGTTGACCTTCTCGACGGTCAGCTCGTCGGGCGCGACCCCCTCGGGGATCGAGACCCGGTCCTCCGGCGCGTCCTCGGTGGCATCGGGCAGGGCCCGCTGCAGGTAGGGCCCGTAGCGGCCCACGCGGACCACCACGTTGCGGCCCGAGTCGTCCTTGAAGAGCGGAATCGAGTTGACCGCGCGGGCGTCGATCTCGCTGAGGTTCTCGGTCACCATCTTCTTCAGGCCGCCGGCCTTGGCGATCGAGTCGTCCGCGCCCAGGTCGCTGCCGAAGTAGAAGGAGGTGAGGAAGTCCAGCGCCGCGTGGTCGCCGCCGGCGATGTCGTCGAGCTGGGTCTCCATCGCGGCGGTGAAGTTGTAGTCGACCAGCCGCGGGTAGTGCCCCTCGAGCAGGCCGACGACCGCGAACGCGATGAACGACGGGATCAGCGCCTGGCCGCGCTTCTCCACGTACCCCCGGTCCTGGATCGTCCGCATGATCGACTCGTACGTCGACGGGCGGCCGATGCCCAGCTCCTCCAGGGCCTTGACCAGCGAGGCCTCGGTGTAGCGGGCGGGCGGCGAGGTGTGGTGGCCGACCGCGTTGAGCTCCTCGGCCGTCAGCGGCTGGTCCTTGGCCAGGTTCGGCAGGCGGTGCTCGGTGTCCTCGGCCTCGGCGTTCTCGTCGTCGGACGACTCGACGTAGGCACGCAGGAAGCCGGGGTCGGTGATCGTCTTGCCGCTGGCGCCGAAGTCGGCCTCCTCGCCGGCGGTGGAGACCGCGCGGATGCGCACCGAGACGGAGTTACCGACGGCGTCGGTCATCTGCGAGGCCACCGTGCGGCGCCAGATCAGCTCGTAGAGCTTGAACTCGTCGGCCGAGAGCTCGCCGGCGACCTCGCCGGGGGTGCGGAAGTTGTCGCCCGCGGGGCGGATCGCCTCGTGCGCCTCCTGCGCGTTCTTGACCTTGCCGGTGTAGCGGCGCGGCTGCGGCGGCACGTTGTTCGGGCCGTACAGGTCGGCGATCTGGCGGCGGGCGGCGGTGATGGCGGTCTCGGAGAGGTTCACCGAGTCCGTACGCATGTAGGTGATGTAGCCGTTCTCGTACAGCCGCTGGGCCGTGCGCATCGTCTGCGACGAGGAGAAGCGCATCTTGCGGGCGGCCTCCTGCTGCAGCGTCGAGGTGATGAACGGCGCGTACGGCCGGCGCCGGTAGGGCTTCTCCTCGACCCGGGTGACCGTGAACGGCCGGTCCTCGAGGCGCGCGGCGAGCCCGCGGGCCCCGTCGCCGTCGAGGTGCACGACGCCGGCGCCGGGCTTGACCCGGCCGGTCGTCGGCTCGAAGTCGCGGCCGGTGGCGATCCGGTCGCCGTCCAGCGCGATGAGCGTCGCCTGGAAGTTGCGGGTGCCCTCGACCTTGCCCTGCACCGAGAGCTGGGCGTTGATGTCCCAGTACTCCGCGGAGCGGAACGCCATCCGCTGCCGCTCGCGCTCGACCACGATTCGAGTCGCCACGGACTGGACGCGCCCGGCGGACAGGCGGGGCATCACCTTCTTCCACAGGACGGGGCTGACCTCGTAGCCGTAGAGGCGGTCCAGGATGCGCCGGGCCTCCTGCGCGTCGACCAGGTCCCGGTCGATCTCGCGCGGGTTGGCGACGGCGGCCTGGATGGCCGACTTGGTGATCTCGTGGAAGACCATCCGCTTGATCGGGACCTTGGGCTTGATCGTCTCGACCAGGTGCCAGGCGATGGCCTCGCCCTCGCGGTCCTCATCCGTCGCGAGCAGGATCTCGTCGACTTCCTTGGCCAGCTTGGTCAGCTTGGCGATCTGCTGCTTGCGGTCGGAGGAGACGACGTAGAGCGCCTGGAAGCCGTTGTCGACGTCGACGCCGAGCCGCGCCCACGGCTCGCCCTTGTACTTGGCGGGCACGTCGGCGGCGTTGCGCGGCAGGTCACGGACATGCCCGAAGGAGGCCTCGACAAAGTAGTCGGGCCCCAGGTAGCCGGCGATCGTCTTGGCCTTCGACGGGGACTCGACGATGACCAGACGGGTCGTCCTGGCTTTCTCCGGCACGGCACTCCCATACTTTTCGGTCGCTCGGCGGCCCGTCGCGGACGACGGACGTGCGGACGTTCAACGTAACGCGCCGGACGAGCTCACATTCCCCGGGCATGCAGAAGTCGGATGGTAACGGTCCGGCCACCGCATGCGTCCGACGGCGACACCGTACACCGGGAACATGGCGTCGTGTCGTACACAATCGGGGAAGATCATGCACCCGCGCCGCCCGGCCAGAGCCTTTCGGGCGCCGCCGCGGGCCGCTCGCCGACCAGCTCCGCGAGACGCGCGAGACGCCTGTGACCTGCGATCACGTACGCCGGACCGGCCTGGATCGTGCCCGCGAGCCCGGCCCGGGTCAGCGCGGCGTCGGTCGCCCTGTCAAGAAAACCGTCGGGATCCAGACCAAGTGCGTATCCCTGAGGCCGCGGTTCGCCCGCCGCCGCGACCCAGAGCCGCAGCCGCGGCCCGCCGAGGAAGAGCTTGTCGGCGGCCGGCGGCCAGGCCCGGGCGAGGGCGTTCAACCTGCTGCTGAACGCGGTCCGGACCTCGAAGGCGACGGTACGGGGCTCCGCGTTCTCCTTCTTACCTACCGGCGCCTCCGCGACGTCCTCCTCGGGGAGTTCCGCCGGGGGCACGTGCGGCCCGTCGGGGGCGATCGTCTGCTCCACCGGCTCGACCGTGAGTTCGGCCACTGGCTCGTCCGGCTCGTCGCCGGCCACCGGCGCCCAGTTGACCACCAGGCCGCGCGAGACCAGCTCGTCCACCAGCACGTGCACCCGCCAGGCGGCGTCGACGCGGACCGAGACGCGCGCCGTACCGCCCATCCGGCCCAGCCGGCCGGGGCCGGCCAGCAGGCCGACCAGGTCGAACAGCGACGGGTCCGCCGCCTCGACCCCGAAGATCGACAACTGCCGTCCGGCCGGAACCGTGGTGACCGTGCGACGGCGGCCCCGCTGGGCGGGCTGAACCGGCGCGGGCAGCACCTCGCGCGGAATCAGCGGCCACCCGGGCTCGGCCATGGTCAGCGGCACTCCGTCATCGGCATTCCGGCGCTTCGTCGAACGCCTTCTTGAGCTCCTCGGAGTCCAGCCGGCTGGTGTCCAGCTCGCTCTCTCTGTACTCGGTGTTCAGGACCTCCACCACCGACGCGACCTTGGCGTAGAAGTCCTTGGACGGGCTGGTCGCGAGCGCCTCGACCCCCGTCTTGGCCCGCCCGTACGCGTCGCGCATCGCACCGAGTGACGCGGTGAAGCCGTCCGCGACCTCCTTGCCCTCGTCGACGTCGGGCACGCCGGCCCGCTGCACGCCGGCCCGGGCCTTCTCGCTGGCCGACTCCGCGCCGCCGAAGAGCCGCATGAGGTTCTCCTTGGCCTGTGCCGGCGTCGTCTCGGCGGTCATCTGTTGCTGGGTACGGGTCGCCAGGGTGCCGATCTCGCTGCGCCAGGGCGACAGCACCGTGCAGACCGAGGCGGCCCAGGCGCGGGGTGCGGGACCGCCGGCGCAACCACCCAGTGTCACGACGAGCGAAAGAACGATGAGTGAGGATGCGAAGCGGGCCGTGCGCATGGTTTGCAGCGTACGGCCATCACGCGGCGGAGGGCACCCGGCGAGTGCCGGGCGCCCTCCTGACGCGTCGATCCGATCAGGCGCTGATGCGCTCCGAGTGGTTCTCCGCGGCCGGGGTGTCCTCGCCCATGGAGATGGGCTTGCGCTTGCTCCAGATGACCGCACCCGCGACGATCAGCGCCGCCACGACCGCGAGAGTGATCCGCGCCGCATTGTTCTGATCATCGCCGATGGTGAGGGTCACCACGGCCGGTGCGATCAACAACGACACCAGGTTCATCACCTTGAGCAGCGGGTTGATGGCCGGGCCGGCGGTGTCCTTGAACGGGTCACCCACCGTGTCACCGATGACCGTCGCGGCGTGCGCCTCAGAGCCCTTGCCACCGTATGCGCCGTCCTCGACGAGCTTCTTGGCGTTGTCCCACGCGCCACCCGAGTTGGCCAGGAAGACGGCCATCAGGGTGCCCGCGCCGATCGCACCGGCCAGGTAGGAGGCCAGCGCGCCGGCGCCCAGGCCGAAGCCCACCGCGATCGGCGCCAGGATGGCGAGCAGACCGGGGGTGAGCAGCTCGCGCTGGGCGTCCCGGGTGCAGATGTCGACGACCTTGCCGTACTCGGGGCGCTGGGTGCGCTCCATGATGCCCGGGAACTCGCGGAACTGGCGGCGTACCTCCATCACGACCGCGCCCGCGGAGCGGGAGACGGCGTTGATCGCCAGGCCGGAGAAGAGGAACACCACCGCGCAGCCGATCAGCAGGCCGACCAGGTTGCGCGGGTTCGAGATGTTCAGCAGTCCGAGGACCTCCGCGCCGATCTGCTCGGCCGAGAGGCCCGCGTCCGCCAGCGACGACCTCAGGGTGTTCGTGTAGGAGCCGAACAGCGCCGTCGCGGCCAGCACGGCCGTGGCGATCGCGATGCCCTTGGTGATCGCCTTGGTGGTGTTGCCGACCGCGTCGAGCTCGGTCAGGATCCGCGCGCCGTTCTCGTCGATGTCGCCGGACATCTCCGCGATGCCCTGCGCGTTGTCCGAGATCGGGCCGAAGGTGTCCATCGCGACGATGACGCCGACCGTGGTCAGCAGGCCGGTGCCGGCCAGCGCGACCGCGAACAGCGACAGCGTGATCGACGTGCCGCCGAGCAGGTACGCGCCGAAGACGCCGGCGCCGACGAGGAGCGCCGAGTAGACGGCCGACTCGAGGCCGACGCTGATGCCGGCCAGCACGACGGTGGCCGCGCCGGTCTGCGACGACTTGCCGATGTCCTGCACCGGGCGCTTCTCGGTCTCGGTGAAGTAGCCGGTCAGTGCCTGGATGGCGGCGGCCAGCACGATGCCGATGACGACGGCACCGATCGCGACCCACTGCGGGTTGCGCCCGCTGGCGACCACGAGCGGGTCGATGCTGGCGGCGTTGTCGAACCCGGCGAAGCTGTTCGGCAGGTAGACGAAGCTGACGATCGCCACGGTGACGGCGGAGAGCACGGCCGAGATGTAGAACGCCCGGTTGATGGCGGTGAGGCCGTTCTTGTCCGAGGCCCGCAGCCGGGTGATGAAGACGCCGACGATCGCGATGACCACGCCGACCGTCGAGACGATCAGCGGGAAGATCATGCCGTCCTGGCCGAATGCCGCCTGGCCGAGGATCAGGGCCGCGACAAGCGTGACCGCGTACGACTCGAAGAGGTCGGCCGCCATGCCTGCGCAGTCGCCGACGTTGTCGCCCACGTTGTCGGCGATCGTCGCGGGGTTACGCGCGTCATCCTCCGGGATGCCCTGCTCGACCTTGCCGACCAGGTCGGCGCCGACGTCGGCGGCCTTGGTGAAGATGCCGCCGCCGACCCGCATGAACATGGCCAGCAGCGCGGCGCCGAAGCCGAAGCCCTCGAGCACGGTCGGTGCGTCGCCGCGGTAGATCAGCACGACCAGCGCGGCACCGAAGAGGCCGAGGCCCACGGTGAGGAAGCCGACCACGCCACCGGTCTTGAACGCGATGCCCATCGCCTTCTCACGGCCGCCGGCCTCGCCGGCCGCCGCGGCGACCCGCAGGTTGGCCCGCGTGGCCAGCGCCATGCCCGCGCCGCCGATGAACGAACTGAAGACCGCACCGACGATGAAGAACAGCGACCGGCCGATCTTCACCGCCATTTCACTGTCGGTGTTGTGCACCGGCAGAAGGAACAGCAGCACGACCGCGATCACCACGAAGATGGCGAGGGTCTTGAACTGCCGGAACAGGTACGCGGACGCGCCTTCCTGCACCGCCCCCGCGATGTCTTGCATGTTGGTCGTGCCGCGGCCGGCAGCGAGCACCGTCTTGACGAAAACAGCAGCGAAGGCCAACGCCACCAGCGCGAAGGCGATCGCGACGATGACGTAGGTGACGTTTTCACTGCTGAGGGACACCCCGCCGCTTTCCGCGGCGAGGTATACGGAGGTCCCGGACATCCATGTCCTCCTGTACGCCGAACGCACCCGACAGCGGACGAAACCGCGGGCGCACTCCCTGCTCGGGGAGACGACACCCGGGCCCGCGGACGCGGGACCAGGGAGCAGTAGCTGATTACCGGCGTACTGTATCGGCCAGACGTGTCAGTGGTCACACCCGGATCCGGCCGTGTCGTGGTGATGTTTACCGCTGTGTTAGTGGTTGGCGCCGGAATCGGTTACGGCCTAGGCTCCGCTCCCTTGTCCGGTGTCACCCGGCCCCGCGCCAAGTGCGGATCTCCGCGGAAATTTCACCCGCGCGGACCCTGTCATTCGCGGTCAGCGGCGGTGTACCGGCCAGACCATGCAGACCTCGGTGCCGGCGCCCTCGTCGACCGGGCGCACCTGCAGGTCGTCCACGAAGCCGGCAAGCAGCGCGAAGCCGACGCCGGTGGTCAGCGCCTCATCGGTCAGCGACTCGTCGGCCAACTCGTCGGGCGGCAGCTTGGCCAGCCCGACGCTCGCCTCGATCGGCGCGCGGTCCACGACCCGGACCGTGTACGCGTCGGA
The DNA here is from genome assembly GCF_040648555.1 of Actinoplanes sp. NPDC049118. NCBI lineage: Bacteria > Bacillati > Actinomycetota > Actinomycetes > Micromonosporales > Micromonosporaceae > Actinoplanes > Actinoplanes sp. NPDC049118. Next base: position 216,733 of record NZ_JBEZDY010000008.1, read on the forward strand.
GTCGGACATCTCCACCATGACCAGGTCCGGCAGGTTGTACTGGCGGTGCAGGGCGACCGCGCGGGTGCAGGCCTCGCCGATCGCCAGCCGGACCTCATCGAGGAGCTCCTCGGCGACCCCCGCCCGCCGGGCCACCGCCACGCCGACCAGCCGGGCGGTGCGGACATGCACCGGCGCGGGAGAGAACGACAGCCGAACCGTTGCCATCACGCCGACGGGTGGATGTCGTCGCCATCTCCGGCCGACGTCGAGATGGCCGCCTCGACGGAGGGGAAGATCGGGAACACCTGGTCGAGCGCGGTGATCCGGAAGATCTTGAGCAGCGGCTCCTTCGAGCAGACCAGGCCGAACGTACCGTTCGCGGCCCGCAGCCGCTTCAACGCTCCGACCAGCACACCGAGGCCGGTGGAGTCGAGGAAGTCGACGCGCGCGAGATCCACGACCACGTTGCGCGAGCCGCCGTCGACCAACTCGACGAGGCGCTCACGCAGGCGGGGCGCGGTGTACACATCGACCTCACCGCCGACGTCGAGCACCGTGTGCTCGCCGACAGCCCGGGTCGTCAGCGACAGCTCCATCGGTCCTCCTCCCTCGGGGGCAAGCCTTCAGGCAGCCGATCTCCACAGCGAATCTAACCACCGCCGCTCCGGGACCGGCGCGTCGGCACCTCCGTCGTACCCGTTTGAGGTTCGGGCCATAGCGGTGTCACAGTGCAGATTGTGACCACGACCGTCCCGGGCATTCCGGCCGCACGCGGCGCGACTCCCGGGCTCGGACCCGCCGAACTGCTGCACCGGCTGCGTGCACACGCCGTCGCCCCGGCGGGTGATTCGCCGGTCACCCACGTGCGGCGGGAACCCGCTCGACCAGGGCGTACGGCCCCGTGGCCGGGCTGGGCGGCGCCGGCGCTGATCTCCGCGTACGAGGGCCTGGGCATCGCGGAGCCGTGGGAGCACCAGGCCGCGGCGGCGACGCTGGCGCACGAGGGTGGCCACGTCGTCCTGGCCACGGGCACCGCTTCGGGCAAGTCGATGGCGTACCAAATGCCCGCTTTGAGCAAATTGCTGGACGACCCGCGAGCGACGGTGCTGTATCTGTCGCCGACCAAGGCCCTGGCGGCGGACCAGTCTCGCGCGCTCGCCCGGCTGGGCCTCGACGGGGTGCGGACGGCCACATACGACGGTGACACGCCGCGCGAGGAGCGCGAATGGATCCGCCGGCACTCGAGGTTCGTGCTGACGAACCCGGACATGCTGCACCACGCGCTGCTGCCGGGGCACGCCCGCTGGGCCACCTTCCTGCGCCGGCTCTCGTACGTGGTGATCGACGAATGCCACGCCTACCGGGGCGTCTTCGGCTCGCACGTGGCGCACGTCCTGCGCCGCCTGCGCCGGGTGACGGCCGGCTACGGCGGCGACCCGACGTTCATCCTGGCGTCGGCGACCTCGGGCGACCCGGGCGACGCGGCATCCCGGCTGACCGGGCTGCCGGTGGCGCCGGTGACCGAGGACGCGTCGCCGCGCGGTGCGGTGACGTTCGTGCTGTGGGAGCCGCCGCTGCTGCCCCCGTCCCTGGAGAACCTGGAGATCGAGATGCCGCCCGTACGCCGCTCGGCGCTGCGGGAGACCGCCGATCTGCTGACGGACGCGGTCGTGGCCGGCATCCGGACGCTGGCGTTCGTCCGTTCCCGGCGCGGCGCGGAGGTCGTCGCGGCCATGACCCGGCGGGGCCTCGACGAGGCGGTACCGGGCCTGGGAGAGCGGGTGGCGGCGTACCGCGCGGGCTACCTGAAGGAGGACCGGCGAGCCATCGAACGGGCCCTGCTCTCGGGCGACCTGCTGGCGCTGGCCTCGACGAACGCGCTGGAACTCGGCGTCGACCTGGTGGGCCTGGACGCCGTGCTGATCTGCGGCTACCCGGGCACGAGGGCGTCACTCTGGCAGCAGGCGGGCCGCGCCGGCCGCTCGGGCGGCGAGGCGTTGGCGGTGCTGGTGGCCCGCGACGATCCGCTGGACACCTATCTGGTCCACCACCCGGAGGCGCTGTTCGGCCGCCCGGTCGAGGCGACGGTCATGGACCCGGCCAACCCGTACGTGCTGGGCCCGCAGCTCTGCCGCGCGGCGTCCGAGGCGCCGCTGACGGAGGCGGACCTCGAGCTGTTCGGCGGCGACCCCGCGCGGGCGGCTGCCGAGGCGCTGACGGCGTCGGGTGCGCTGCGCCGTCGCCCGTCGGGATGGTACTGGACGCACCGGGGCAGACCGGAGGTCGACCTGCGCGGCACGGGCGGCACCCCGGTGTCGGTGGTCGAGTCGGCGACCGGCCGCCTGCTCGGCACGGTGGACCAGGGCTCGTCCCACGTGATGCTGCACACGGGTGCGGTCTACCTGCACCAGGGCGCCTCCTATGTGGTGGACGACCTCGACCTGGAGGACGCGGTGGCGCTGGTCCGCGCGGCCGAGCCGGACTGGTCGACACACGCCCGCGACGTGACGGAGCTGTCGGTGGTGTCGGTCCGCGAGTACGTGGACGCCGGCCCGGTCGGCCTGTTCCTCGGCGAGGTGGACGTGACCAACCAGGTGGTCTCGTACCAGCGACGCCGCATCGGCTCGGGCGAGGTGATCGACACCCGGCCGCTGGACCTACCGCCCCGCGAGCTGCGCACGGTGGCGGTCTGGTTCACGGTCTCCCCGGGGTTGCTGGCGGCGTCCGGGGTGCAGGCGCCGGACGTGCCCGGGTCGCTGCACGCGGCGGAACACGCGGCGATCGGGCTGCTGCCGCTGATGGCTACCTGCGACCGCTGGGACATCGGCGGCCTGTCGACGGCGAACCACGCGGACACCGAGGCGCCGACGGTGTTCGTGTACGACGGGCATCCGGGCGGGGCGGGCTTCGCGGAACGCGCGTACGGGACGGCGGCCGCCTGGCTGTCGGCGACCCGGGAGGCGATCGCGTCGTGCGGGTGCGAGGCGGGATGCCCGTCGTGCGTGCAGTCGCCGAAGTGCGGCAACGGCAACAACCCGCTGGACAAGAACGGCGCCGTCGCCGTCCTGGACGCACTCCTCGGCAGCCTCCCACCCGTCGAAAGCTAGTGCCGTGACCATGAACGTTTGAGGCGTTGGGGTCAGGCAGACCGTGCGGCGGGCCGGCCCAGCATCGTGGCCGTTCGCTGCGGATGCAGAGTGTCCAAAGTATACGGCTTTGTTCGGTCGGGGCCACGAGGCACGATCTGAAGATCTACAGTGCTCTTCATCGGCGCGGTCAACTCATGCGCGTCAATGGGGAGCAGTGCGCCCTAATGCGGGCGAGTCATGCCGACGAGACGGAGGAACCTTTTAGCAAGGCGAGACGTCAGGAGCGTTCAGTGCCGGCGTGAGCCGGCTTCGGTCTTGGCGGCCAAAAGCTTTGAGGCGAAGGCGACCGACAGGTGCGCCCCGCTGGATTTCGTCGTCATGCCGTTCGGCATGTTCGGCCATTTGACACAAACCCATTGGCTAATGCGGCGTCGCTGCCGAGCACCGCATCCACGAGCGGATGAAATCCATCTCACTTACGGGATAACGGGGGGGAAATTGCGCGCGTCACGACTAGGAACCGCCTATCTGGTGGCGGCCCTACTGGGTCTGACAATGGGAACGGCAGAGATCACACAGGCCCACGCCTACACCGATGAGGTCACGGCGACCTGCCAGAGCACCAAGGCAAAACCGAGCTTCACGTTCAACAAGGGGGACGCACCGTACGGCACCCTCTACGCGTACTACACGGGTGCGGCCTACTGCGGGTCGACGCTGATGGCGACCCGTCACAGGGTGAAGCTGAAGGCCGGATCGGGCGACGGGTCGTCCGACTCGTGCCGCACCAACCATGGTTGGCTGCCGAACGGGGACTACCCGGCGCGCTACGAGCGGAACCACCAGACGGACAGCGATGTCGTCAAGGGTTCGGTGTGGAGTCTGGGCAACAAGAGGTGCAGCGACGGGACCAACCGCACGGAGCTGTTCATCCACTCGCAGGGCGGTAACGGCGGGAGCTGGGCGGAGAGAAATTACAAATCCCAAGGCTGCATCAAGATCAATCAGTCTGACCGGACCTACCTCAAGGGCCTGTGGGACCGGCCGATCTACGGCGCGTCCAGCGCCAAGCTGAAAGTCACGAGCTGACCGGGGGATTGTCGAAGATGAGAATTCGTAACGCCGTAGTCGTTTTCGGAATCACCGCGACTCTGATCGCGGGACAGTTGGTGGGCAACGCGTTCGCCGCCACATCAACGGACTCGCTGGCACAGGCCAAACAACTGCTCAACACGTACCGGAAGACCAACCTGAAGGTTGGCGCCTGTGTGCAGGGCAAGAGCCTCAGCTACGACGCCACCCTGACGCATGACGATGTCGCGGACGCCTTCAGCATCATCCCGCCGGAGGATTTCAACGGCGACGTCCTTGCGGAAATCGCCGTGCAGAACAGGAAGGCCGTGGCCGAGGATCCCAACAACGCGCTGCTGGCCGGCATGACGGACCAGGAGAAGGAGATCTGGACGCAGGCCGTGAACGACTGCAGCACACAGATCGACTTCGAGGCGTCGGGCGGAGCCGAGGGACGCGCCAAGGTTGAGGAGGCGCAGCGCGCCGCCTTGGCCAGCCCCGAGGTTCAAGCGGCATCGCGGGTCTACGTCGCCTGCATGAGCGGCGCGGGCTTCACGGTGAGCCTCGACCCGTACGTCGCCCCTCCCGGCATCGCCCAGGGCGAACACGGCACGTCGGAGGAGGAGCTGGCGCTCGTGGAGCGGTACAACAGCGCCTGGCAGATCTGCGCGCCGCCCTGGCAGCAGGCGTTCGACCAGAAGCTGTTCGGCTGACGCCACGACGCTGAGCCGATCCCCGGCTGCTGTCCCCGCTACCGGCGGACAGCAGCCGGGGATTTCCGTCTTCGGCGGATGAAAGATTGAGAATTGTCGGCGGGCGGTCAACCTGATCGACCGCTCGGGCGTATGGGGTGCATGAGGGTGGAGACGAGAGCGGGTGTGAACGTGGCAGGTGATGCACCCGAGGAAGCTCGGGTCACGTTTACCGGCTTCTTCCACGACAGCGGGCGGCAGCTGACAAGGCTGGCCTACCTGCTCGTCGGGAATCTGGGCGATGCCGAGGACGTGACACAGGACGTGTTGGAGGAGCTGTATCGCCGGTGGGCCGACGTACGCCCGGACACCGCCATGGCGTATGCCAGGACGGCGGTGGTGAATCGGTCGCGTAGCCTGCTGCGCCGCCGGGCCGTGGCTCGGCGGTTCGCGCCGCGCCTGGCCCCGCCCGAGCAGGCCGGTCCAGCCCCGATCGAGGACGGGTGGCTGTGGGAGCTGGTCCAGACCTTGCCCCGTCGGCAGCGCGAGGTGGTGGTGCTGCGGTACTGGTGCGACCTGGGCGAGGTAGAGATCGCGCGCGTGCTGAGCGTCAGCGCCGGAACGGTCAAGTCCAGCGCTCACCGCGCTCACGCCCGGCTCGCGGCCGCGCTGGAGGAGCACAACAGCACAGTTACCGAGGATCAGAAGGGAGCGCGGTGATGGACGAGCTCGAGCAGCGCCTGACGAACGTGCTGACCAAGGCGAGCGAGCGTGCCGACCCGGTCGCCGCGCGACTGCACAACCCGGCCACCGCCCCACCGCGCAAGTCCCTGCGATTCGGGTCCGGAGGCCGGCACACCACCTGGCTGATGGCGGCGGCCTCCAGCGTGGCCGTCGCGGCCGTCGCGGTGGGCATCGCCGTCGGGATCCCGTCGATGAGCGGGAACACACATCCGGCGGTATCCCCCGGACCGGCCGGGCCGACCGGACCGACCGTCGGAAAGGCGGATGGCACGCACCCGTTGTGGCGGTTGGGCCTCGCGGAGCACGAGCCGCGGACGTACGACCAGCTGGCCGTCGGCCAGCAGGTGACGCCGCCGGTCCCGTACACGGTGGATCCGGAGCTGGTGCCGGAACTCGCGAAGGTACCGACGCTGGTGACCCAGGCCGGCCCGATCCGGTTCTCCGGCTCGAAGGCGGTGCACCTGGTCGCGCAGCGCCCCGCGGGCGTGTTCATCGCGGTGGCCGGCACCGGCGGCGGCGACGGCCTGTTCGACGTCGACTTCGAGCTCGTCGCCGCGGACAACACCCGGCGCACGCTCCACCACGCACCCGAGGTGGGCAGCTACGCGGTCTCCCCGGACGGCACGACGCTGGCGTTGAGCACCTGGCTCGGCAAGAAGAGCCAGCAGAGTGAACCGGCGGTGGAGCTGGTCGACGTCGCCTCCGGCCGCGTCACCCACCGGATGGCCGGCCGATTCACGCAGGTGGCGTGGGCGTCCGACACCGTCCTGGTGCTCGGCGGCAAGCCCGGCGACGCGACCAGCCTGGCCTGGCGCTCTCCCTGGACCGGCAAGGGCGAGCAGATCCCGGTACGCGCCGGCTCCGTGTTCGCCGTCGCCGGCGGGTTGGTGGCCCGGGACGACGCCACCGGATGCCTGCAGAAGCTGGATGCCGACGCGACCGTGACCGCAGCCAACTGCAACGACTGGAGCCTCGCCGGGTCCGTCTCCCCCGACGGCCGGTACGTGTCGCTGGAGTGGGACGACGGCAGCAGGTTCGGCGTCCTCGACCTCAGCCGGGGCGAGGTCCGGCCCTGGCCCGTCCCCGGCCAGAATCCGTCCTGGCTGGGGCCGGGCGACGTTCTGCTCTCCGAGGCCGACTCCGACGACACCCCACGCGACGCACGCTGCGACCTGACCACCAACGCCTGCTCGCTCGCCCCGAACTCCATCACCGACTTCGGGGCGGACTGGCTCGGCCGGTAGCCACGGCAGACCGGCGCGCCGGACCCGCCGATCGGCGGGTCCGGCATCGGATCCAGGTACTGGTCCGCGGCCTTCAGGGCCAGCGGCGCGGCGTCGTCCAGCGGTGGGGCAGATCGGCGACGATGACCGCCACCGGCGCGAACGGTGTCACGGACGCTCCGGCCGTCCGCGGGGCGTTCGCGATCCGGGGCACCCGCTCGGCCGTCCGCGGCCGAGATCATGGGGTCAGCCGGCCGGCGCGGTGATCGGGCCCGCGCGTGCGGCCGCCGTTGCCCGGCGGGTCAGGCCGGGCAGTGGTGTCATGGTCACCTCGACCCCGATCACGATGTCGAGGTCTTGGAGGCGGCAGAAGGTCAGCCGGCCGAGGTTCGCGGTCACGAAGCGCTCCGCTCGGGAGCAGGCCGCGTCGTGGCCCTCGACGGTTCGGGCCGCGCCGGCCAACGCGCCGAGATCGGCCGCCGTCCGGGCGACGTGCCGTCCCGTTCGCGCCGCGCCGACGGCCGCCCCGGCGATCCCGGCCGCGACCAGCACCAGCCCGATCGCCAGTACGAAGATCGAAGCCGCACCGCGGTCTCGCCCGCCCGTCGCCGGGCGATCCCGCCGCCGGGATCTCATCGGACGACTCCCGCCGTGCCCGCTCCGCCACGCCCCGTGCCGTCCGGTTCCCGGGCGGCGGTCGCGGATGCCCCGACGGTGATCGCCGGGAGGTGGCCGCCGAGGATCGGCACCGGCGCGCGGACGGTCACCGTCACCGAGTCCGCGTCCCCGGAGAGATCGATCCGTGCCCCGGCGGGTGCGATCCGGGCGGCGTCGTCGGCGCCGGGTCCACCCCGGGCCGCGAGCAGCGCGCCCTCGCGGGCCGCGTCGACGCACCGGCCCTTCGCCGTCACGGCGCCGACCGCGGTGAGGCCCGCGAGCAGGAGCAGCATGAGCGCCGGCAGCCCGGCCGCCAGCTCGGCGGTGAACGCCCCGCGATCGCGGCCGTGCGCCCGCGGGCGGACGGGCCACCGGCGCCCGCTCACTTCAGGGCCTCGTTGATGACCCCGGTCAGGGCCGCCTGCACACTCGGGCTGCTGAGCACCTTGTAGAGGACGCCGGCGAACGCGACCGCGGCGAGCGTGCCGACGGCATACTCCGCGGTGTTCATGCCCTCGTCGCCTCGCAGGACGGCGAGGCGGGCGATGAGTCTGCGCACGTGGATCTCCTTCTTGTCGGGTTGTCACAGGACGTCGCCGAGGACGGCGACCACCACCGGCACGAGGCCGGCGAGCACAAAGGCGGGCAGGAAGCAGAGCCCGAGCGGCAGCACGATGAGGACCCCGGCGCGGCGGGCGGCGGCATCGGCGGCCGCGGCCCGGTCGCCGCGCAGGTCGTCGGCGAGCCGGGTCAGCGCGCGGGCTAGGGCCCCGCCGCTGGCGCTGGACCGCACCGCGGACGCGATGAGCCGGTCCGCGCCGGCAACGTCGGCCAGGTGCGCCCACGCCTCCGGAGGGTCGGCCCCGAGCCGGAGCGATCGGCCGACCCGGTCGAGCCGCTCCCCCAGCGGACCGCCGAGAGCCTCGGCGACGGCGGACACCGCCCGGTCGACGGGAGCACCGGCCCGCAGCGCGGCGGCGAGGAGGTCGCAGCTCAGCGGCAGGTCGGCGACGGCACGCAGCCGCGCGTCCCGCACCTGCGCGGGCTCCCGGCGCCGCAGGTACCGCTCGACCGCGAACCCGGCGGCGACACCGAGGGCGGCCGCCCACCAGCGCCCGATGAACGCCGCAATCCCGGCGCCGGCGGCGACCGCGATGAGGATCCGCGGAGCCCGGCCCGGCGAGACCGGCGACGCCCCGTCCAGCCGCGACAACCGCCGGGCGGCCCCGCTCACGGCAGGACCTCACCCGCGAGCGGAGCCGGCAGCGGAGCCGGCAGCGGAGCCGGCAGCGGAGCCGGCAGCGGAGCCGGCAGCGGAGCCGGCAGCGGAGCCGGCAGCGGAGCCAATTCGAGCAGCGACGCCACCCGGCGCGGGCACGCCACGGCCTGGTCACCCGCCGGCGTCCCAGGTCCGGGAGTCTTCGCGGCGAGCAGCAGCGCGGCCGCACAGCACGGCCGGAACGGCACCCGCACCGGTCCGCCGGGACGGAGCAGCGCGGCAGCGCCACACGTCGGTTCGGTCATCGGCCCGGCCCGTTCGCGAGCCGGTCCGCCCAGAGCAGCCCGGTTGACTGCAATAGGACCGCCCCGACCGCGCACGCCGCGCCGAGCGGCGTATGCAGCAGCACCTGCAGCGGATCGACACCGACGCTGTAGCCGAGCCCGATCCCGCCGACCGGCAGCGCCGCCAGCAGCAAGGCCGTGGCCTGAGCGCCGGCGGCCTGCGCGGCCGCCATCGCCCGGGAACGGTCGTCCGCCCGTGCGTCAGCCTCGATCCGCTCGACCAGATCCGCGGCGGGTGCGCCCGTGCGCTCGGCCAGCCGCCACACGGCCGCCGCGAGATCTGCGAGCCGCTGATCCCGCGCCGAGGCCCCCGGCGAACCGGGTGGACCCGAGGCGAGGGATGAGCCGCCCATCGCCAGGCCCGCGCGCAGGTCGGCCGAACCGGGTGAACCCGAGGCGATGGACGAGCCGCCCATCGCCAGGCCCGCGCGCAGGTCGGCCGCCAGCGCGGTGAGCTCGTCGAGGCTGCGGGACCGGGCCGCCGCCGCCCGCCGCCGCGCCGACCGCCGCACCGCCGCTCGCATGCCGAGCACGCCGCAGGCCGCGAGGACGAAGCTCGCCACCGGTCCCGCGACGATCAATCCCGCCGTCGCCCCGGACAGGGCGGCGGCCCCCATGACCCGCCGCGGCCGGCGATCCACGAGCTCCCGGGCCCGCCCTCGGATCAGACCGAGATCCACGCTGGGCACGCCCAACCGCCGCGCGGGCCGCTGCGCCCTGAGCCGGCGGGCGACCGTGCGCGCGGGCCAGACCGCCACCGCGGCGGCCGCGGCGAGCAGCCCGGCCGCCAGCACCCAGGCGGCCCAGCTCACGGCCGCGCCTGAAGGACCGGCGGCACCGCCACACCGCGCTCGGCCAGCTGCCGGGCCAGCGATTCCGCGCCCGGCCCGGCACCGCGGCCCCGCCGCCAGGCCGGCACGACGGTGACCAGCCGCTGCTCCCCCTCGGGCAGCAGCACCCCGACCGATTCGAGGATCCGGCCCTGATCCGTGCGCCGCACCTGAAGCACGACCTGCAGGGCGGCCAGCACCTGCGCATGCAGCGCGGCCCGCGGCAGCCCACCGAGCATGCCCAGCGCCTCCAGCCGGGCCGGGACGTCGGCCGGCGCGTTCGCGTGCAGGGTCCCGGCGCCGCCGTCGTGCCCCGTGTTGAGGGCACCGAGCAGGTCGACGATCTCGGCGCCCCGGCACTCGCCGACGACGAGCCGGTCGGGGCGCATCCGCAGCGCCTGCCGCACCAGGTCGGTCAGGCCGACCGCGCCCGCACCCTCGACGTTCGCGGTCCGCGCCTGCAGCGCGACCACATGCGGGTGCAGGGGCCGCAGCTCGGCCGCGTCCTCGACCAGCACGATCCGCTCCGTGTGCGGCACCAGAGCGAGCAACGTGCCGAGCAGCGTCGTCTTGCCCGAGCCGGTCCCGCCCGTGACCAGGTACGCGAGCCGCGCACCGACCACGGCGGCGAGCAGCGGGGCCAGCGCCGGCGGCACGGTGCCGTGCTCGACGAGATCGCCGAGGCTGAACGGCCGCTGCCGGAACGTCCGCAGTGACAGATAGGGCCCGCCGGTCGCCACCGGCGGCAGCACCGCGTGCAGCCTGGTCCCGTCGGGGAGTCGCGCGTCGGCGTATGGCTGGCCGTCGTCCAGCCGCCGACCGCACGCGGCCGCGAGGCGCTGGGCCAGCCGCCGCACGTCGTCGGGGCCGCCGAGGGCGACGGCGGCGCGCCGCAGGCCGGCCCCGCGGTCCACCCAGACCTGGGTCCCGTTGACGAGGATGTCGGTGACCGCCGGATCCTTGAGCAGCGGCGCCAGCGGACCGGCCCCGATGAGCTGGTCATGCACCCGGTCGGCCAGGCGCAGCACGGCCGTGTCGCCGAGCACCGCCGCGCCGGGCTCGCCACGCACCGCGGTGACCACGGCGGCCGGCGTGGCGTCGACCCCGTCGTTGGCGAACTGCCGCCGCACCCGCTCGGCGACACCGGCCGACTCGGGCCCGCCCCGATGCGCCGGCCCGCCCGATCCCGATCCGCGCAGGGCATGCCGACCGGCAGAGGCGGACCCGACGGCGGACCCGGCCCGACCACCCGGCCCCGATCCGCGCGAGCCCGGCACACCGGCAGAGAAGGACCCTGCAGTCGGCCCGGCAGTGATGCCCGGGATGAACGGCCCGGCAGCGGTGCCCGGGATAAACGGCCCGGCAGCGGTGCCCGGGATGAACGGCGGCGCGGTCATGCCGCGACCCCGGTCCGCTCGTCCGTCGTCAGCTGCCTGAGCAGTCGTTTGCACAGCTCCGCGAGCGGCCCGCGCCCGTCCGCGGCCGGCGCGTCGCCCTTCTCCAGCGCCCGGCACACCGCGGCCTCCGGCCGCAGGGATCCGGCCAGCGGCAGCCCGATGGACCGGGCCACCTCGCGCGCCTTGAGCCTGCCCGGTGCGGGCCCGCGCACCACTACGGCGAGATTCGGGCAGTGCAGGCCGGCGACCGCGGCGACCCGGGAGGCCGCGGCGGTCGCCCGCAGCTCGGCGGGCACGATCAGGATCGCGCGGTCGGCCGCCTCCAACGCCAGCGCCGCGGCGTCGTCCAGCTGACGCGGCAGGTCCGCGATGATCACGTCGCGGCCGCGCCGCGCGGCGTCCAGGGTCGCGGCCATCGCCTCGCCGGGAACCGCGAGCACCTCGTCGCGGGCGAACGACAGCAGCACCAGGTCACCACGGTGCGGCAGCGCCGTGAGCAGCGCCGGCGGGTCGACCCGGCCGCCCGCGCCCGCGAGCGCCGGCCAGCGCAGCCCGTCGACACCCTCCCAGCCCAGCACCAGGTCGAGGCCGCCGCCGACCGGGTCGGCGTCGACCAGCAGCGTGCGGTGGCCGGTCCGCACCGCCGTCACCGCGAGGGCGCCCGCCAGAATGCTCGCGCCCGCGCCGCCGCGGCCGCCGATCACGGCGAGGATCCGGCCCGGTGGGGCCGCGTCCGGGCGCTCGGCGAAGCGGTCGACGAGCCAGGGCTCGGCCGACGGCAGCTCTGCGACGTGTTCGGCACCGAGGCTCTCGGCAACCTCCCATGCGGCTGGCACCGCCGGGGTGTGGCCGACTATGACCATTCGCGGTCGGCGCGGGAGGCGGGCGCGCAGGCAGGCCGCCGCCTGGTCCACGCCGATCATCACCAGTGGGGCGGCCGCGAAGCGGGCGCGGGCCGCCACCGGATCCGGGGCGACGTCGACCTCCGTGCCGCCCGCCGCGGCCAGGCGCAGCAGGTCGTCGAGGAGGTCGGGGTCGGCGGTCACGACGAGCGGCAGGCGCGGTCCGGTTCGGACGGAAGTGCGGGCTGACATCGCGGCTCCACGGGTGCGGCGGGCGGTTGGACACCCACCGTTCCGCTCCGCCTCGGGCCCGCTCAACCGGCGGGCACGCGCCTGTGGATAACTCCCCTACCTGTGGATAACTCCCACCAGATCGGCTGATCTGCTATCGGCGCGCGGCCGAACGGGCACTGTATTGCCCCGGACACAAAACGGATCCTGGGTGCCGGGTCACCTCTGTCTCAGAGGTGGCCCGGCACCCAGGATCTCCAGGTCCGGCCGGAGTTGATCCAGCAGGTGGTGCCGCCCCAATCGATCTCGCCGCACGCCGCAACACGGTTGTCCTCGGTGGACAGAGCGCGGCGATGCAGGGCGGTCCGACGATGCGTTCAGGGGTCGGCCCTACGTTGCGGCCAGCACCAACATCATTCCGGTGGCGAGGACCCCGACGACCACCGCGAAGATGGCCCGGCCTCGGCCGTGGCTGCGGTCGCGCGAGGCCTTGACGAGCGCCCAGACACCGAGGCCGAGCGCCACGGGGCCGAGGAACCAGAGCACGACGGCGAACAACGCCACATAGCCCGCGACGACCGCCTGCCAGGACCGACCCGTCGGCAGCACCCAATGCGCGACGCCGGCCGGAGACTGCCCGAAGGCCGCCGGTGGCGGCGCGTAGGCCGAACCCTGCTGCGGAACCGCCGCGTACGGGTTCGGCGCGTACGCCGCACCCTGCTGCGGAACCGCCGCGTACGGGTTCGGCGCGTATTGCCCGTCCGGGTGGAGGCCGGACGGGGCGGGCGGGTAGTGATGGGTCATCTGCGGCCCTTCCGTATCGGGTCGCCGACGCGACCCGTGGCCGGAACAGAGGCGGCCGGCACCCCGCACGATCGGCACGGCAACCCGGCACCTGAGCCTGTGAACGCACACCGTGGGCACGCTCCACGGCCCCTCTGGCCCACCATCCCACCCATCAACGGCGCGCCGATGGGGCTGGGGAGAATTTCGACCGCAAAGACGCTCGCGCGATCCGGTCCGCAGGCGACCCAGCGGTTCCACGATCATCGCCGCCCGTACGGGAGTCAGCCGGTCACAGACGGTTGTATCCGCGATCACCCGAGACGCTCGACCGCGCCGGCGAAGAGATCGACGCCGTGTCGGCCGCTGTACTGCCCGGGCGAGGGTGACGGTGGCGGCGTGGCAAGCCCGCGACCTGCACAGGAACCGTGATCGGAGCGCCAGACCCGGAATGGGGAACGACCCCCGACGGGGGAGTCGGGGGCCGCCCTGAGATTCGGCTCCGGGGGGGTCGAGCCGAATCGGCCTCGGTGATCGCGGGGGGCGCAACCACCGAGAATCCTTGCGGGAACGTCGCAACAGCAAGCCGACAACATGAATCCCTGTCGCAACATAAGCATGCCTCAGTACCGGGCTACCGTCGAGTACCCAGTGTGACCGTCTATCCCGAGTCGCACTTCCGTGACCACTCAGCGCGCCTCTCGGACCGCTGCGATGCACCTTGCGGCTACACTTTCGGCCCGTGGGCCCGAGTGCCGCGTTCTTCGACCTCGACAAGACCGTCATAGCCAAGTCCAGCGCGCTGGCCTTCGGACGGCCTTTCTACCGCGATGGGCTGATCAGCCGCCGCGACGTCGTGAAATCCGCCTATGCCCAGCTGATGTTCCGGCTCGGCGGCACCGACGAGCAGACCATGGCGCGCACCCGCGACTACCTCGCCGCGCTCTGCAAGGGCTGGAAGGTCGACCAGGTGCAGCAGATCGTGGCCGAGACCCTCGAGGAGCTGATCAACCCATACGTGTACGCCGAAGCCGCCGTCCTCATCGGCGAGCACCAGGCGGCGGGCCGCGACGTCGTGCTGGTCTCGGCCTCGGGCGACGAGATGGTGCGTCCGATCGGCGCCCAGCTGGGCGTCGACGACGTGATCGCGACCCGGATGGGCATCGTCGACGGGCGCTACAGCGGCGAGGTCGAGTTCTACGCGGCCGGCCCGAGCAAGGTCGCGGGCGTCCGCGAGCTGGCCGCCGAGCGCGGTTATGACCTAGCGGAGTGTTACGCCTATTCGGACTCGAGCAGTGACCTCCCGCTGCTGGAGGCGGTCGGTCATCCGAGCGTGGTCAACCCGGACCGGACCCTGCGCAGGGTCGCGGTGGAACGCTCGTGGCCCGTGCTGGAGTTCCGCCACCCCATCCCGCTGGGCCGCAGGCTGCGGGAACGCCCCGCGGTACCGGTCGCCGCGGCCGCGATCGGCGTCGGGGTCGGCGTGGCGATCGGCCTGGCCATCTACGGCCGGCACCGCCGCACTCGCGCCGCCCTGGCCTGAGGTCGCGCGGCGGCGCGAAGCTGACCGTGAAACCCTTTGCACAAAGCGTCTGACGGATGACGGTAAGTAACTTTTTCCCGCCGGAACCCTGGCGATCAAGCGCTGTCCGGGGTAGAAAGAACACGCGGACCTCAGTGCAGGATCCGTGTACGGCCACCGGGAACCCACGCGCGATCAGCCACGGCAGGCACGTTGCGGCGGCACCTCATCAGGACTGTCGACAACGACCCAGGTGCACGCTTGATAACCCGGTCCGGCCGTGCGAAGCGGCGGCGCCTCCTCGGAGGCGCCGTCCTCACGTCCGGACCGAACGGCCCGGACCACACCGGTCGCTCAGGCCGGGGCGATCGCGGCCCGGTGCCGATTGCGAAGCTCCTGGTAGACCTCGCGAAACACGTGCGGCCGGGAGTGGAAGTCGACACCCTGTGCCCACAACTCCGTGTTGACCGTCGTCCCGTCGTTGCGCTCGATCAGGACCGTCATCCCGCCCTCGATCTCCCACCGGCCGATGCGGTGGGTGTGCCGGTGCAACCGGACGTGCGCGACGTCGGCCCAGCACAGCGTCCTTGACCTCAGCAGCCCCCGGATCCGGACCCCGCCCGGCCCGACGTAGACCCCCATCTCGCAGATCCGCCAGCCGCCAACCACCCAGCAGGCCGCGATGACGGTGGCGACGATGCGGACGACGGGCCCGGCCAGCCCGAACTGCTCCACGGTCGACCAGCCGAACAGGCCGAGCGCGACGGCCTCCCAGCCGATCACGAGCCAGCGGCCGGTGCCCGGGGTGTACGGACGGATCCACTCGTCTCCCACCACGCGAGTATGCCTACGGATCGTGGGCCGGGTAGGACGTTTCGGGCGTCGATTCAGATGGGGACCAACCGGGCGCGACTACCCGCCCGCGGGTGCGAGCACCGCGTCGCCGATCTCCGCGATCTCGTCCGCGCCCGCCGAGATCGCCGCCGCGTAGTGCCGCAGCCAGGACCGCACGCCGTCCGGGGTACCCGTGGCGTAGGCACCCGCCGAGCCCACGTACTCGGGCTCGCGGGCCAGGTGGCCCGCCTCGACGCCGACGAGGCCGCGGGGGTCGAAGCCACGCCCGATGAGCGTCAGCCGCGCGGCCGCCCGCGCGACGATCCCGGAGGGGCCGGCGAACGGCCGCAGAGTGATCAGCTCGGCGTGCACGATCGCGGCGAGCAGCATCGGCGGGGTCCGATCGTTTCCGGCCACGAGCGTGGCCAGCGCATCGATGCGGTCGGCACCGCTCTGCAGCCGCCCGAGTTCCGGGCCCGGCACCACGCCGTTGGCCGCGAGCATGTGCAACCGGGCGAGGACCTGGCGCGGCGCGCGGGGCCACAGGTCGACCAGCCCGCCGAGGCCTTCGGCGACCCGGAGGGCGCCCTGCAGCACGGGATCGGTGACCGTTCCGGCGCGTACCTCCTCCAGGTCGTAGCGGTGGTCCTCGAGGGCCGCGCTGGCGACGGAGGCGCGCAGGCTGACCTCGGCGGCGACCTGGCCGCCCTTGCGGCGCAGCGAGCGATGCCGCAGCGCGGCGTCGACGCGCTCCCGGGCGGCGGTGAAGGCGGGCTCGACGTCGGCGAGCGCGAGCAGTGGGGCGAGCGGATCCGGAGTCACCGGGCAACGGTAGCCGGAAAAAGACCCGAAACACGGGATGCGCGAAGCGGCTCAGAAGTGGCAGGATTCGCGCAGTACCGATCACGTTTTGCCCGATCGGCGCGCGCCGAACGCCATTCGGCGCGGCCAGACGGCACTACAGCCTGCACCCCTCGCCGGGCACACCCGGCGGAACTAATGTTCACACGAAGCGAAGCGACCGGTTCACGGCAGAGGAGCCGCCCTCATGAGCGAGCGAACAATCAGATACGGCGTGGAGCGAAGCGGAGCGCCGGCATGAGCGAGACATTGGAGAACCTGTACTCCGAGACGCGCACGTTCCCGCCGCCGGCCGAGCTTGCCGCGAGCGCCAACGTCAAGGCTGACGCGTACGACGAGGCCGACGGGGATCGGCTGCGGTTCTGGGAGAAGCAGGCCGGCAGGCTCAGCTGGGCCCGGCAGTGGGACCAGGTGCTGGACTGGTCCAACGCCCCGTTCGCCAAGTGGTTCGTCGGCGGCGAGCTCAACATCGCCTACAACTGCGTGGACCGGCACGTCGAGGCCGGCAACGGCGACAAGGTCGCGATCCACTGGGAGGGCGAGCCCGGCGACAGCCGCACGATCACGTACGCGGACCTGCTGAAGAGCGTGAGCCAGGCGGCGAACACGCTCACCGAGCTCGGCGTGACCGCCGGCGACCGGGTCGCGATCTACCTGCCGATGATCCCGGAGGCCGCGGTCGCGATGCTGGCCTGCGCCCGGATCGGCGCGCTGCACAGCGTGGTCTTCGGCGGCTTCTCCGTCGACGCGCTCGCCACCCGCATCCAGGACGCCGACGCCAAGCTGGTCATCACGGCCGACGGCGGCTACCGGCGGGGCAAGCCGTCCGCCCTCAAGCCGACCGTCGACGAGGCCGTCGCGCAGTGCCCGAGCATCGAGCATGTGCTGGTCGTCCGCCGTACCGGGGAGGACGTGGCCTGGGGTGACAAGGACCGGTGGTGGCACGAGACCGTCGAGCGTGCGGACGACCGGCACGAGGCGCAGGCCTTCGACGCCGAACACCCGCTCTTCATCCTCTACACCTCGGGCACTACCGGTAAGCCGAAGGGCATCCTGCACACCACCGGCGGCTACCTGACCCAGGTGTCGTACACGTTCAACGCGGTCTTCGACATCAAGCCGGAGAGCGACGTCTACTGGTGCACCGCCGACATCGGCTGGGTCACCGGGCACTCCTACATCGTCTACGGCCCGCTCTCCAACGGCGCCAGCCAGGTCATGTACGAGGGCACGCCGGACACGCCCCACAAGGGGCGGTTCTGGGAGATCGTCGACAAGTACAAGGTCAGCATCCTCTACACCGCGCCAACCCTCATCCGGACGATGATGAAGTGGGGCGACGACATCCCGGCAAAGCACGACCTGTCGTCGCTGCGCCTGCTCGGCAGCGTCGGCGAGCCGATCAATCCCGAGGCCTGGATGTGGTACCGCGAGCACGTCGGCCACGACAGCTGCCCCATCGTGGACACCTGGTGGCAGACCGAGACCGGCGCCATGATGATCTCGCCGCTGCCCGGGGTGACGGCGTCCAAGCCCGGCTCGGCGATGACCCCGCTGCCGGGGATCTCCGCGGACGTGGTGAACGACGAGGCGGAGTCGGTGCCGAACGGCGGCGGCGGGTTCCTGGTGCTGCGCGAGCCGTGGCCGTCGATGCTGCGCACGATCTGGGGTGACGACAAGCGCTTCATCGACACGTACTGGTCGCGCTTCGGCAAGGGCGCCGGCGTGGGCGACGAGTGGATCTACTTCGCCGGGGACGGCGCCAAGAAGGACGACGACGGCGCGCTCTGGCTGCTGGGCCGGGTCGACGACGTCATGCTGATCTCGGGCCACAACATCTCCACCACCGAGGTGGAGTCGGCGCTGGTCTCGCACCCGTCGGTGGCCGAGGCGGCCGTGGTGGGCGCGACCGACCCGACGACGGGTCAGGCGATCGTGGCGTTCACAATTCCGCGCGGCAATGTCGACACCTCCGGCGATCTCGGCGAGAAACTGATCCAGGATCTGCGCAACCACGTGGCCAAGAAGCTGGGCCCGATCGCGAAGCCGCGTCAGATCATGCTTGTGGCCGAGTTGCCGAAGACCCGGTCCGGAAAGATCATGCGGCGCCTGCTCAAGGACGTGGCCGAGCACCGGTCGCTGGGCGACGTCACGACGCTGCAGGACTCCGCCGTGATGGATCTGATCTCCTCTGGCATGCAGGAGAGCAAGTCCGAAGACTGAGACAACTATCTATTAACGGCGGCAGACCTGGGATCGTAGGGTCTGCCGCTGTTTCATGTGGACGGTCCACTTTCTGGCATATGCCGGTGCTTGCGTGATGGAAAAACCACAGCAGGCCACTGTCGTCCATCAATGTCTTCAACCCCTTCCGTGCCATCGGTGTATTTGCATACGTTCACGTGAGTCCCGAACCCGGGGCCGATTGCCGCCGTCCGCTGCACCCAGCGTGCGGTCACGTCAACGGAGGTACACGTAGTGCGCAAGGTGGTCGCAGGACTGCTGGGCGCCGCGATGGTCACCAGCGTCGGGGTCTTGGCCCCCGCCGGTGCCAGCGCAGCCCCACCGGTCGATCCCGCCCCGGTCGCCAAGACCAATTCGGCGCCGGTCGACGATCTGCCCAACCCGCTCGAGGACAAGCGCCGCTCCCTGCGCGAGGCCGCGGTCGCGGACGTCGTCAGCGGCAAGGCGAAAGCGGTGACGAAGAACGGCAGCACTGTCGTCAAGGTCGGGCGCACCCAGGGCTCGGGCGCGACCAACCAGTCCGTACCCAAGTCGGGCGAGGACCAGTACGTCGAGATCGGCCGCGAGCGGACCGACCGGATCTTCGTGATCCTGGCCGAGTTCGGCAACGACCGGCACCCGAGCTACCCCGATGTGGACAGCAACCCGGCGGTCGCCGGACCGACCACCTTCGAGGGTCCGCTGCACAACAAGATCCCGCAGCCGAACCGCGCCGTGGACAACTCGACGGTCTGGCAGCCGGACTACACGCCCGCCTTCTACCGCCAGCAGTACTTCGGCGAGGGCGCCGGCGTCGAGTCGGTCAAGACCTACTTCGAGAGCCAGTCGTCCGGGCGCTACAGCGTCGACGGCGAGGTCACCGACTGGGTCAAGGTCAACTACAACGAGGCCCGCTACGGCCGCGACCTCTGCGGCAGCAACGTCTGCAGCAACACGTGGGCGCTGGTGCGCGACGCCGCCAACAAGTGGGTCGCCGACCAGCGGGCCGCGGGCCGCAGCGACGCCGACATCGCCGCCGACATGAAGTCGTTCGACCAGTACGACCGCTACGACTTCGACGGCGACGGCGACTTCAACGAGTCCGACGGCTACATCGACCACTTCCAGATCGTCCACGCCGGCGGCGACGCGGCCGACGGTGACCCGCAGCAGGGCGAGGACGCCATCTGGAGCCACCGCTGGTACGCCTACGGCACCGACCAGGGCCGCACCGGCCCGACCGGCAACCTGCTCGGCGGCACCCAGATCGGGAGCACCGGCATCTGGATCGGCGACTACACCATCCAGCCGGAGAACGGCGGCCTGAGCGTCTTCGTGCACGAGTACACGCACGACCTCGGCCTGCCGGACGACTACGACACCTCCGGTGGCGGCGACAACAACAACGAGCACTGGACGCTGATGGCACAGAGCCGGCTCAGCGCCAAGAACGACCAGGGCATCGGCACCCGTCCGGGCGACCTCGGCGCCTGGAACAAGCTGCAGCTCGGCTGGTTCGACTACGAGACCGTCGTGGCCGGTCAGGCCAAGACGCTGAACCTCGGCCCACAGGAGTACAACACCGCGAAGGCACAGGGTGTTGTCGTGGTCCTGCCCGACAAGGAGGTCACCACCGAACTCGGCGCGCCCTACGCGGGTGCGGGCCAGTTCTTCTCCGGTAACGCCGACGATCTGAACAACTCGATGAGCAAGAGCATCGACCTGACCGGCAAGACCACCGCGGCGGTCACGCTCAAGGGCCGGTACGACATCGAGGCCGGCTACGACTACCTGTACTTCGAGGCCTCGGAGGACAACGGCGCGACCTGGACCCGGCTGAACGGCACGCTCAACGGCGCCGCGTTCCCGACGGACGCCAGCGGAACGCCCGCGCTGACCGGCAGCACCGCCGGTGCCTGGGCCGACATCGCGGTCCCGCTGAACGCGTACGCGGGCAAGAAGATCACCTTCCGCCTGCACTACCTGACGGACGGCGGCCTCTCCGAGGGCGGCTTCTTCGGCGACGACGTCACCATCACCGCGGACGGCGCGACCGTGCTGGCCGACGGCGCCGAGGGTCCCACCACCTGGACGCTGAGCGGGTTCACGATCGTCGGTGCCACCTCGACCAAGAAGTTCGACAACTTCTACATCGCGGGCCACCGCAGCTACGTCTCCTACGACAAGTACCTGAAGACGGGCCCGTACTTCTTCGGTTACCAGCCGGCGAAGCCCGACTACGTCGACCACTACGCGTACCAGGAGGGTCTGCTGATCTCCTACTGGGACACCTCGCAGGTCGACAACAACACAAACGTCCACCCGGGCTCGGGTCGTAACCTGATCATCGACAGCCGGCCGGCGCCGTTCTACAACCTCGAGGGCCTGCCGTGGCGCGCCCGCATCCAGGTCTACGACGCGCCGTTCAGCCTGAAGAAGGCCGACTCGTTCACGCTGCACATCAACAGCAAGGCCAGCTACATCCGGGGGCAGGCCGCGCAGCCGCTGTTCGACGACACCAAGAAGTACTTCTACGCCGAGCTGCCGAACCACGGCGTCAAGCTCCCGGCCGTCGGCGTGAAGATCAAGGTTGTCGACGTGAACGGTACCTCCCTCAAGGTCAAGATCAGCTGATCCACCGTTCCACGAAGCGGCGCCCGGGGAGTCCCTTCCCGGGCGCCGCCGCATACGGGAACCACCCGTCCCCTATGGAGGTCCGATGAAAATGGCTATGAACCGCGCCCTGATCATCGTGCTGGTGACAACGCTTCTCGGCGGCTGCTCCCAACCGGGCGGAACCGGTCAGGAACCGCTGCCGACGCAACCGCGGCCGACCGCGCCGCCGAGCGAGCCGACCGACGCGTTCCAGCAGAACGACCTGATCGTCGGAACCGTCAACCGCGGCGGTTCCGGCCCGTGCTACGGCCTCGTCACGGACGACGGCAAGCAATTCGCCCTGTACGAGAATCGGGGCCGCGAATTGGTCAAGGGCACCCGGATCCAGGTGCGGGCCGAGCCGTCGCTGCTGCGGATCGACTGTGGAACGGGCGAGCTCTTCGAGGTGACCGCCCTGGACGTGCTCGACTGACCTCTTTGCCCGATCGACGCAGAGTCACATCGCGTAAAGATCTACTTTCAATTGCGACAGGCGCTTCCAAACATCGCTGTATTTGCATACCTTCACGTAAGCCCCGAACTCACGGGGCCGTTTACCGCCGCCCGCTGCACCCAGCGATCGGTCACGTCAACGGAGGTACGTAGTGCGCAAAGTAGTCGTTGGACTACTCGGCGCCGCGATGGTCACCAGCGTCGGGATCATGCTCCCGGCAGCGGCGACGGCGGCGCCCCCGGTGGATCCGGCTCCGGCGAAGGCCAGCAAGAGAGCCCCGGTCGACGACCTCCCGAACCCGCTCGGGGACAAGCGCCGCGAGCTGCGCGAGGAGGCCGTGAACGGCATCCTCAAGGGCAGCGTCAAGACCCAGAAGCGCGGCGGAAGCACCGTTGCGAAGGTCGGCAAGACCCGCGGTGGTGGCGAGACCCACCGCCGGGTCGCCCGTGGCGGTCAGGACCAGTACGTCGAGCTCGGCCGCGAGAAGACCGACCGGATCTTCGTGATCCTCGCCGAGTTCGGCAACGACCGGCACCCGAGCTACCCGGACGTCGACAGCGACCCGTTCACGGACGGCCCGACGACCTTCGAAGGACCGCTGCACAACAAGATCCCGGCGCCGAACCGCGCCAAGGACAACAGCACGGTGTGGCAGGCCGACTACGACCGGGCCCACTTCCAGAAGATGTACTTCGGTAAGGGCAAGGGCGTCGAGTCGCTCAAGACCTACTACGAGACCCAGTCGTCCGGGCGCTACAGCGTCGACGGCAAGGTCACCGACTGGGTCAAGGTCAACTACAACGAGGCCCGTTACGGCCGCGACTGCCCCATCGACGGCCCCTGCACCGACCACAACGCGTGGGCGCTCGTCGCCGACGCCGCAAACAAGTGGGTCGCGGACCAGAAGGCCGCCGGGCGCACCGACGCCCAGATCAAGGCCGACATGGCGAGCTTCGACGTGTGGGACCGCTACGACTTCGACGGCGACGGCGACTTCAACGAGTCCGACGGCTACATCGACCACTTCCAGATCGTCCACGCCGGCGGTGACCAGGCCGACGGCGACCCGCAGCAGGGCGAGGACGCCCTCTGGGCGCACCGGTGGTTCGCGTTCGCGGACTCGCGAGGCTCGGCCGGACCCGCCGACAACAAGGCGGGTGGCACGCAGATCGGCAACACCGGCATCTGGATCGGCGACTACACCATCCAGCCCGAGAACGGCGGCCTGAGCGTCTTCGCTCACGAGTACGCGCACGACCTCGACCTGAAGGACGACTACGACGTCTCCGGTGGCGAGAACAACAACAGCGAGTTCTGGACCCTGATGGCACAGAGCCGCCTCTCCGGCGCCGGCGAGCCCCTCGGCACGCGCCCGGGCGACATCGGTGCCTGGAACAAGCTGTTCCTCGGCTGGCTCGACCACGAGACCCTGGTCGCGGGTCAGAAGAAGACAATCGAGCTCGGCCCGCAGGAATACAACAGCAAGAAGCCGCAGGCCGCGGTCGTGGTCCTGCCCGACAAGGAGGTCACCACCGAGCTCGGCGCGCCGTTCGCCGGCGAGAGCCAGTACTTCTCCGGCAACAAGGACAACCTAAACACGACGCTGACCAAGTCGGTCGACCTGACCGGGGCCACCTCGGCGTCGCTGGACCTCAAGGGCCGCTACAACATCGAAGCGGGCTACGACTACCTATACTTCGAGGCCTCCACCGACGGCACCAACTGGACCGCGCTCGACGGCACGGTCGACGGTGCCCCGCTCGGCGTCGACGGCGCGGCGCCGCCGCGCCCGGCTCTCGGCGGCGACGGCGGTGGCGCGTGGAAGGACATCAGCATCCCGCTGACCGCGTACGCCGGTAAGACGGTGCAGGTCCGCCTGCACTACGTCACCGACGCGGGCACCTCCGCCGGCGGCTTCTTCGGCGACGACCTGACCGTCACCGTCAACGGCACCGCCGGTGCCGCCGACGGCGCCGAGGACACCCCGGCCTGGACCGCCGCCGGCTTCAGCGTCGAGGGCACCTCGCGAACCGCCGAGTACGACAACTTCTACATCGCGGGCAACCGCACCTACACCTCGTACGACAGGTACCTGAAGACGGGCCCGTACAACTTCGGCTGGATCACCACCAAGCCGGACTGGGTCGAGCACTTCTCGTACCAACAGGGTCTGCTGATCTCGTACAGCGACACGGCGTACGAGGACAACAACGTCAACCAGCACCCGGGCTCGGGTCGTAACCTGATCATCGACAGCCACCCGGCGCCGATCTACAACCTCGACGGCGACCCGTGGCGCTCGCGGATCCAGCTCTACGACGCTCCGTTCGGCACCACCAAGGCGGACTCGTTCACGCTGCACCTCGACGGCAAGGCCAGCTACATCCGCGGCCAGGCCGGGGTGTCGACGTTCGACGACACCAAGAAGTACTTCTACGACGAGATCCCGTGGGCCGGCGTCAAGCTGCCGGCCGTCGGCGTCAAGATCAAGGTCGTGGAGCAGAAGGGCACCTCCCTGAAGGTCAAGTTCTCCTGACCGACCCGCACCACAGCGACGCCCGGGAGCCTCGGCCCCCGGGCGTCGCCCCTTTCCACCGCCCCCGGGAACCCGCGGCCCCGGAACCGGGTCTCACTCACGGAGGTGCGTCATGATCGCTTTTTCCCGTACGGCCACAGCAACGCTCCTGGCCCTGGGCCTTCTCACGGCGTGCTCCGGCCCGAACGTGGCTCCGGGCACCTCCGTGCCGGTCCCGCCCAGCCGGGCACCGTCATCCAGCCTGACCCCGGCCACCTCGAGCCCGGCGCCCGTTCCGAGCGGGCTACCCGGCACGGTGCCGACCGGCGCACCGCCGTCCCGGCCCGCCGGGATCCCGAAGACCCCGACGGACATCGTCCGCACCGCCGGCTGGACCGAGGGCACGGTCACCCGCGGCGGCTCCGGTCCCTGCTACGGCATGGTCACCTTCGACGGCGTCACGTACGCGATGTATTCGGACACCGGGGTGAAACTGGCCGTCGGTGACCATATCCGGGCCCGGCTCACCCCCGCGAAGCTGCGCATCTACTGCGGCGAGGGCATCGGAGTGAACCTGGGCGCCATCCAGCACTTCCCCTAGGCCCGTACGCTGTTTCGCATGAGTGCCCAGGTAGACGAGGCGTGCGTACTGACGGAGGGTCCGTGGACCCACCGTTCCATCGGCGCCAACGGCAGCCGCTTCCACGTCGTCGAGGCGGGCACCGGGCCGCTCGTGCTCCTGCTGCACGGCTTCCCCGAGTTCTGGTGGACGTGGCACGACATACTCACCCGGATCGCCGACGCCGGCTTCCGGGCCGTCGCGATCGACCTGCGCGGGTACGGCGCCAGCGACAAGCCCCCGCGTGGCTACGACGGCTACACGATGGCGGCCGACGTCACCGGCCTGATCCGGGCGCTCGGCGAGCGCTCGGCGATGATCGTCGGCGCGGGCGCCGGCGGCATGATCGGCTGGGCCGCGGCGGCCTTCCACCCCAAGATGGTGAGCCGGCTCGTGGTGCTCGGCGCTGCGCACCCGCTGCGGCTGCGCGCGGCGCTCTTCTCGGACCCGCGCGGCCAGCTCGCCGCCAGCGCGGGGATGCTGCGCTTCCAGGTCCCCCGCTACGAGCACGTGCTGACCAAGGACGACGCGGCCCTGGTCGGCGAACTGATCGGGCAGTGGAGCAGCCCGAGATGGCAGGAGACGCCCGAGTACGCGGAATTCGTCGCCCGGTGCCGGGAGGCCATGCAGATCCCGCAGGCGGCGTTCTGCGCGCTCGAGGCGTACCGCTGGGTGTTCCGGTCGGCGCTGCGGCTGCAGGGCTACCGGTTCGTCAAGCTGATGCAGAGCCCGCTGACCACGCCGACGCTGCAGATGCACGGCGCCCTGGACACGGCGGTGCTGCCGCGCACGGCACAGGGCTCCGGCCGCTACGTGATCGCGCCCTACGAGTGGCGCCTGATCCCCGACGCCGGCCACTTCCTGCACCAGGAGGCACCCGACGTGATCACTGGCGAGATCCTGCGCTGGCTGAAGACCTAGCTAGACCCGGTGCTCGTAGAGCTCGCTGACCTCGTGCGCGGGCGCCCAGCCCTGGTACACGCCGAAGTCGAACTCCTCCAGGCCCATGCCGCGCGCGATCGGCGCCCGGCCGCCCGTGTATTCGAGGCGAAGCCAGGTGTCGGCCTCGGCCAGGACGATGAACGGCTCGCCGCGCCACGAACAGGTCGTGCGCACGTACACCAGGTCGGTGAACTCGCCGGGCTCGAGCACGCGGACGTACCGGCCGGGCCGGGCCTCCTCGAAGCCGTCGGCGGGCTCGGGCGCGTAGATCCGCACGTTCTCGCCGTCGGGCGCCGCGTCGTACTCCCGGCCGTGCCAGGTCACCACGTAGCCGTCGCGCATCACTGCTCACCGACCCGGCGCCACACCGGCGCGTCGCAGTCGAAGATCGCGACGATCTGCTTGTCGCCGTCGGCGTCCATCCGCCACAACTCCGCGCCGTGCGGCAGCCGCACACTGTCCACCTTGAACTCCGCGATGACGTCCTTGCCCTCACCGGGCGCGAAACCGTTGCCACGGAACGGGGGCCGCTCGATGACCCAGCCGTCCATGGCCCGCAATGCCTGCTCGCTCTGCCCGCCGTACGGGATGCGGTAGAGGCTCGGGCGGTGTGCCGGCCACCGGAGCACGAAGGCCTCCTTCGCGTCCGGCTGGTAGGGCGAGCCGTCGTAGAGCAGGCCGAGCGCCGCGAAGAGCTCGCCCGGCGAGTTCAGGTGCTCGACCTCGCCGGCCCGGTGCACGAACCCGGCGACCCGGTCGTAGCCGCGCTCCAGGTAGTAGTCCACCTGCTCGGCGGGCACGGCCTTCTGCATGATGGTCAACGGCGCCGAGGGCTCGGTGGGCCGCGGCGGCGACGTCGCGGCGGACTCGGCGGGCGCGTCGGCGGGATCGCCGCCGAGGCCGGCCTCGACGGCCCAGCTGGCGAGGGCGATGACCTGCGGGCCGGGGTACCTGGCGCCGATCACCGACGTCGGGTTGACCGCGAACGACCAGGCCGGGTCGGGCCAGTTGCGGATCAGGTCGACGAACCGCACGGCGACGGTGCGGGCGGGCTCGGCGAAGTGCTCGGCGAGCCGGTCCCGGCTGGTGAAGACGACGAGGAACCGCTCGCCGTCGGTCTCCTCGGTCCGGAACGCGAAACCGGACTCACCGGGTGCGCTGCCGGGCCGCGAGTTGGGCGCGACGGGCACGAGCACCGTGGCGAGCAGCAGGGTGGAGAGGAAGGAGTCGGTGCTGCCGTCGTCCACGGCCTGGATGAGGTCGCGCTCAACCTCGTTCGCGGGGACGAAGTCGTCCTCGTCCGGTTCGGGACGGGGCGCCGCCGGGGTGTCGGCGGACGGCGGGACGGCGGGGCGCGCCAGCGCGGCGGGCACGACCGGGCCGGCGCCCGCGGAGCGGTCCGCGCCGGCCGCGCCGGGGATGACCGGCGGGGCGAGACCGGCCCGCGGTGCCGTGGCCGGGGGCTGCGTGGCCCGGGCCTGCGCGGTCGCGGACTGCGCGGTCGCGGACCGGGCTGACGCGGACTGGGCTGACGCGGACTGGGCTGACGCGGACCGGGCTGACGGCGGAGTCGCCTGGCCGGACGACGCCCCGGCGGGGGCGCCGTTGCCCGGCGCGTCGACGTCCAGCTGCGGCCGGGCCGGCTCGTCGCCGGCGGTCACCGGTGACGGCGGAGCGTCCTCGGCGGCCGGGGGCGGCGGGATGTGGGCCGGCAGCGGCGGCGTCTGTGCCATCGGGGTGCGGGTGGGCAACGGGGAGTCCGGGCGCTGCAGCGGCGGCTCGCCGGAGGTACCGCCCCGCGTCGCCGGCGTGGCCGCGCCCGAGCGGCTGCCCAGAGCGTCGAGGGCGCTGGGAGCGGCGGCGGCGCCAGCGGAGCCGGTCCGGCTCGCGAGGGCGTCGAGGGCGCTGGGCATGCTCGGCCGGGCGGCACCGCCGGCCGGAACGGGCGGCGGCGCGTAGGCGGCGGGCACATTGCCGCTTCCACCGGCCGGGCCAGGGGCACCGGCCTCGCCGCCGGGTCGCGACGGCGGTCCGCCGGGCTCGCCCGCGAGGTCGCCGGGCTGCGCCGCCCCGGCACGGTCGGGCACGCCGAAGCCGTTGAACTGGCCGCCGGGTATGCCGTTGCCCCGGCCGCCGCCCGGGCCCTGCGGGGTGCCGGGCACGCGCGAGGGAAGCCCGCTTGGCAGCACCCCGCCCGGGGTGCGTAGCGGCAGGCCGCCCGGACCGACCGAGCCTCCGGCCGCGTCGGCCGGGTCCGGCGCGGATGCGGGCACCGGAGGGCCGGAGGGCCGCCCGCCGGGAGCGGCGCCCTCGGACGGGGCCGCACCACCGACGCCCGCCGGAGCCGAGCCGCCCGGGGCGGAGCCGCCGGGAGGCGGGCCGTAGGCCGGGCCGGCCGGGGCCGAGCCGCCCGGAGCCGAGCCGCCCGGAGCCGAGCCGCCCGGAGCCGAGCCGCCCGGAGCCGAGCCGCCCGGAGCCGAGCCGCCCGGAGCCGAGCCGCCGGGAGGCGGGCCGCCCGGAGCCGAGCCGCCGGGAGGCGGGCCGTAGGCCGCGCCGCCGTAGGCGGGGCTGCTGGATGCCGGACCGCGGTAGGGAGAGCCGCCGTAAGCGGGGCTGCCCGATGCCGGGCCGTCGGACATCGGAGCGCCGGACGAGCGCACGCCGGACACCGGTGCGCCCGACATCGGAGCACCCGACATCGGAGCACCCGACATCGGGCGGTCGGTCATGGGGCCGCCGGGCTGCGCGGCCGCCGGGTAGCCCTGTGCTGCCGCCTGGTAACCCTGTGCCGCCGCGTTCGCCGCCATGGTCGCGGCCGCGTGCAGGTCCTGGATGCGTTCCGGGGCGTTGCTGCCCTCGCGGCCCGGGCCGCGGGTCGGCAGGCGCAGATCACCACGGGAGAGCTGGGCCACGAACCAGGCCGGCAGGTATCCCTCGATCGGCAGGCCGGGGTTGACCGCCAGCCACCACTCGAGGTTGGGCCAGGTGTCGGCGAGCTCCGCGTAGGCCACCCGGCGGGCCGAGCCGGTGTAGTCGGCCAGGCAGGCCTGCAGCGCAGACGGGGAGGTGAAAGCCAGCACGTGTGTGCGGCCGCCGGTGCTCCACGTGCCCCAGCCGAGCGGGGCGAGGCCGGCGAGGGCGTCCGCCGAGACCGGCAAGAGCAGGTCGACCCCGGCGAGAATACGGAAATAGGACTCCTGGTCGTCTGTGCGCAAGGCGTTGCGCATCGCGACCTCGGCGTCCGTAGCCGGTTCCCACTCGGTCACGTCCACCTCTCCCTTCGCGGCGAACGGGCCACCTCAACGCGTACAACCTACAAGGTCAGGCGGCGATCACAATGGGCGGATGGATGCATACAGCCAAGAAGTGATCCATCTGCGTGATCAAAGGGCCCCCGCGGGCGCCAGGCATTGCGCAGCGATACCGCCCGATGACCGAAGGTAGCCGGACGGCGGGAGAAACGGCAACGGCCGGAACAGCGCCTTTCGGGCGTTCCGGCCGTGCCGCGAAGTTCGACAGAACGCGTGGTTCAGCTGAAGCGCTTCTCCGCGTTACTCTCGGTCGTGGCGTAGTCCTGCGCGGACTGACCGACCGCGCGCTGGATGTCCGCCAGGATGTTCTTGAGATCGGTGGACGCCTTGGTCCACTGGTCCTGACGCGCGTAATACGCCGCCTGGGCCTTGCCCTCCCACTGGTCCACCAGCGGGCGCGCGGAGGCCTGAAGGTCGCTGAGCCGCGAATCGAGCTCGGCCACCGCCTTCTGGATGTCGGTACCAGCCTCTCCCAGAGCCGCGAAGTTGACCTTCAGCAAGCCGTCGTTCATGAAGTGATCCTCCCCGCTCGGTATCAGAGGGGCAGCGTGTAGCCGCCGCCACCAGACTTGGTCACCAACTGGGCCGCCGATTCGTCACTGTTCGTGTAGCTGACGCCCGATGTCCTGATCGCCTCGGCGGTTTCCGCCAGGGCCTGGTTCAGCTTCGTGAGGTCCGCCTCGTACTGCGACTTCACCGTCTCGAACGCCCGGCCACCGCTGCCGACCCACGCGGTCTGCAGCACGGAGAGCCGGCCCATGAGCTTGGTCAACATCTCCGTCAACGACTGGTTGACCTGGTCAAACTCTGCGGCGGCCTTCGCCATAGCCTCCGCAGATGCCTTCGTCGTCTCGGACACCCCGGACGTCACCCCGCTTCCTTGAATCGTCCGTCGCCCCGGGTCCTGAGTGGACGGGTCGTGCTTGACGGCCGCCGGGGCGTGTGACTTGGCCACCAGGTTAGCTCTTTCCACCAGGCGGTGGGGGGCACCCCTGAGCAGCCGGTTATCCATTCCCGTCGCCGACGGTAAAGGCTTGGACGCAGTCACGGTAGCCCCGTCCGGCAAGCTGTGGATATCCACACCGCCCCCTGCTCAGGCCACCCGGGTCCTACGATGGGGCCGCGCGGTGGGGCGGACCAGAGAGAGGCGGGCGCACGGTGACGGCAGATCTGGCGGGTGGCCGCGGCTTCCCCGAGCTCAGCGGCGCCGGGCAGCCCCTGCCGAAGGTTCGTGCGCGACCTGTCCGACATGGACGATTGTTCGGTATTCGCACCGGTCAGGTGGTCAGTACCCAAGTGGCGGCAGTCGCCTTACTTGTCGGCATGATCAACGGCCCGATAGCGCTCGGCGCCGGGGCACTCCTCGCGGTGATCCTGCTCTCGGTCACCTGGCTGCGGCTGCGCGGCCGCTGGGCGTTCGAGTGGCTCGACACCGGGATGCGCTTCGCCGGGCGGCGGCACGCCGCATCCGTGGCGACCGCACCGGGTGCGCTGCTCGAGTTCGTCGCGCCGGGATCCCGCATCGAGCAGGCGGAGCTGGCCGGGGACCCGGCCGCGGTCATCGTCGACGGGCAGGGCCTCACCGCGGTGCTGGAGCTCGGCGACCCGAACGGCCTGCTCGCCGAGGAGACCGCCATGCTGCCGTCGCCGGCCGGCCTGCTGCCGCCCGCGGGCGGCGAGCACCCGCCCTGCCGCGTGCAGCTGCTGCTGATCGGCGCGCCCGCACCGTCGCTGCGGGCCGGCGGCGGCACCCCGGCCAACTCCTACCGCCAGCTCACTGAGGGCCGCCTGCTCGGCCACAGCCGGGCCCTGCTGGCCGTCCGGGTGCTGCGTGCCGAGGGGTGGCCGGAGGAGGACCTGCGGCGCGCGCTGTCCGGCCTCGTCCGCAAGCTCTCGCGCCGCCTCGGCCCGATCCCGGCCCGGCCCCTCGGCGAGGCCGCGGCCCTGCGGGTCATCGCCGAGCTGGCACACGACGACGGCATCGGCACGGCACAGGAGACCTGGCCGGGCCTGCGGGTCGGCAGCCTGACCCAGGCCACCTTCCGGCTCCGGCGCTGGCCCGACCTGCGGATCGAGACCTCACGCCGGCTGGTGTCGCGGATGTTGGCGCTGCCCGCGGCCGCGACGACGGTCGCGCTCGGCGCGGGGCCGCGCTCCGCGACGGGCGCCGAGACGGCGATCGACCTGACCATCCGCCTCGCGGCGCCGGACACCGCCTCACTCTCGGTCGCGACGCAGGCGCTGCACAAGCTGATGGCCGCCGAGCGGGCCACCGCCCGGCGCCTGGACGGCGAGCACCTGGACGGCCTAACCGCCACCCTGCCGCTGGGCATACCCACCACGCCGGGACTGCCCGGCCGGCCCGGCCTCGAGGCGGCCCGCGCCGACCTGTTCGACGACCTGCAGCTGCCGATCGGCAGCGCGGGCCTGATGATCGGCAGCAACCGCAAGGGCGAGCCGGTCATCGCGCGGCTGTTCCGCCCCGAGCAGACCCGGGCGTTGCTGGTCGGCGGCGTCCGCTGCGCCCAGTTGTTCGCCCTGCGGGCGATGGCCCTCGGCGCCCGGGTGGTCGTGCAGACGGCACGCCCGCAGGCCTGGGAGCCGTTCGTGCGGGGTGCGGCGGTGCCGGGCGAGTCGATCGCGGTCATCCCGCCCGGACGGACGGTGGAGATCCCGCCGGGTTCGGCGCTGCATCCCCTTCTCGTCGTGGTCGACATCGGCCCCGTCGGCGCCGACAACCGCCCGGGCGCTGGCTGGCAGGCCACGCTGGTGGTCCGCGACGACTTCAGCCCGGCCGACGCCGACGTGGCCTCCCGGGCGGACCTGCTGCTGGTCCAGCCGCTGCGCCCGGAGGAGGCGAGCCTCGTCGGCGCGGCCCTCGGCCTGGGCGACGCGGCTAAGTGGCTGACCCAGATCCGCGCGGACATGGTCGGCGTGATCAACAGACGGGCGGTCCGCTGGGCCGCTCTGTCACAAACCCCGATCGAGGCCCAGCTGATCGGCCCGCCGGTCCGCGGCTGAGCCGGCCCGGCCGGCCGCCGAGGGTCGTGAGATAAGGGCCGGTTGATGGTTTTTGTCGCAACCGGCAGACAACGACCGGGACAAGAACGTGGAGTGTTTCCCGCACGACTGGACTGATCATGGCACCATCCCGTGCCATGGGCATCCTCATCCGGCTGGTGATCACCGCCGTCTCGCTGTGGATCGCGACACTGGTGATCGACGGCATCCGCCTCACCACCGAGTCCATCGGCGGCCAGGTGGGCACGCTGCTGCTCGTCGCGGCGATCTTCGGCATCGTGAACGCGGTCCTGCGCCCGATCATCAAGGTGATCGGCTGCGGGCTGTACGTGCTGACCCTCGGCCTGATCTCCGTGGTCGTCAACGGCCTGCTGTTCATGCTGGTCAGCTGGATCGCGGGCGAGTTCGGCCTGGCGTTCCACGTGGACGACTTCTGGCCGAGCGCGGTCCTCGGCGCGCTGCTGGTCGGCGTCGTGAGCTGGCTGCTCAACATGCTGGTCCCGGACCGCGGCGAGGACTGAGCCGCGGTACACCACCGCGGGACCCGCGTCGGCGACGAGCGCTCGGCACGCGCCGGCGACGAGCGCTCGGCACGCGTCGGCCGCGACGCGTGCCGAATGAGCGCCGCGCCGGCGCCGTGCGATCTTCAGGCCACGGCCGGAGGATTGGCACCGTGAGCTGGGACATATGCAAGGACCGCGATCCCAGCACGGACCTTACGGTGAGTGCATGGGCGAGGAACAGCGCGGCTATCTATACGGCCTCACGGCGTACGTGCTGTGGGGCTTCTTTCCGATCTACTTCAAGCTGCTCGCGCCCTCGCCCCCGCTGGAGATCCTCGCCCACCGGGTGATCTGGTCCGTCCTCTTCATCAGCCTGCTGCTGCTCGCCATGCGCAACTGGCGCTTCCTCGCCCGCATCGCCCGCGACCGGCGGCTGCTCGGCGGCATCACGCTGGCCGCGGTGCTGATCGGCGCGAACTGGGCGACCTACATCTACGGCGTCAACTCGTCCCGGGTGGTCGAGACGGCGCTCGGATACTTCATCACGCCGCTCGTCGTCGTGCTGCTGGGCGTGACCGTGCAGAACGAGCGCCTGCGAGGGTGGCAGTGGGCCGCCGTGGGCATCGGCGGTCTGGCCGTGGCCGTGCTGACGGTCGACTACGGGCATCTGCCGTACATCGCGTTGGCGCTGGCCGCGAGCTTCGGGTCGTACAGCCTGATCAAGAAGCGGCTCGGGCTGCCGCCCGCCGAGGGGTTGTTCGTCGAGTCGGCGGTGCTCGCGGTGCCCGCGCTCTGCTACCTCGGCTGGCTCAACGCAACCGGCGACGCCGAGTTCGGGCACGTCTCGACCACGCACACGATCCTGATGCTGCTCTCCGGGCTCGCCACGGCCGTACCGCTGCTGCTCTTCGCCGCCGCGACCAACCGGGTGCCGCTTGTCGGCATCGGGATCCTGCAGTACGTCGCGCCGATCCTGCAGCTCGCCTGCGGGGTGCTGCTCTTCCACGAGCCGATGCCGCCGGCCCGGCTCGTGGGCTTCGGGCTGGTCTGGATCGCACTGATCATCTTCACCGTGGACGGCATCCGGGGCGCCCGGGCCACCAGAGGGAGGACGGCGGCCGCCTCAGCGGCCGCCACCGCCGAACCAGCCGCCGTCCTTCCGCCACGCTGACGGGAACACCCGTCAGGGGACGTCGTAGGAGAGCAGTGTCCTGTCGTCGTCACGCACCAGCGCCAGCCGGGACAGCGTGCCGCCGCTGAAGTGCGTGACGCCGGACATGGTGAACTCCTTGCCGGGCGACGCGACCCACGAGCCGAGCTGCTCGCTCTCGCGGTCCGGGCCGTACGCCATGAGCCGGATCGTGTATGGCTCCGACTCCTCGTTGCGCCGGTTGTAGAAGCAGACGAGGTTGACCTTCGTGCCGCCGGCGGCGCCGGCGAGGTTGATGTGCGCCGTCACCGGCACCCGGTCGTTGGCCGGCGTCATCGCCACGGCCGGGCCGCTCACCGACGGGTCCGGCACGCCGGCGCGGCCCATCCAGAACACCGCGCCGACGCCCACGACGAGCGCGAGGCAGGCGGCGGCCAGCGCCGAGCCGAGTACCCGCCAGCGGACCCGCCTGCGTTCCTGGCGCCGCGTCGACTGCGCGGCCATGACCAGATCGGGGACGCTGGTACGCCGGCTCGGCGGCGGCGGCAGGTCGGGGGCGAGCAGCTTCTCGAAGTCGGCGGGGTCGAGGCGGCCGAGCAAGCCCGGCAGCACGGCGATGTCCGCCACCGCCTCCCGGCAGAAGGAGCACGTCGCGAGATGCCGTTCATAGGCGGCGCGCTCCGCGGGAGAGAGGGCACCGAGGACGTACGCGCCGTCGTCGTGCTCGTGGTCGCACCTCATCCCGTCACCCCCATCTCGTCCAGAACAATGCGTAGAGAGCGCAGCGCGTAGTGCGTGCGCGACTTGACCGTGCCGGGCGGGACCCCCAGCCTCGCGGCGGCCTCGGCCACCGAGCGACCCTGGTAGAAGCACTCCACCAGGACCTCGCGATGGCTCGATGAGAGCCGGCCCAGGGCCTCCGCGACCGTCCAGGCCTCCACGGCCCGGTCCGCCTCGTCCGCGCTGGGCGGTGGCTCGGGAATCATGTCGGTGACCACCTCGCCCACCCGGACCGACCGGCGCCGCCAGGCGTCGATCGCCAGGTTGCGCGCGGTGGTGAAAAGCCATGACCGGACTCCGCCGCGCTCAGGGTCGAGCACCTCCGGATAGCGCCAGGCCCTCAGCAGCGTCTCCTGCACGAGGTCCTCCGCCTGCTGCCGGTCCCCTCCGGAGAGGCGTACGGCGTGGGCGAACAGAGCGTCCCCGTGCTCGTCCTGCAGAGCGCGCAGCAGCTCGGCATCCTGATCCTCCAAGCCTGCCGACCTCCCTCGCGCGTTCCAACCCGTATTACGTGCGCTCGGGTCGGGCGGTTCAAAGGAGCCTTAGGCCTGCAGTTCACTCATGCCGCGGGACGATCACGCGGTGACGGCATCGCCCGCCGACAGTGCTTCCGCGACGTTCCGGGCGGCGGCCGTCAGCTTGGCGCGGACCACCCGGGCGGACGTCAGCATCTCGGCGGCCGGCAGGGCACACGCGAGCACGAGCCGGCGTTCCATGTCGCGGTCGGCGACGACGTTGACGGCGGCACAGGCCAGCCCCTGCCGGAACTGGCCCATCTCCAGCTGCATCCCGCGCCGCTCCCCCGCGGCCAGGTCGGCCTCGAGCGCCTCGGGCGAGGTCAGCGTCGCCGGGGTGAACGCCCGCATGCCCCAGTCGCGCAGATAGCGGGCGCGCTGGTCGGCGGTCAGGGTCGCGAGCAGGGCCTTGCCGAGCGCGGTGGCATGACCGCCCTCGTCGAAGCCGGGCACCATCTCGTCCATGAACGGCGAGCGGGCGCCCTCGGCGCAGGCGGTGACGGCGATCCGGCCGCCGACGAACCGGCCCAGGTAGTGGCTGTAGCCGGTCTCGACCGCGGCGCGGCGCAACGCCTCACCGA
The DNA here is from genome assembly GCF_040648555.1 of Actinoplanes sp. NPDC049118. Classification (NCBI taxonomy): domain Bacteria; kingdom Bacillati; phylum Actinomycetota; class Actinomycetes; order Micromonosporales; family Micromonosporaceae; genus Actinoplanes; species Actinoplanes sp. NPDC049118. The sequence goes on from NZ_JBEZDY010000008.1 coordinate 252,323, forward strand.
CCGAGGGCGGGCCACGGAACGCCGACACCAGCTCGCGATAGCGATCCGCGATCTCCAGGCCGACGATGTACGTGCCGTCCTCCCTGCGGATCACGTAGCCCTCGTAGGCCAGGGTGCGGACGAGGTGATAGGTCGTCGCGACGGTCAGCTCGCACCGCCGGGCGATCTGTTTCACGGTGAGTCCACGCGGGGCCCGACCCACCGATTCGAGCACACGCAGGGCGCGTGACACGCTCCGGATGAGATCTGACGGCTCCGCCAGGGGGTCGCGCACAGCCACCTCCGACGCCGGGGACTTACACCATATGAATAATCTTCCCCCGACGGAATGCCTCAAGCGTGTCGACCATGACCGATCTTTACGGCACGTGTGGTCATTAACACTCACCGTCTCGAGTTCGGCGCCGCTGGGCATAACCTCCGATTGATGGCCGAGCCGCAGACATCCCCCGTCGAGAACGCCGCTACCAGCACGTACTCGGTCAGGCCGGTGCGCGCGGCCACCGGCGCGCTTACGACGACGATCGCCTGCTCGGTTCCGGTGTTCCTCGTCGGTGGTCTCGCGGTCCAGATCGGCGACGAACTCGACTTCACCCCGGCGGGGCTCGGCTTGGCGGTCTCGGCGTACTTCGGGGCAAGCGCGCTTGCCTCTGTGCCCGCGGGCGCGCTCGTCGAGCGGTACGGCTCGACCACGGTCGCGCGGGCCGGCATCGCGCTCGCCTCCGCGTCCCTGCTGACGATCGCGGTGGCGGCGACGTCACTGTGGACGCTCATCGCGATCCTGGCGCTCGGCGCGGGCGCGAACGCGATGGGCCAGCTCGCGAGCAACACGAGCCTGTCGCGGCACGTGCCGGTCCGCCGGCAGGGCCTGTCGTTCGGCGTGAAGCAGGCGGCGATCCCGGTCAGCACGCTGCTGGCGGGCGCCGCGGTGCCGGTGGTGGCGCTGACCGTCGGCTGGCGGTGGGCGTTCGTCCTGGCGGCGGCCGGGGCGGCGGGTGCGCTCTGGCTCGTACCGTCGGAGCGGGACGTGGCGAGGCGGCCGGAGGCGGGCAACGGGGAGCGGGCCACCGCGGCCCTGGTCGTGATCGGCGTGGCCGCGACGCTCGCCGCGGGCTCGGCGAACGCGCTCGGGACGTTCCTGGTCGACTCGGCGGTGGCTCGCGGGCTGGCGCCCGGAACGGCGGGGCTGGCGCTGGCCCTGGGCGGCGCGGTGTGCGTCGTGGCCCGGCTGTACGGCGGCTGGCAGGCCGACCGCTTCCCGGCACACCAGATCGCCGTGATCGCGGGACTGCTGGCCGCCGGGGCGGTCGGGCTGGCCCTGATGGCGGCGCCGAGCCCGGCGACGCTCTTCCTCGGCGTGGTGCTGGGCTTCGGCCTGGGCTGGGCGTGGCCGGGGCTGATGAACTTCGCGGTGGTCCGCCTGCACCCGCAGGCGCCGGCGGCGGCCACGTCGATCACGCAGACCGGGGTGTACGCGGGCGGGTGCCTGGGTCCGCTGGGGCTGGGCGCGCTGGCCGCCGCGGCGGGCTACCCGGTGATGTGGACGGCCGCGGGGATCGCGATGCTGTGCGCGGCGGCGGCGATGGTCGTGGGAAGCAGAATGCTGACCCGCCACGCGGTCACGACCGCGGCGGCCTGACCGCAGACTTCACCAGGCGCATCTCGCAGACACCGGTGTCGTCCGCCTCACAAGGCCGGTCGGCTCAGCTTGTGCGGTCGGCTCAGCTTGTGCGGTCGGCTCAGCTTGTGCGGTCGGCTCAGCTTGTGCGGTCGGCTCAGCTTGTGCGGTCGGCGATGAAGTCGCACAGCGACTCCATCGCCCGGCGGGGCGAGCCCGCCGGAAGCGGAGCGAGCTGGGCCCGGGCCTCCTCCGCGTAGGTGCGAACGGTCTCGCGGGCCCGCTTCATCGCCGCGGACTCCCGCAGCAGCCCGAGCGCCTCGGCGTGCAGCACGTCGTCGACGAGCGGCCCGGAGGCGAGCAGCTCACGAAGCCGCACGGCCGCGACGTCCGTGTCGTCGTCGGCCAGCGCGTAGAGCACCGGAAGCGTGGGGACGCCCTCGCGGAGGTCGGTGCCGGGCGTCTTGCCCGACTGCACCGACTCCGACGCGATGTCGAGGAGGTCGTCGGAGAGCTGGAACGCGATGCCGATCGTCTCGCCGTAGCCGGTGAGCGCCTCGATCTGGCTGGGCGTCACCCCGGAGAAGAGCCCGCCGAAGCGGGCCGAGGTTGCGATGAGCGAGGCCGTCTTGTCGGCGATGACGCTCAGGTGGTGCTCGATCGGATCGGATCCGCGCGGGCCGACGGTCTCGGCGATCTGCCCGTGCACCAGCCGCGCGAACGTCCGCGCCTGCAGGTGGACGGCCTCCGGCCCGAGGGAGGCGGCGATGTCGGCGGCCCGGGCGAAGAGGTAGTCGCCGATCAGAATGGCGACCGAGTTGCCCCACCGCGCGTTGGCGCTCGGCGCACCGCGCCGCACGGTCGCCTCGTCCATGACGTCGTCGTGGTAGAGCGTGGCCAGGTGCGTCAGCTCGACGACGAGCGCGGCCGGCACGATCTCGGCCCGCGACGGATCGCCCATCTGGGCGCCCAGGGCCAGGATCAGGGGCCGGAACCGCTTGCCACCGGCATCCATCAGGTGCCGGGCGGCCTCGGCCACGAGCGGATCGGCGCTGGCGACATTGCTGCGCAGCGCATCCTCCACAACAGCAAGCGTCGCCGACACCGACGCGTCGACCGCCGGGTCGATGTCGAGGCCAAGCGACGTCAGCGCGCTGTCACCGATGCTCACCACACTTTCACGATGCCATACGCCTCCGACGAGGGCTGGCCCAGGGGTGGCAACTGCAAGGTCAAAAACTATGCCAAGGTACGGATCCTGAAATGTCCACCAAGGCTCCCGCGCCCGCTCGGCTGCCGGCTCCCGCCGATCAGGCCGCCGCCGGCCGGGTCGCCTCCCCGGCAGAACCTCGGGGGTTTGGGGAGCACGGACCTGGCAGGGCGGGGGTGGCCGCTCATGAGCCGCCAGGCGATTGGCCGCCCCCGCCCGGTCTCGGCGGGAGCGACGGTCAGATCCATGCAACCAGGCACGACATCCAGAATTTGATCTTCGGTCGAGCGAATGGCCGAGCGGATACAGAACGGCCCCGGCCGGATGATTCCCGGCCGGGGCCTTCCGCGAGGAGCGGCCGGTTAGCGAACGAACTGTGCGGCGTCGTTGGTGAGGTCCAGCAGCGGCGCCGGGACGACGCCCAGGGCCAGGGTCACGATCACGCCGATCACCAGGGCGGCCGAGGTCAGGAAGCCCGGGATCGAGACCGTCGGCGTCGTCTCGCCCGGCTCCGAGAGCCACACCATCACGATCACGCGCAGGTACGGGAACGCCAGCACCATGCTGGTGATCACGCCGAAGATGACGAGCCAGGTCTGCCCGCCGTCGATCGCCGCGCCGAAGACCGCGAACTTGCTCGTGAAGCCGCTGGTCAGGGGGATGCCCGCGAAGGCGAGCATGATGAACGAGAACGCACCGGCGAACAGTGGGCTCTTGCGGCCCAGGCCCGCCCAGCGGGACAGGTGGGTCGCCTCGCCGTCCGCGTCGCGGACCAGGGAGACGATGCCGAAGGCCGCCAGCACCGAGAAGCCGTACGCCACCAGGTAGAACATCGTGCTGGACAGGCCCTCCTTGTTGAGCGCGAGGACGCCCACCATCAGGTAGCCCGCGTTGGCGATCGAGGAGTACGCCAGCAGCCGCTTCATGTCCGTCTGCGTCACCGCCAGGATCGCGCCAACCAGCATCGTCAGAACCGCGATCACGCCCAGGACCGGCTGGAAGTTCCAGCGGACCCCCTCGAAGGCCACGTAGAGGATGCGCAGCAGGGCGCCGAACGCCGCCACCTTGGTGCACGCCGCCATCAGGGCCGTGACCGAGGTCGGGGCTCCCTGGTAGACGTCCGGGGTCCAGACATGGAACGGGACCGCCGCGCACTTGAAGAGCAGGCCGATCGACAGCAGGGCCAGGCCGCCGAAGAGGAGCGCCTCGCTGCGGGTCGGGTTGGCCACCGCCGTGTGGATCGCCGCGAGGTCGATCGCGCCGGCGAAGCCGTACAGCAGGGCGACACCGAACAGGAAGAAGGCCGACGCGTACGAGCCCAGCAGGAAGTACTTGAGCGCCGCCTCCTGGCTGAGCAGGCGCCGGCGGCGGGCCAGCGCGCACAGCAGGTACAGCGGGAGCGAGAAGACCTCGAGGGCCACGAACATGGTCAGCAGGTCGTTCGCCGATACGAACAGCAGCATGCCGCCGAGCGCGAAGACGGCCAGCGGGTAGACCTCGGTCGCGCCCGGCTCACCGCTCGCCTGCTTCAGGTCCTTCTGCGAGCCGACGGTGATCGCCGCCTGCGCGACGAACGCGCCGCCCGTCTCGACGGAGCGCTCGCCGATCAGCAGCAGCGCCACGAGGCCGAGCAGCAGGATCGAGCCCTGCAGGAACAGCGTGGGGCCGTCGATCGCCACCGCGCCGCCGATGGTCAGCGTCCGGGTGCCGCGGCACAGGATCACCGCGACCAGCGCGGCGACCAGGGCGACCAGGGCCAGGCCCAGCTGGATCACGTTGCGGCGGTGGCGAGGCAGGATCGCCTCGAGCAGGATGCCGAGGCAGGCCGCTCCGAAGAGGATCAACATCGGCGACAGGGCGCCGTAATTGATCTCGGGCAGTTTGAGGTCTCCCATGGCTACGGCGCCACCTTTCCGTTCGCGACCGCCGTCGGTGCGGGATCGGTCGTGCCGACGTCCTGCAGGGTTGCCTCGACCGCCGGATTGATCACATCGATGACGGGCTTCGGGTAGAAGCCCAGGATCAGCAGCAGGAGCACCAGCGGCGCGACCACGATCTTCTCGCGCAGCGTGATGTCCTTGTGCATGGCCGGGTACTCGGTCAGTGCCGGATTCAGCGTGCCCTGCGTGGTGCGCTGCACCATCCAGAGCACGTACGCCGCGGCGAGGATGATGCCCAGGGTGGCGATGACGGCGTAGGTCTTGTGCACGGTGAAGGTGCCGATCAGCACCAGGAACTCGCTGATGAACGGCGCGGTGCCGGGCAGCGCCAGCGACGCCAGACCGGCGAAGAACAGGATTCCCGCGAGCACCGGTACCAGCTTGCCGGCGCCGCCGAAGTCACTGGTCAGGGCCGAGCCGCGGCGGGCGACGAACATGCCGACGACCAGGAAGAGCAGGCCGGTCGCGAGGCCGTGGTTGACCATGTACAGCACCGAGCCGGTGCCGGCCTGGGTGGTGAAGGCGAAGATGCCGATGCCGATGAAGCCGAAGTGGGCGATCGACGTGTAGGACACCAGCCGCTTGAGGTCGTTCTGGCCGACCGCCAGCAGCGCCGCGTAGATGATGCCGATGACGCCGAGGGCCAGGGCCGCCGGCGCGAACCAGCGCGACGCCTCCGGGAACAGCGGCAGGCAGTAACGCAGGATGCCGAAGGTGCCGACCTTGTCGAGCACGCCGACCAGGAGCGCGGCGGCGGGCGCGGGAGCCGCGACACCGGCGTCGGGCAGCCAGGTGTGGAACGGGAAGAACGGCGCCTTGACGGCGAACGCGATGAAGAAGCCGAGGAACAGCCAGCGCGCGGTGTTGGTGTCGAACGCCGCCGAGACGTCGCTGAGCCGCTGCCAGTCGAACGTGTGCCCGCCGACGACCCAGAGGCCGATCACCGCGGCCAGCATGAAGAGGCCGCCGACCAGCGAGTAGAGGAAGAACTTGACCGCCGCGTACTGCCGCCGGGCGCCGCCGTACGAGCCGATGATGAAGTACATCGGCACGAGCATGACCTCGAAGAACACGTAGAACAGGAACACGTCGGCGGCCGCGAAGACGCCGATCATCGTGCATTCGAGGGCGAGCAGCAGGGCGAAGTACGTCGGCACGCTCCGGGTGGACTCGTCGACGTCGTGCCACGACGCCAGGATCACCGCCGGTACCAGGATCGCGATCAGCATGAGCATCACCAGGGCGATGCCGTCCGCGGCGAACGTGAACCGGACGTCCCAGATCGGGATCCACTGGTACGACTCGCGGAACTGGAAGCGCTCGCCGCCGACCTCGAAGGCGATCCACATGACGATGCTCAGCACGAGCACGACCAGCGACCAGCCCAGGGCGATCGTCTTGGCCAGTTGGGCCCTGGTCTTCGGGACGAAGGCCACCACTGCCGCGCCCACCAGGGGGAGCAGCGTCAGGATGGACAGGAACGGAAAGTCGGTCACGCCAACCATCCCAACTGGATTGCGAGGAAGGCACCGACGACCAGGACTACGCCGGTGAGCATGGACAACGCGTACGAGCGGACGAAGCCGGTCTGCAGCCGGCGCAGGCGACCCGAGCTGCCACCGACGGTGGCCGCGAGGCCGTTCACCGCGCCGTCGATGCCCCTGTTGTCCAGGAAGACCAGCGCGCGGGTCAGGTAGATGCCGGGTCGCTCGAACACCGCCTCGTTGAAGGCGTCGGTGTAGAGGTTGCGGCGAGCGGCCGTGACCACGACTCCGGCGGGCTGCTCCTGCAGCGCGGTGCCCCTGCGGAACAGCGCGTACGCCAGGCCCGCGCCGACGACGGTGAGCACCAGCGACAGGACGGTGATCACGGTGTGTGACATCACCGGCTCGTGCTCCGCGACCTCCGGGCCGAGGACCGGCTCCAACCAGCGCGGGACGCTGGTGACCATCAGCATGCCGGACACGGCCGAGCCGAGGGCCAGCAGCATCAGCGGGATGGTCATGATGAACGGCGACTCGTGCGGCTCGTGGATGTCCTCGGTCCACCGCTTCGGGCCGTGGAAGGTCAGGATGAAGAGCCGCGTCATGTAGAAGGCGGTCAGGCCGGCGCCCAGCAGGGCGGCCCCGCCGTACAGCCAGGAGGTCCAGTCGCCGCGCTCGAAGGCCGCGACGATGATCGGCTCCTTCGTGTAGAAACCGGACAGCGGCGGGATACCGATGATGGCGAGCCAGCCCATCATGAAGGTGATCCACGTGTACGGCATGAACTTGCGCAGCGCACCGAAGCGCCGGATGTCGACCTGGTCGTGCATGCCGTGCATGACCGAGCCGGCGCCGAGGAACATGTTGGCCTTGAAGAAGCCGTGCGCGAGCAGGTGGACGATGGCCAGCGAGTACGCGCCGCCGCCGAGCCCGACGCCGAGGAACATGTACCCGATCTGGCTGACCGTCGACCAGGCCAGCACCCGCTTGATGTCGTCCTTGGCCGCGCCGATGATGCAGCCGATCAGCAGGGTGAGCGCGCCGACGCTGACCACGATCGTCTGCAGCGTGGTGTTCGCCGAGAAGACCGGGTTGGACCGGGCGATCAGGTAGACGCCGGCGGTGACCATCGTCGCGGCGTGGATCAGGGCCGAGACCGGGGTCGGGCCCTCCATCGCGTCGGGGAGCCAGGCCTGCAGCGGGAACTGGCCGGACTTACCGGCGGCGCCGAGCAGCAGCAGGATGCCGAGGACCAGCACCGTGGTGCCGGAGAGCGCGCTGACGCCGTTGAACACCGCGTCGTACTGCGTGGTGCCGAGCGTCGCGAACATCATGAAGATGCCGATGGCCAGGCCGGCGTCGCCGACCCGGTTCATCAGGAACGCCTTCTTGCCGGCGGTGGCCGCGGACGGCCGGACGTACCAGAACGAGATCAGCAGGTACGACGCCAGGCCGACGCCCTCCCAGCCGAAGTAGAGCATCACGTAGTTGTTGCCGAGGACCAGCAGCAGCATCGCGGCGACGAAGAGGTTGAAGTAGGCGAAGAACTTACGCCGCTCCGGGTCCTTCTCCATGTAGCCGACCGCGTACAGGTGGATCAGCGAGCCCACGCCGGTGATCAGCAGGACGAAGACGGCGGACAACGGGTCGAAGAGCAGCCCGAAGTCCACGTGCAGCCCGCCGACCACGATGAAGTCCCACAGGCTCTGCTGGGCGGACCGGGCCTCGGGTTCGAGGCTGCGCAGGCTGAAGAACATCGACAGGCCGAGGACGAACGGCACGGCGACCGCCAGGACGCCGAGCCAGTGCCCCCACTTGTCGGCCTTCCTGCCGAGCAGGAGCAGGACCGCGGCGCTGGCGAGCGGGATGGCCACCAGCAGCCAGATTCCGCTCAGCAGCCCCGTCGCGTGGGCATACTCCACTGTCTGTTCCACGTGAAGGCCCCTTTAGTACTTGAGGAGGTTGGCGTCGTCGACGCTGGCCGAGCGCCGCGTCCGGAAGATCGACATGATGATGGCGAGCCCGACCACGACCTCGGCCGCCGCGACCACCATCACGAAGAACGAGATGATCTGGCCGTCGAGCGTGCCGTTGATCCGGCTGAAGGTCACCAGCGCGAGATTCGCGGCGTTCAGCATCAACTCGATGCACATGAACAGCACGATCGCGTTGCGGCGCACGAGAACGCCCGCGGCGCCGATGGTGAACAGGATCGTCGCCAGCACAAGGTAGTAGTCAGGAGTCACTTCTCTGTCCTCTTCGGTGCGGCCTCGCCGGCGGTCAGCTCGCGCACGGGCAGGATCGGCGAGATGCTGCTACCGGCGCCGTTGCCGTCCGGCAGCCGGGCCGGCGCCGCGACCGACATCGTGTTCGCGTAGACGCCGGGGCCGGGTTTCGGTCCCGGATAGGTGCCCGGCCGGAAGCGCGCCTTCATGCGCGTGACCTGGTCGGCGATCTCTTCCTTGGCGCGCTCGACGTGCGCGAGCACCATCGCGCCGACGGCCGCGGTGATCAGCAGCGCGGAGGTGACCTCGAAGCCGAAGACGTACTTGGTGAACAGCAGCCTGGCGATCGCCTGCACGTTGCCGCCGGAGGCGCTGTTCGCCTCGGCCAGGCCGACCACCTCGGTGCCGCCCAGCGAGCGGGCGAGGCCCGTCGCCACCAGCACGCCGAAGGCGATGCCCAGCAGAATGGCGGCGATCCGCTGCCCGCGCAGGGTCTCGATCAACGAGTCGGACACGTCCCGGCCGACCAGCATCAGCACGAACAGGAACAGCATCATGATCGCGCCGGTGTAGACGATGATCTGCACCGCGCCCAGGAACGGCGCCTCGTTGATCACGTAGATGAAGCCCAGGCAGAGCATGGTGACGATCAGCCACAGTGCTGAGTGCACGGCGTTGCGCGCCATGACCATGCCAAGGGCGCCGATGACGGCAAGCGAGCCCAGGATCCAGAAGGCCCACGCCTCGCCGGTGGATACCTGACCGGCGGCCTCGGCCGCGATGGCGATCATCGGGCCACCTCTCCCAGCGCGTCCTTGACGACCGGCGGCGTCAGCGGCGCCCGCTCGGCGCCGGCCGCGGTGCCCGGGTTGGTCAGCGCACCGAGGTAGTAGTCCTTGTCGGTATCGCCGAGCCGCATCGGGTGCGGCGGCTGCTCCATGCCGGGCAGCAGCGGCGCCAGGAGTTCCTTCTTGGTGAAGATGAGGTCCTGGCGGTTGTCGCGGGCCAGCTCGTACTCGTTGCTCATGGTCAGCGAACGGGTCGGGCAGGCCTCGATGCACAGGCCGCAGAAGATGCAGCGCGCGTAGTTGATCTGGTAGATGCTCGCGTACCGCTCACCGGGCGAGAAGCGCTGCTCGTCGGTGTTGTCGCCGCCCTCGACGTAGATCGCGTCGGCCGGGCAGGCCCAGGCACACAGCTCGCAGCCGATGCACTTCTCCAGGCCGTCCGGGTGCCGGTTGAGGATGTGCCGGCCGTGGTAGCGCGGCGCCGGCTTCGGCGGTGAGAACGGATAGTCGGTCGTGATGACCTTGCGGAACATGTGCGCGAAGGTGACCCCGAAGCCCTTGAACGAGCCCGTGAACGTTCCCACGTCACACCTCCTTGTCTGACGTGTCGTCCGGGCTGGGGGTCGTGCCGCCGACCTTGGCCGGCTGGCGTTCGGCGACCGCGCGGCGCGCCCGTGGGCTGGGAGGCACCTGCAGGTCCATCGGCGGGACCGGGAAGCTGCCCGGTGGCCGGGCGGCCAGCTGTTCCTCGATGGAGTAGACGCGTGGCTTCTTGCTGGCCGGCCAGAGCAGCGCGATCCCGAGCACCAGCACCGCCGCGACGAGGTAGATCACCCAGCGGGCGCCGCCGTCGACCCGGGTGTTGGTGACCCGGACCCCGGCCAGGAAGAGGATCCAGACCAGGTTGACCGGGATGAGCACCTTCCAGCCGAAGCGCATGAACTGGTCGTAGCGCATCCGGGGCAGGGTGGCCCGCAGCCAGATGAAGCCGAACAGCAGGATCAGCACCTTGCCGAGCCACCAGATCAGCGGGACCCAGCCGGTGTTGGCGCCTCCGCCCGGCTGGCCCAGCAGGTGCGCCACCCAGTCCCAGATCGCGGTGACCGGCCAGGGCGCCCGCCAGCCGCCGAGGAACAGCGTCGTCGCGAACGCCGAGACGGTGATCATGTTGATGTACTCGGCGAGGAAGAAGAGCGCGAACTTGAACGACGAGTACTCGGTGTGGAAGCCGCCGACGAGCTCCGACTCCGCCTCGGGCAGGTCGAACGGCGCCCGGTTGGTCTCGCCGACCGCCGCGATGCAGTAGATGACGAAGCTGGGCAGCAGCAGGACGGCGTACCAGCTCGGTGGCGTCGGGTGCCAGCCGAGGATGTCGAGCTTCGTCGACGGGTCGCTGCCGGCCTGCGCCGCGACGATCTGCGAGGTCGACATGGTGCCGGCCGTCATGAAGACCGCCACGATCGACAGGCCCATCGCGACCTCGTACGAGATCATCTGTGCGCTCGAACGCAGGCCGCCCAGCAGCGGGTACGTCGAACCCGACGCCCAGCCGGCCAGCACGACGCCGTACACCGCCATCGAGGAGCAGGCGAGCAGCACGAGCACGGAGACCGGCACGTCGGTGAGCTGAAGCGCGGTCGTCTGCCCGAACATCGTCACGACCGGCCCGAAGGGAATCACCGAGAACGCGGTGAACGCGACGGTCGCCGAGATCACCGGCGCGATGAAGTAGACCACCTTGTCGGCGGTCTTCGGGATGATCTCCTCCTTGAACGGCAGCTTGACGCCGTCCGAGAGGCTCTGCAGCCAGCCCTTGGGCCCGACCTGGTTGGGGCCCGGCCGGACCGCCATCCGGGCCACGACCTTGCGCTCGTAGTTGATCGTGAACAGTGTCAGCAGCAGCAGGATGACGAAGACACCCAGCAGCTTGATGAGCACGATCCACCAGACGTCGTTCTGGAAGGTCTCCAGCGTCGGGTCCTGCGCGTTGGCGAGGATCGCCGAGGTCATCATGAGTTCGCCCCCTGAGCGAGGATCGGACCCGGCTTGCCGGCACTGAGCCGGACCACCGCACCCGAGGTGACGCCGAGGCTGCGACGCAGCGTCGAGCCCGGCGAGTTCGTGGGCAGCCACACCACCTGCGGGGGCAGATCGGTGATCGCCGCCGGCAGCGTGATCGCACCGCGGTCGGTGCCGACCGTGACGGCGTCGCCGTCGGCGACGCCGAGCGACTCGGCGAGGTCCTTGCCGATGCGCGCCAGCGGGGCGCGGGCCGTCCCGGCCAGCACCTCGTCGCCGTCGAGCATCGAACCGAGGTCGATCAGGTGATGCCAGGACGCGAGGACCGCCTCGCCGGCACCCGGCTTCGGCGGCCCGGCCGCGGCGACGGCCGGCACGGCCGGACGGTCGCAGCGGCTCGCCGGAATGCTGCCCAGCTCGCGGCGGATCACGGAGACGTCGCCGGTGGTGAGCGCGACGTCCATCAGCGCCGCGATGGCCTCCAGCACCCGGCCGTCGGTCATCGCGGTGGTGTTGAGCACCGCCTCGAAGGTCCGCAGCCGGCCCTCCCAGTCCATGTAGGTGCCGGGCTTCTCGGCGGCGGGCGCGATCGGCAGCACCACGTCCGCGCGGCGGGTGACCGCGCTCTGGCGCAGTTCGAGACTGACCACGAACGGCACGTTGTCGAGCGCCTGCTCGGCCAGGCGCGGATCGGCCAGGTCGGCCGGGTCCACGCCCGCGACCAGCAGCGCGCCGAGCGTGCCGTCGGCGGCCGCCGCCACGATCGCGTCGGTGTCACGGCCGACGGCGCCGGGCAGCGCGCCCTCCTCGACGTCCCAGGCCCGGGCCAGTTCGGCCCGCGCTACCGCGTCGGTGACCGGACGGCCGCCGGGAAGCAGGTTGGGCAGGCAGCCGGCGTCGACCGCGCCGCGATCGCCCGCGCGCCGGGGCACCCACGCGAGGCGGGCTCCGGTGCGGGCGGCCAGCGCGGCGGCGGCGGAGAGGCCACCGGGCACGCTCGCGAGCCGCTCTCCGACGATCAGCAGGGCGCCCGGCTCGCCGAGCGCCGCGGTCACCGTCGCGTCGGCGGCGAGCAGCCGGGCCTCGTCACCGGGCACGGCCGCGACCAGGGCCGCGCCGAGCTTCTCGAAACCGCGGCTCAGGTACGGCGCAACGGCCGTGACCTTGAGCCTCTTCTTGCCGTGGCCCTTGCGCAGCCGCAGGAAGAGGATGGGGCACTCCTCCTCCGGCTCGAGGCCGACGATGACCGCCGCGGGGGCGTCCTCGACATCCTCGTAGGTCACGTCCGAACCGGCGGCGATCGAGGCGGCGAGGAACTCCGCCTCCTCGTCGGTGCCGAGGGGCGAGCCCGTGGCGCGCAGCGGGCGGGCCCGGAAGTCGATGTCGTTGGTGCCGAGCGCCACCCGGGCGAACTTCGCGTACGCGTAAGCGTCCTCGACCGTGAGGCGGCCGCCGGTGAGCACGCCGACGCCCCGGGCCTTCGCGGCCTGCAGTCCCTCGGCCGCGGCGAGCAGCGCCTCGCTCCAGGAGGCCTCGCGCAGCTCGCCGGTGCCGGCGTCGCGGACCTGCGGGGTGGTGATGCGGTCGAAGGCGGTGGCGTACCGGAAGCCCCACCGGCCCTTGTCGCAGTTCCACTCCTCGTTGACCGCCGGGTCGTCGCCGGCGAGGCGCCGAAGCACCTTGCCGCGCCGGTGGTCGGCGCGCTGTGCGCAGCCGGCCGCGCAGTGCTCGCACGCCGTCGGCGAGGAGACCAGGTCGAACGGCCGGGCGCGGAAGCGGTACTGCTCGCCGGTCAGCGCGCCGACCGGGCAGATCTGGATGGTGTTCCCGGAGAAGTACGAGTTGAAGGGCACGTCGCCCGGGTCCTCGCCGGCGTCGCCGTCGCCGAAGCCCTCGCCGCCGAAGAAGTCGTCGCGGTAGACGTTGATCTGCTCGCCGGACGAGCGGTCCATCAGGTCGATGAACTTGTCCCCGGCGATCTCCTCGGAGAAGCGGGTGCAGCGCTGGCAGAGGATGCAGCGCTCGCGGTCCAGCAGCACCTGGCTGGAGATGTGGATCGGCTTCTCGTACTCGCGCTTGTGCTCGTGGAACCGCGAGTCCGAGCGGCCGTTGGACATCGCCTGGTTCTGCAGCGGGCACTCGCCGCCCTTGTCGCAGGTCGGGCAGTCCAGCGGGTGGTTGGCGAGCAGCAGCTCCATCACGCCGGCCTGCGCCTTGGCGGCGACGGGCGAGCTGAGCTGGGTCTTGACCACCATGCCGGGTGCCACCGTCTGCGTGCAGGAGGCGACCGGCTTGCGCTGGCCCTCCACCTCGACCAGACACTGGCGGCAGGCGCCGGCCGGGGCCAGCAGCGGGTGGTCGCAGAACCGCGGGATCGCGATGCCCATCCGCTCCGCGACCCGGATGACCAGCTCGCCCTTGGCGGCGGTCACCTCAACGCCGTCCACGGTCAGCGTGACCAGGTCGGTCTTCTTGGCAACGTCCGTCATATCAGTGCGCTCCTACCAGGGCCTTCTCGGACAGCCGCGGGGCGGTCCGGCCCTCGATGTAGTCCAGGTAGTCCTGGCGGAAGAACTTCAGCGTCGACATGACCGGCGTCGCGGCACCGTCACCGAGACCGCAGAACGAGCGGCCGAAGATGTTGTCGGCGGTGTCCTGGAGGGTGTCCAGATCCTGGTGGGTGCCCTGGCCGGAGAGGATCCGGCGGTAGGTGCGCACCATCCAGTAGTTGCCCTCGCGGCACGGAGTGCACTTGCCGCAGGACTCGTGGTGGTAGAACTCCAGCCAGCGCCAGGTCGCGTAGACCGGGCAGTCCTGGTCGGAGAAGATCTGCATCGCCGTCGTGCCCAGGATCGAGCCGGCCGCGGCGACGCCCTCGAAGTCCATCGCGGTGTCGATGTGCTCGGCGGTCAGCAGCGGCGTCGAGGAGCCGCCCGGCGTCCAGAACTTCAGGTTGTGGCCCGGCTTCATGCCGCCCGCGAGCTCGATCAGCTCGCGCAGGGTGATGCCGAGGCCGCACTCGTACTGGCCCGGGTTGGCGATCCGGCCGGAGAGCGAGTAGATCATCGGGCCGGACGACTTCTCCGTGCCCATGCTCTTCCACCAGTCCGCGCCGCCCAGCACGATGTACGGCACGCTGGCGATGGTGCCGACGTTGTTGACCACCGTCGGGCTCGCGTACAGGCCGGCGACCGCGGGGAACGGCGGGCGCAGCCGGGGCTGGCCGCGGAAGCCCTCGAGGGAGTCGAGCAGCGCCGTCTCCTCGCCGCAGATGTACGCACCCGCGCCGCTGTGCACGACGAGGTCCAGGTCGAACCCGGAGCCGAGGATGTTCTCGCCGAGGTAGCCCTTGGCGTAGGCCTCCTTGACGGCGTTGCGCAGCCGGCGCGCGGCGTGCACGGCCTCACCGCGGATGTAGATGAACGCCCGGCTGGCCCGGATCGCGTAGGACGCGATGATCGCGCCCTCGATGAGCGAGTGCGGGTCGTAGGTCATCAGGGGCAGGTCCTTGCAGGTGCCCGGCTCGCCCTCGTCGGCGTTGATGACGAGGTAGTGCGGCTTGCCGTCGCCCTGCGGGATGAAGCTCCACTTGAGCCCGGTCGGGAAGCCGGCGCCGCCGCGGCCGCGCAGGCCCGAGTCCTTGATGAGCGTGATCAGGTCGTCGGGGTGCACGTCCAGGGCCTTGCGGACCGCCGCGTACCCGTCGAGCCGCTCGTAGGTGTCGATCTTCCAGGCGTCCGGCGAGAGCCAGCGCTTGGTGAGGACCGGGGTGAGCTTCTGGAGAACCTCGCGCCGTGGCTGGGTCACTTCTTCTCCTCGTTACCGACGCTGTCACCGGCGGGCTTGCCGTCGCCGGCGGGCTGGTTGCCGGCGACGCCGGCGGCCTCGGCGGGGTTCGACGGGACCGGGGTGGCGTCCGTCTTCGACGCGTCCGGCGCCGGCGTCGACGCGTCCGGGTTGCGCTGCTCGGCGGTCCGCACCTGCGGGTCCTTGACGTCCCCGGCGCTGGTCGGCTCGCCCGCCTTCGCCTTGCCGCGGCCGCCCGTGGTGCGGCGCGGCGCCTTGTCGGCCACCGTCGCGGCCGCGGCCTTGACCGCACCAACCGCCTTGCGCCCGGCGGCGGCGACCTTGCCGGTCTCCGCGGGCTTCTGCCGCGCCGGTCCCGGGTCCTTGACGGCCTTGGCGGACTCGTCGCGGGCCGGCTTGGTGGTCGTGATCGGAGCGTCGATGTTGAAGTTCGCGACCGCGATGCCGTGCTCCTGCGCGAGGCTGACGCCGCGCAGCGTCGGCGCGCCGGCCGGGCCGTCGGCGACCGCGCCCTCGCGCTCGTCGCCGAAGCCGGCCAGCTGGTGCTGCATCTGCTTGAGCGAGCAGATCCGCGCGCCACGGATCGGCGCCGGGCGCTCGTCCTTGCGCAGCTGCTCGACCAGGTCGACCGCCGCCTGCGGGGTGGTGTTGTCGATCGCGAAGTCGTAGTTGACCGTCACGACCGGCGCGTAGTCGCACGCCGCGAGGCACTCGGCGTGCTCCAGCGTGATCTTGCCGTCGGCAGTGGTCTCGTCGTGGCCGACGCCGAGGTGTTCGACGAGCCCGTCGTAGACCTCCTGGCCGCCCATGACGTTGCACAGGGTGTTGGTGCAGACGCTGACCAGGTACTCGCCGGTCGGCCGGCGCTTGTACATGGTGTAGAAGGTCGCCACCGCGCCGACCTGTGCCTTGTTGATGCCCAGGATCTCGGCGCAGAACGCGACGCCGCGGGGGCTGACGTGCCCCTCCTCGGTCTGCACGAGGTGCAGCAGCGGGAGCAGCGCCGAGCGCTCGCGCCCAACCGGGTAGCGCGCGATGATCTCCAGAGCCGGTTCCAGGAGCTTCTCGGCAAGTGGCGCGGCGGCCGGGGAGAAGTCCACCGTGGTTTCTGACATTTAGCGGTCACACCCACCCATCACGGGGTCCAGGGACGCGCCGCCGGCGATGACGTCGGCCAGCAGCGCACCTTCCGCCATCGCGGGGATGGCCTGGAGGTTCACGAAGCTCGGGTCGCGCATGTGCACGCGGTAGGGATGCGTGCCGCCGTCGGAGACCGCGTGCACGCCGAGCTCGCCGCGCGGGTGCTCGATGCCGACGTAGACCTGGCCCGCCGGCACCCGGAAGCCCTCGGTCACGAGCTTGAAGTGGTGGATCAGCGATTCCATCGACTGACCCATGATCTTGGCGACGTGCTCGAGCGAGTTGCCCAGGCCGTCGACGCCGACGGCGAGCTGGGCCGGCCACGCGATCTTCTTGTCCGCGATCATGATCGGGCCGGGCTTGAGCCGGTCGAGCGCCTGCTCGACGATCTTCAGCGACTCACGGATCTCCGCCATCCGGACCAGGTAGCGGCCCCAGACGTCGCCGGTCTGCGCGGTCGGCACCTCGAACTTGTACGTCTCGTAGCCGCAGTACGGCATCGTCTTGCGCAGGTCCCAGGCCAGGCCGGCCGAGCGCAGCACCGGGCCGGTAACGCCCAGCGACAGGCAGCCCGTCACGTCCAGCACCGCGACGCCCTTGGTGCGCTCGTGCCAGATGACCTGGCCGGAGAGCAGCGCCTCGTACTCCTTGAGCTTCTTCGGCAGATACTTGATGAAGTCACGGATCTTCTTGATCGCCGAGTCGGGGATGTCCTGCGCGACGCCGCCCGGGCGGATGTACGCCGAGTTCATCCGCAGGCCCGAGGTCTCCTCGAAGATGTCGAGGATGTACTCGCGCTCGCGGAAGCCGTACAGCATCATCGAGATCGCGCCGAGTTCCATGCCCGTGGTGGCGATCCAGACCAGGTGCGACGAGATCCGGTTGAGCTCCATCATGAGCACGCGGATCGTGTTGGCCCGCTCGGTGATGTCGTCGGTGATGCCGAGCAGCTTCTCGACCGCCAGGCAGTACGCGGCCTCGTTGAACATCGGCGCGAGATAGTCGGCGCGGGTCACGAACGTCGTGCCCTGCACCCAGTTGCGGTACTCCGTGCTCTTCTCGATGCCGGTGTGCAGGTAACCGACGACCGGGCGCACCTCGGTCACCGTCTCGCCTTCGAGCTCCAGGACGAGACGCAGCACGCCGTGCGTCGACGGGTGCTGAGGACCCATGTTGACGACGATCTTCTCGTTGCTGAGCGGGTCGATGCCGCCGGTGACGGTGTCCCAATCACCACCGGTGACGTTGAAGACGCGCCCCTCGGTGGTCTCACGCTCGGTCGCGTATCCCGATGTCGTCATTGGTAGACCCTCCGCTGGTCCGGCGGCGGAATTTCGGCGCCCTTGTACTCGACGGGCACGCCGCCGAGGGGGTAGTCCTTGCGCTGCGGGTGGCCCTCCCAGTCATCCGGCATGAGAATCCGGGTGAGGTTGGGGTGGCCGGTGAAGATGACCCCGAACATGTCGTAGGCCTCCCGCTCCTGCCAGTCGGCGGTCGGGTAGACGCTGGTCACGCTCGGCAGGCTGCCACCGGCCGGTATGGCCACCTCGAGGCGGACCCGCCGGCGGTAGGTCATCGACAGCAGTTCGTAGCAGACGTGCAGGCGGCGCGCGTCGGAGGCGAGATAGTCCACGCCCGACACCGACGAGCAGAGCTCGAAGCGCAGCGACTCGTCGTCGCGCATGATCCGGGCGACCTCGGCGATCCGCTCCGGCGCGATGTGCAGGGTCAGCTCACCCCGGTCGACCACGACCTTCTCGATCGCGTCGGCGAAGCCGGGGTAGGCCTCCTCCAGCGCGTCGTAGACCTCGTCGAAGTAGCCGCCGAACGGCCGCGAGCTTCCCGCGACGGCCGGGTGCGGGCGGGCCAGGCCGCCGAAGCCGGACACGTCGCCGGTGCCCTCGATGCCGAACATGCCCTTCTGCGGGTTGTCCGGAAGCTCCGCCGGCGAACCCAGATGAGCTCCTTCAGGATTCTGCGAAATGCTCACTTGCCATCCTCCCGAAGGTGCGGCTGCAGCTTCATCCAGTTCTCGATGCGCAGCTGCTCCTCGCGGCCCTCCTTGACGGCCTGGGTCCACTCGGCCCGGCGGACCTTGTCCGCGCGGTACGAGGACGGCATGGCGCCGGGTGCGACGATCGGCAGCTTGCCCTCGGCCCGGCGGGCCTCGAGCATCTTGCGGCCGTTCGGGCCGAGCGGCGCGGCCATGACCTTCTCGCGCATCTTGAGGATCGCGTCGATCAGCATCTCGGGGCGCGGCGGGCAGCCCGGCAGGTAGATGTCGACCGGCACGATGTGGTCGACGCCCTGCACGATCGCGTAGTTGTTGAACATGCCGCCCGACGAGGCGCAGACGCCCATCGAGATGACCGAGCGCGGCTCGGGCATCTGGTCGTAGATCTGCCGCACCACCGGCGCCATCTTCTGGCTCACCCGGCCGGCGACGATCATCAGGTCAGCCTGGCGTGGCGAGGCCCGGAAGACCTCCATGCCCCAGCGGCCGAGGTCGTAGTGCGGGCCGCCGGAGGCCATCATCTCGATGGCGCAGCAGGCGAGCCCGAAGGTGGCGCCCCAGAACGACGACTTGCGGGCCCAGTTGGAGAGCTTCTCGACAGACGTCAGCAGAACGCCGGCCGGCAGCTTTTCTTCGATTCCCATAGCCGCCCCCTCTCAGTCCCAGTTGAGTCCGCCGCGCCGCCACACGTAGGTGTATGCGATGAAGACGGTGACGATGAAGAGGACCATTTCGACGAAGCCGAACAGGCCGAGCGCCTCGAAGGACACCGCCCACGGGTAGAGGAAGATGGTCTCGATGTCGAAGATGATGAAGAGCATCGCGGTCAGGTAGAACTTGACCGGGAAGCGGCCACCGCCGATCGGCTGGGGTGCCGGCTCGATGCCGCACTCGTAGGCCTCGAGTTTGGCGCGGTTGTACCGCTTGGGACCCACGATGGGCGCGATCGACACCGAGAACAATGCAAAGAGCGCGCCGAGGATCAGCAGCCCGACGATCGGTACGTAAGGATTGAGCGTCATGCCGTCTCCTGCTCGACTGTTAGCCGCTTCACACTATTAATCCGGTTTCGCGTGGCTCCGACCGGGGTGGCCCTGATGTTCATACCGCGGGTGCGACCTTCGTCAGACCGTTGATGATTCGGTCCATCGCGTCTCCGTCCCGCGGATCCGTCAGGTTGGCCAGGAGCTTGAGCACGAAACGCATCAGCGTCGGGTGCGGCATGCCGTGCCGGGTGGCGATCCGCATGATCTGCGGATTGCCGATGAGCTTCACGAACACACCACCGAGCCGGTAGTACCCACCGAAACGATCCTTCAACTCCGCCGGGTACGCCCGCAGCGCGCGCTCGCGGTCGGCGCCGGCGGGCCGGGCGAGCGCCTGGACGGCGACCTCCGCGGCCAGCTCGCCCGACTCCATCGCGTACGCGATGCCCTCGCCGTTCATCGGGTTGACCATGCCGCCGGAGTCCCCGACGAGCATGACGCCCCGCGTGTAGTGCGGAACCCGGTTGAAGCCCATCGGCAGCGCGGCGCCGAGGATCGGGCCGTCCGCATTGTCCTCGCCGCGCATGCCCCAGTCGGCCGGTGTCGTGTTGAGCCAGTCGGTGAGCATCGCGCGGTAGTTGGTCTTGCCGAAGGCGCTCGACGAGTTGAGGATGCCGAGACCCACGTTCACCCGGCCGTCGCCGAGCCCGAAGATCCATCCGTACCCGGGCAGCAGCCGGTCGCGGTCCTGCGCGCTGCGCAGCTCCAGCCAGGACTCCAGGTAGTCGTCGTCGGCGCGGGACGGCGAGTGGTAGTAGCGCCGGACGGCGACCCCGATCGGCCGGTCGTCGCGCTTGGCGAGGCCCATGGCGAGCGGGAGCTTGCCGGACACGCCGTCCGCCGCGATGACCAGCGGCGCGCGATACTGGACGGGTTCCTTACCGGGGCCGACCTTGGCCTGCACCCCGATCGCCCAGCCGTCCTCGTCGAGCACCGGGCCGGTCACGGTGACCCCGGTCCGCAGCAGCGCGCCGGCTTCCACCGCGCGCTTGGCCAGCAGGTCGTCGAAGTCGAGACGGGTCCGAACCAGACCGTAGTCGGGGAAGCTGGCCAGCTCGGGCCAGTCCAGTTCGAGGCGCACGCCGCCACCGATGACCCGCAGCCCGCGATTGTGGAGCCAGCCGGCCTTCTCGGAAGTGTCCACACCCATCCGGATGAGCTGGCGGGTCGCACGTGGAGTGAGGCCGTCACCGCACACCTTCTCGCGCGGGAACTCGGTCTTCTCCAGCAGCAGGACACGCAGGCCGTGCCGCGCCATGTGGTATGCGGCGGCGGAGCCGCCCGGCCCTGCCCCGACAACGATCACGTCGGCCTCGTCGGCGACGGTTCCTCCTGCGGTAGCGAGGTCGTTCACGGCTCACCTCCGTCAAGCGCAGGCTCGTGAAACAGTTCACAAGCCAGCCCAGTCCGGAGTCTAAGACGGCCATTGAAGCGAATAGGGGTTAGGGAACCCTAACTGTTTCCGAGCGGTGAAATGCCCGCTCCGTGCCCGTTCCTGCTCTTCTGGATTACCCGCTCCGCGGCCTCGCGGGCGGGTCCGTCCAGGTGCTCGGAAAATGTACCGCCAAGCGCGACGTCCAACGCGACGATCAGCTCATCCACCAGCCGCTGCGCGTGTTCCGGATCCACGACGGCGACCATCCGGATACGATGCGCCAGCTCCTGCGCCCGGCGCTCGCCCTCGTCCCGGTCGTCGATCGGGACGTCGATATCGGAGTCGTCGACAAGATAGTCGATTGTCGTCATGCACCCGAGCTAAACACCCCGCACCGGAGGGAACCGGGCAAACGCCATTTTTCAGCTCTTCGTGGCCCGGTGCAGGGCGACGATGCCCCCGGTCAGGTTGCGCCAGCCCACCCGCGACCACGGGCCCGACCCGGAGATGCGGGCCGCCAGCCCCCGCTGGTCCGGCCAGGCGCGGATCGACTCGGCGAGATAGACGTACGCCTCCGGGTTGCTCGAGACGCCGCGCGCCACGGCCGGCAGGCTGCGCATCAGGTAGGACAGGTAGATCTTCCGGAACGCCGCACCGGTCGGGTGGCTGAACTCGCACACCACCAGGCGCCCGCCCGGCCGGGTCACCCGGGCCAGTTCGCGCAGCGCCGCGGAGGTGTCGACGACGTTGCGCAGGGCGAAGGAGATCGTCACCGCGTCGAACGCCTCGTCGGGGAACGGCAGCTTGAGCGCGTCGCCGGCGACCAGCGGCACGGTCCGGCCGCTGCGCCGGCCCGCCCGGAGCATCCCGGTCGACAGGTCCGCGCCGACCGCGAAGGCGCCCGACCGGCCCAGTTCCTCGGTCGAGACCCCGGTGCCCGCGCCGACGTCGAGGACCAGCTCGCCCGGGCGCAGCGCCAGCGCCGCCCGGGTCGCCCGGCGCCAGCCGCGGTCCTGCCCGAAGGAGAGCACGGTGTTGGTCAGGTCGTACCGCTCGGCCACGCCGTCGAACATCTCGGCGACCTCATGCGGCTGCTTGTCCAGGTCTGCGCGCGTCACGCCTGCCTACTCTGCACCATCCGAGCGCCCCGCCCGCCACCCCTCGCCGGACTGAAGCCCACCTCACACAGAACGGGCGGGATGGATAACCATCCCGCCCGCGCCTTGTGCGTTATATATACGACCGCCATCGGTCGGGTCCGACCCCGCCGCCGACGGTCATGAGTCGTGGCGACGCTTCAGTTGTTGCGGTGTTACGCAGGCAACGTAACAGCGCAAACACGCTTGGCCAGGGACACGCGCAGCTCGTTACCGAGGAGCAATCAGCCCCTGCACGCTCCGCTGACCCTCACCTGACCGATCGGTCGATCCGGACGGTCATACGGCCCATCGACACCCCTCAGTTTCGCCGTGGTGGCGGCGCCGCCGCCTAGGAGGCGTCCACGAGCGGGAGCTGCGTGCGGGCGGCGCCGCCGCCGGGCATCGCGATCGATGAGAAGTGCGAGACCACGCGCTCGTCCGTGGGATCGTCCGCCTCGGTCGCGTGCACCGCGAGGTGCCGGTAGAGGGTGTCGCGCTGCGCCGGTACGCGGCCCGCCGTGCGGATCATCCAGATCAGCTCGTGCAGGTTGGACCGGTGACGCGCGCCCGCGGAGGAGATCACGTTCTCCTCGAGCATGATCGAACCGAGGTCGTCGACGCCCAGGTGCAGGGCGAGCTGGCCGACGTCCTTGCCGGTGGTCAGCCACGAGGCCTGCAGGTGCGCGACGTTGTCGAAGAACAGCCGGGAGACCGCGATGAAGCGGAGGTATTCCATCGTGGTGGCCTGGGTGCGGCCCTTGAGGTGGTTGTTCTCCGGCTGGTAGGTCCACGGGATGAACGCCCGGAAGCCGCCGACGCTGCCCTCGGCCTCGACGGCCGAGTCGACGTAGCCGTTCGCCACGGCCAGGTCCTGCACGTCGCGGATCATCCGGATGTGCTCGATGCGCTCGGCGTTCGTCTCGCCGGTGCCCATCATCATCGTGGCGGTGGAGCTCAGGCCGTTGCGGTGCGCCACGGCCATGACCTCCAGCCAGCGGGCGCCCGACTCCTTGAGCGGGGCGATCGCCTTGCGCGGCCGGTCGGGCAGCATCTCGGCACCCGCACCGGCGATGGAGTCGAGGCCGGCCGCCTTGATCCGGACGACAGCCTCCTCGATCGAGACGCCGGAGACCTTCGCCATGTGCAGGATCTCGCTCGGGCCGATCGAGTGGATCATCAGCTGCGGGTAGGCCTGCTTGACCGAGGAGAAGAGGTTCTCGTAATACTCGACGCCGTAGTCGGGGTGGTGACCGCCCTGGAGCATCACCTGCGTGGCGCCGAGGTCGATCGCCTCGGAGCAGCGGTGCAGGATCTCCTCCATCGGGTGCGACCAGCCCTCGGCGTGCTTCGGCGCCCGATAGAAGGCGCAGAACTTGCAGGCCGTGACGCACACGTTCGTGTAGTTGATATTGCGGTCGATCAGGTAGGTGACGATCCCGTCCGGGTAACGCCGGCGCCGGATCGCGTCCGCCGCCTCGCCGAGGGCGTGGAAGGGCGCGTCGGTGTAGAGCAGCAGCGCCTCCTCGGGCGTGATCCGCCCACCGTCGGCCCCGCGCTGCAGGATGCTGTCGATCTCCTGATTCGCCGTCACGCCACGAAGCCTACGTGTCGCCTGCTGCGGGCGTCAGCGGCGCGGGTCACTGGTCCTGCTCCCGGCCGGCACCCCGGGACCCGTTCGGCACGCGTGGCCCTGCCCGGCGGGCCGCCCCATGCGCCGCGGGGGTGCCCGGTCGTTAACCTCGACAGATCGATCGGAAATCGGAGTGCCAGTGCTCGTCGTGCATGGCGTGTGGATCGCCGGTGAGTCCGCGCCCGGGAGGCTCGCCCTCTGGGCCGAGGACCCCGAGCTCCCGCTGACCACCTCCTCGCGGGCCCGCCGCCGCCCGCATCCCTTCGCGGTGCCGGCCGAGGCGCTGACCGCCGCGCTGACCGGCTCCTCGGACGATCTTCGCGACGCCCTGGCCAAGGCGGCCGGCGCCGGGGTGACCCTGCACCTGCCGGGCACCCCGAAGGGCCCGCTCCCCTCGCCGGAGACGGGCAGCGAGGCGCCCGGGCGGGGCGTCCGGCTCGGCGCCTGGGAGACGCCGGCGCTGATGGTGCCCGCCGAGAGCGCGCTCGCGGCGCTGGGCGCGCTCGCCGATCCGGACCCGGAGGGGCCGTGGAGCGCGGCGGCATCGCTGCGCTACCTGTGCGTGCTGGCCGGCCACGCCTGCGACCTCGCCCGCCGCGGCCGGATGCTGCCGCAGCTGGTGATGGAGTCCGGGGTGCCGGCCGCGCGGTGGCGCCCGGTGCTCACCGGGGCCGACGCCGCGTCCTACCGGGACTTCGCCACCGCGATGCCGCCGGTCTGCCGCGCGGCGTCGACCGGCGGAGGCACCGCCGATCACGGCACGCCGCCCGCGGGCTCCGGGGTCGGGGTCGGGCGGACGCTGCGGGACGCGGTGGAGGTGCTCGTCGACGCCGCCGCGCGGGCGGTGCTGCCCGAGCGGCTGCTGGTCGGCATGCGCCCCGGCCCGAAGGCTCCCCTGCCCGATCGCTGGATCGCCGCGCTCACCGCCGCCGACCCCGCGCTGCCCGGGGCGCGGCCCGCCGACGTGGCAGAGCTCTCGAAGCCGCTGGTCGGCTGGCTGCGGGCGGCGCACGAGGCCAACGGGCCGATCCGGGTCAGCTTCCGGCTGGCCGAACCGCCACCGGGCGAGGACGGGTGGGCGCTGGACTTCGCCCTCCAGTCCGCCGAAGACCCCAGCCTCTATCTGCCCGCCGCCGGTCTCTGGTCCGGCACCCGGATGCCCGGCCTGCCGGCCCGCCCCGACGAGACCCTGCTGGCCGGGCTGGGCCGCGCGGTCCGGCTGTTCCCGGCGCTGCACGAGGCCCTGCTGCAGGCGCAGCCCGAGGGGATGTCGCTGAGCACGGGCGAGGCGCACGAGTTCCTGCGCCAGGCCGCGCCCCTGTTGCAGGCCGCCGGCTTCGGCGTCCAGCTGCCGGCCTGGGCGGGGCGCAAGGCGGTCGGGCTGAAGCTCACCACCCGGACCCGCAGCAGGACCCCGTCCGGCAAGGCCGCCGCCGACTCCGGGTTCGGCCTGGACCAGCTTGTCGACTTCCGCATCGACCTGGTGATCG
Source organism: Actinoplanes sp. NPDC049118 (assembly GCF_040648555.1). Taxonomy (NCBI): domain Bacteria; kingdom Bacillati; phylum Actinomycetota; class Actinomycetes; order Micromonosporales; family Micromonosporaceae; genus Actinoplanes; species Actinoplanes sp. NPDC049118. The sequence goes on from NZ_JBEZDY010000008.1 coordinate 277,248, forward strand.
GCGAGGGCACGGTCAGCGCCGACGAACTGGCCGATCTGGCCCGGCTAAAGGTGCCGCTGGTCCGGGTCCGCGGGCAATGGGTCGAGCTGGACGACCGCCAGCTCAAGGCCGCGCTGAAGGCCGTCGGCCGGCGCCGCGAGGGCGAGCTCACCGCGGCCGAGGTGCTGCAACAGGTGGTCGACGGCGGCGAGGAGGACCTGCCGCTGGTCGAGGTGGACGCGGACGGCGCGCTCGGCGACCTGATCTCGGGCCATGCCGCCGAGCGGCTGAGCCCGGTGCCGACGCCCCCGGGCTTCCAGGGCACGCTCCGGCCGTACCAGGAGCGGGGCCTGTCGTGGCTGCACTTCCTGGCGCGGCTCGGGCTGGGCGGCATCCTGGCCGACGACATGGGCCTCGGCAAGACGGCGCAGACGTTGTCGCTGCTGCTCGCCGAGCGGTCGGATCCCGGGGTTCCGGTCGCGCCGACCCTGCTCGTCTGCCCGATGTCGCTGGTAAGCAACTGGCAGAAGGAGGCGGCCCGCTTCGCGCCCGCCCTGCGGGTACACGTCCATCACGGCGGCGCCCGCAAGCGCGAGGAGGACTTCCGCGACGCGGTGGCCGCCGCGGACCTGGTCATCACCACGTACGGCACGGCGCTGCGCGACCTCGAGGCGCTGCGTGAGGTCCACTGGGGACGGGTCACGTGCGACGAGGCGCAGGCGATCAAGAACAGCGGCACCCGGCAGGCGCAGGCGGTCCGGGCGATCCCGGCACGCACCCGGCTCGCGCTGACCGGCACGCCCGTCGAGAACCACCTCGCCGAGCTCTGGTCCATCATGGAGTTCTGCAACCCGGGCCTGCTCGGGCCCGCGAAGCGGTTCCGGCGCAGGTTCCAGGAGCCGATCGAGGTGCGCGGCGACGCCGACGCGACCGCCGCCCTCAAGCGCGCCACCGGCCCGTTCGTGCTACGCCGCCTCAAGACCGACAAGTCGATCATCTCCGACCTGCCGGAGAAGAACGAGATGAAGGTCTGGTGCACGCTCACCGCCGAACAGGCGACGCTCTACCAGGCCGTGGTCGAGGACATGATGGCCGTCATCGACAACAGCGAGGGCATCCAGCGGCGCGGCAACGTGATCGCCGCGATGACCAAGCTCAAGCAGGTCTGCAACCACCCCGCCCACCTGCTCAAGGACGGCTCCCGACTGCCGGGCCGGTCCGGCAAGCTGGCCCGGCTCGAGGAGCTCACCGAGGAGATCATCGAGGACGGCGACAAGGCCCTGATCTTCACGCAGTACGCGGAGTTCGGCACGATGCTGCAGCCCTACCTGGCGGCGCACCTCGACCGGCCGGTGCTCTGGCTCCATGGTGGACTCAACAAGGCCCGGCGCGACGAACTGGTCGACCGCTTCCAGAACGACAGCGAGCCGGTGCTCTTCCTGCTTTCCCTCAAGGCCGCCGGCACGGGCCTCAACCTGACGGCCGCGAACCACGTCATCCACGTCGACCGCTGGTGGAACCCCGCCGTCGAGGACCAGGCCACCGACCGCGCGTTCCGCATCGGACAGTCGCGCAACGTGCAGGTGCGCAAGTTCATCTGCACCGGCACCCTCGAGGAGAAGATCGACGCGATGATCGAGCGCAAGAAGGCACTGGCGTCCGCGGCGGTGGGCACGGGCGAGGACTGGGTGACGGATCTCGACACCGACCAGCTGCGCGAGCTGTTCTCGCTCGACCCGGCGGTGCGCTGACATGCCCGTCGACCCCGAGGGACGCTGGTTCTCCACGACCGGGCCGATCCGCGTGGACGGCGGCATCGCCGTGCGCGCCAAGCGCGGCAAGATCGGCGAGCAGTGGTGGTCCCGCCGCTTCGTCGACATCCTCGAGCGCACCTGCGACGCGGGCCGGCTGGCGCGCGGCCGCGCGTACGCACGCAAGGGCCAGGTCATCGACTTCGAGCTGACCCCCGGCCGGGTCGCCGGGCGGGTGCAGGGTTCGCGGCCGGAACCGTATCTGGTCACCATCGGCATCCCGGCGTTCGACGAGCCACAGTGGACGAGGATTCTCGCCGCGCTCGGATCGCAGGCCCTGTACCGCGCCGCTCTGCTAGCCGGCGACATGCCGCACGAGCTCGTGGACCTCTTCGAGGAGCTGGGGCTTCCGCTCTTCCCGTCCAGGTTGGACATGGACTGCTCCTGCCCCGACTGGGGCAAGCCCTGCAAGCACGTCTCCGCCGTGCTGTACGTGCTGGCGGAGGCCTTCGACGACGACCCGTTCCTGGTGCTGGCCTGGCGCGGGCGCGACCGCGCGGAGCTGCTGGCGGCCCTGCGTGGCCTGCCGGAGCCCGTCGAGACCATCGACCCGCTGTCGGTCGAGGAGGCGCCGCTCGACTCCCGGCTCGGCGACTTCTACACCCCGGCCATCTCGCTGAGCCGCCTGCGGGAACGCCCCGGCCGCGTGACGGTTCCACCGGAGTTGCTGCTGCGGGTGCTGGACTCCCCACAGGTCCGGGTCCGGCACATCCCCCTGGTCGACGTACTCCGGCCGGCGTACCGGGACCTCGCCGACCCGCCGTCGGCCTGAAACCGTGCGCAGCACAGCTCCCGGGTCGTAATCGGCGCGAGTCTGCGCTACCGTCCGTCCACTTGTAGTGGAGGTACGGAAATGACGGCATGGCCCCGGCTCGGTGCGGCGGCTCTGGGCGCCGTCCTCGGCGTCCTCCTGATCAGCCCGGTCGGGGCGGCGCCGCCGGCGAGCCACGACGAGACCCTGTACGTGGAGCTGGACCGCCAGGGCGTCATCGAGCCCGGCGGCACCATGACCTTCGTGATGGCGGCCTCGTACTACCCGTCCACCGTCGCCCAGCACCGGACGGTCCTGCTGGAGCTTCCGGAGGGCGTCACGTTCCGCAGCGCGGACAACGACTACGCCGCCGGCCCGTGCGTGCCGGACGCCACCGGCCGGGTCGTGACGTGCACGACCCAGGATCCGGTCGACGAGCGACCGGCCCTCAACGCCACCTGGTTCGTGACCGCGGACCTGGCCGACGACCTGCCGCCCGGCGAGTACGTCACGGTCAAGACCACGATCAACACGGAGATCCCGGATCCCGACCTGTCGAACAACGTCGGCACCTGGAAGTTCTTCGTGCCGGGGCCGGGTGACATGTCCGTCGCCATCAGCGCACCGCCGGGCCCCTGGGCGGTCGGCGCCGAGTTCGACGCGAAGTTCACGGTGCGCAACGACAGCCGCTACCGCTCGCCCGCGCAGCTGTACTCGCGGTTCAGCCCGTCCAGCGTGAGCCACAGCGGCTGGCCCACCGCCTGCAAGCCGATCCGGGGCACGATGAGCTGCGACTTCGCCATGATCGAGGCCGGCGCGACCGTCGAGTTCACTGTGCACTTCAAGGTCCCGAAGTACGACGCCGCAGGCCTGGAGATCCTCTCGACGATCCTCCCGGTGGCACCGGACACCGACCGGGGCAACAACGATGCGGCGTACCGGGCCGACCTGAAGCCGTCCGGTTCGCCCGCGCCGACACCGACCGGCGACACCGGGGGCAACGCCGGCGGCGAACCGTCCCTGCCGATCACCGGCCCTTCGACCGTCACGCTCGCGCTCATCGGCTTGAGTCTGCTCGTCGCCGGCGCGGGCGCCCGGTTCCTGCTCCGCCGGCCCGCCTGACAGCAGGAGGCGGCGGGCACGGTGGCCCGCCGCCTCAGCTCGGTCCGGTCAGCCCTTGTGCCACTTCTGGTTCGCCGTGCCGGCACAGTCCCAGAGCTGGAGGCGGGCGCCGTCCGCGCCGTTCCAGTCCTTGATGTCCACGCACTTGTTGGCCTGCGGGTTCACCAGGTCACCCGCGCCCGAGAGCACGAACTGCTGCGCACCGGTGCCGTTGCACGTGTAGAGCTGGATCGGCGCGCCGTTCGCCGTCGACCCGGCCGCCACGTCCATGCACTTGTTGTTCTGGCTCTGCAACGCGCCGTTCACGGCGGTCCACTTCTGCGCGTTCGTGCCGTTGCAGCCCCAGGTCTGCAGCGGCGCGCTGTCCACGAAGTTGGAGCTCGGCACGTCGACGCACTTGCCGTTCCAGTCGCTGATCAGCGCCTGGCCGCCACCGGACGGCGGCGGGGTCGTCGGTCCGCCCGCGCCGAAGGGCGTCAGGATCAGGCCCGCGGAGCGCGGGTCGCCGTCGTGCACCAGGGACTCGAAGGCGCCGACGTCGTCGAAGGCGAACGCGTACGCCTTACCGTCCGCCATGTTCTGGTGGATGATCTTCGCGTACTGGTTCGTCGGGCTGTTCTGGTAGAACTGCGCCGCGTTGGTGCTCGGCTGGGTGTCGACGGTGCCAAGCGTGCCGCGGTTCAGGGCCGCGCAGAGCGTACGCGAGATCGGGCCGACCACCAGGTCGTTCGGGGCCGGCAGGTCACCGTCGCAGCCCCAGACACTCGCCGACGACGGCTTGTTGAACGACGCCACCCGGGTGCCGGCGCTGTTGGTGAAGTTCATGACGTTGCCCGACGTACGGCCGAAGTACTTGGTGTTCGGCTGGTCCCCGAACGGCACGACCGTCAGCGTCTTGCTGGTGTACGCGTTCCACGCCGACGTGATGTACGAGTCCAGGTAGCTGGCGCTGAGCAGCCCCGCGCCCGCGGCCTTGCCCGGCGCCAGGGCACGCAGCACGGTCCCGTCGGAGCGGGTGTACACGGTGTTCGCCCAGCCCGGCTGCGCCTTGATCGCGTTGATCACGTTGTTGCGGCCGTTGTTCACGGGCTCGCCGGTCTTCTTCGTCGCGCCGGAGGCGCCCGTGACGGTCACCGCGTGCGGCACGGAGAACATGTCGACCTGCGAGCTGTTGAGCCACAGGCCGGCGTCGTTGTATGTGAACTCGCTCCAGTCGAACAGAATGTTGTAGTTGGCGTCGCCGCTGGCCCACGGCGCCGGCTGGACCAGGCCGTCCGGCGTCAGGAAGAACTTGAGCTTCTCGCCGAGCGAGAAGTAGACGCGGCCGGAGAAGCCGCGCGGGAAGTTGACGGTCGTCGCGCCGCCGTTGCCGGGTCCGCCGATCGCCACGTCGGGTGCGGGCGTCGGCGGTAGCCCACCGGCCGGCCAGGGTGTGAAAGTGCCGCCCTGGTTCACGTACCCGAGGCGGTTGGTGTTGAGGTTGATGCCGATGACGTACAGGTAGACGGCGTCGCCACGGCCGGTGTTGTTGGTGACGGTGACCGGTAGCACGGCCGGGCCGATGGCCTGGGCCGGCGCCGCGGCCGACACGGCCGCAACCGGCACGGCCACCGCGAACGCGGCCAGCACATGCAGGAGTTTGGATCTGGTACGCACGAGGACTCCTCGGGGCGCAGCGGGTACGGGGGATGCCCCGCGGCTTGCTGGGGAGGCTCGCCGCAGGGTTGGAGACGGGGTGCGGTGCGCCCAGAGAGCGCTCTCACAGACTCGAATAGTTAACTCGGTGTGTCAATAGAAAACGGCCGATGTGTTACCAGAATATTTCCGAAACTGGGCCGGGCTAGGGTCGGATCATGAGCGAGATGAGCTATCGCCGCCTCGGCACTTCGGGACTTGTCGTGTCGGTCGTGGGTATCGGCTGCAACAACTTCGGCCGCAAGCTGGACGTCGACGGCACCCGGGCGGTCGTCGACGCGGCGTTCGACGCGGGGATCACCCTCTTCGACACCGCCGACATCTACGGCACCCCGCACGGCGCTTCCGAGGAGTGCCTCGGCGCCGCCCTCAAGGGCCGGCGCGACGAGATCGTGCTGGCCACGAAGTTCGGCATGGACATGGAGGGGCTCAACGGCGCCGACCGCGGCGCGCGCGGCTCCCGCGGCTACATCGTCCGCGCGGTCGAGGCCTCCCTGCGCCGGCTCGGCACCGACTACATCGACCTCTACCAGATGCACGAACCCGACGCGGCGACGCCGATCGACGAGACGCTGTCGGCGCTCGACGATCTGGTCCGCAGCGGCAAGGTCCGCTACCTGGGCAACTCGAACTTCTCCGGCTGGCAGATCGCCGACGCGGACTGGACGGCCCGGACGGCCGGCCACACGCCGTTCATCAGCGCGCAGAACCAGTACAGCCTGCTGCACCGCGAGGTCGAGGACGAGGTCGTGCCGGCCTGCGAACGGTTCGGGCTCGGCCTGCTGCCGTTCTTCCCGCTGGACAGCGGCCTGCTCAGCGGCAAGTACCAGCGCGGCCAGACGCCGCCGGCGGGCACCCGTCTCGCGCTGGAGCGGTACCAGCGCTGGCTCGACGGCGCCGACTGGGACACCATCGAGGCGCTGACCGCGTTCGGCGAGGAGCGGGGGCACAGCCTGCTCGAGGTCGCCATCGCCGGCCTGCTCGCCCAGCCCGCGGTCGCCTCCGTGATCGCCGGGGCCACGACGGCCGAGCAGGTGCGCGCCAACGCCGCGGCCGGCGACTGGCGGCTGACCGCCGCGGACGTGGTGGCGCTGGACCGGATCTTCGCCGGCTGACCGGGGGCGCGCCGATGAACGAGGAGACGTCCCGGACGGTCCTGCCCGCGGCCGTCTTCGCGTACTACCGCGACGGGGTCGGCGATCAGGTCACCCGGGACGAGGCGGCGGCGGCGTGGCGCGACTGGCGGTTCGTACCGCGGCTGTTCCGGGACGTCTCGCGGGTCAGCACCGAGATCGAGCTGTTCGGCGCGCGGCTGGCCGCGCCGGTGCTGGCCGGGCCGACGGCCCTGCACACCCTCGCGCGGCCCGAGGGGGAGGCGGCCACCGCCCGCGGCGTGGAGGCGGCCGGCTCGCTACTGGTGCTCAGCTTCCGGTCCGGCCGGCCGCTCGAGGAGATACCGCTGACCCGGCCCTGGTGGTACCAGGCGTACGTGCTGCGGGATCGCAGCGTCACCGAGCGGGAGGTACGCCGGGCGGTGGCGGCCGGGGCGCGGGCGATCGTGCTCACCGCCGACGCCCCGTACGTCCATCGGCGAACGGTGCCGGAGGCGGGTGCGCTGGCCCCGGCGATCCGCCCGCCAGCGCTGGAGCAGGATCCGGCGCTCGGCGCGGACACGATCACCTGGCTCGCCGGCGTCTCGGGACGGCCCGTGCTGGTCAAGGGCGTCCTGCGGCCGGAGGACGCCGTCGCGTGTGTGGACGCGGGTGCGGCCGGCGTGATCGTCTCCAACCACGGCGGCCGCCAGCTGGATCGGGTCGTCGCCACCGCGCACGCCCTCGGCCCGGTCGCCGAGGCGGTCGGTGGGCGCGTCCCGGTGCTGGTCGACGGCGGCATCCGCGACGGCGCCGACGTGCTGACCGCGCTGGCGCTCGGCGCGCGGGCGGTGCTGATCGGCCGGCCCTTGCTCTGGGCACTGTCGACGGGCGGCGCCGACGGCGTGCGGGACCGCCTGGATCTGTACCGCGAGGACCTGGCGCGGGCCATGGCGCAGGCCGGCCTGGCGGCGCTCGAGGACATCGATGCCTCGGTTGTGAGACACGTCACCCACTGTCCACAAACCGCCATCAATCGTCATCTCTTCGGATGACGGCCGGAAACAGTTCTCCTGCCAAACTAGGACCGCCACACTAGCCCACCGTCCTGGATGACCTTTGACGATCATCGCCGACGCCCTGCGCGCCGACAGAAACGATCTGATCTGGGCAGCCAAGCGGGTGGCATATGTGGCTTTTAGGACCACCACCGGCTTCCTTCTGCGCCACTCGCTCCTGTTCGCGGTGCTGGCAGCGGCCGTCGTCATGCGACTGCTCATGCTGCGGGCGTACCCCTATGCCTTCTTCTTCTCGGACAGCCGGCCCTATGTGGCCGGCGCGTTCGACAACGTGCCCTACGACATCCGTCCCTTCGGCTATTCGGTCCTGCTCAAACCGTTCGTGCCGGGTCCGCTACAGCACGTCGCGGTCGCGCAGCACGTCCTGGGCCTCTGCCTGATCCTCGCCGGATACACGTTCCTGGTGCACCGCGGCGTCCGGCCGTGGCTCGCCGCGCCGGCCATGCTGCCGATCGCGCTGGACGCCCGGCAGCTGACGCTCGAGCACTACGTGCTGGCCGAGACCACCTACGTGGCGCTGACCCTGCTCGCCCTGATCGTGCTGGCCTGGCGGGAGAGGATCGGTGTCGTCGCGGCGGCGGTCGCGGGCCTGCTGCTCGGCTTCGCGGCGATCACCCGTACGGTCGGGTTGCCCGTGATCGGCCTGGTCGTGCTCTACCTGCTGGTGCGGCGGATCGGCTGGGCCCGGCTCGTCGTGTTCCTGCTGCCGGTCGCGCTGATCCTCGGCGGCTACCTGGTCTGGTACCACATGACCTACCGGGTCTACGCGTTCGGCGAGTTCCAGGGCCGGTTCCTCTACGGCCGGGTGATGCCGATCGCGGACTGCGACAGGCTGAAACTCACCCCGTTGCAGCGCACCCTCTGCATGCCGATCGCGCCGCAACCCTGGAAGCAGCGCCCGGACCAGTACATCTGGAATCCGGACAGCCCGGTCAACCGGCTCTACCCCAGCACGATCAACGACGCGTTCATCGGCGAGTTCGCGAAGGAGGTCATCAAGCAGCAGCCCGGCGACTACTTCCGGATGGTGCTGACGGAGACCGGCTGGCATCTGATGCCGCAGGCTCCGCTGTGGGCGACCACCCGGTGCCCGCAGGAGAAGTGGCTGCCGCCCGCGATGCCCGGCGAGTCCTGCAACGCCGCCTACTACCTCGACACCCCTTCGCCGGTCAGCGCGTCCGAGGCCACGATCAAGGTGCCGAACCCGCGGGGCGAGCAACTGCGCAAGTACGGGCTGAAGGTGACCACCCCCGGCCCGGTGTACGCCGCCGGCATCCTGCTGGCGCTGCTCGCGGCCGTCTTCCGGCCGCGCCGCGTCAGCTGGCGCGGCGCGGCCGACTCGCTGCTCTTCGTCGGCACCGGGCTCGGGCTGATCGTCGTCTCGGTCGCCACGAGCATGTTCGATTACCGGTATTCCAACCCGGCCGTACTGCTGATCCCGATGGGGATCGCGCTGGCTGTCAACCGGATCGTGGCAGCCGCGCGTCTCAGGAGAGAACGACCTCCGCACACAGAGGACGCGGCGCCCGCGCCGGCCCTCACCGCCAGCATTCCCATCCAGAAAACGAAAGCAGCCGCCGAACATGTCAAGTGACGTCGAGGTCACCGTCCTGCTGCCCTGCCTCAACGAGGCCGAGACCCTCGAGACCTGTGTCCGCAAGGCGCTGCGTTCGCTCGCCGAGCTGGGCGTACGGGGTGAGGTCCTGGTCAGCGACAACGGGTCGACCGACGGCTCGCAGGAGATCGCCCTGCGATCGGGCGCCCGGGTGGTGCACGCGCCCCGCAAGGGTTACGGCGCCGCGCTGATCACCGGCATCGCCGAGGCACGCGGCCGCTACGTGATCATGGCGGACGCCGACGACTCCTACGACCTGTCGAAGCTCGGGCCGTTCATCGAGCGGCTGCGCGAGGGGCGCGACGTCGTCATGGGCAACCGGTTCCGCGGCGGCATCAGCCCCGGCGCGATGCCGTTCCTGCACCGCTACCTGGGCAACCCGGTGCTCTCCTGGCTGGGCCGGGTGCTCTTCGGGCTCAAGGGCATCGGCGACTTCCACTGCGGCATCCGCGGCTTCGACCGCAACCGCATCCGCGACCTCGACCTGCGCATGCCGGGCATGGAGTTCGCGTCGGAGCTGGTCGTCCGGGCCTCGCTGAACGGCTACGACATGGCCGAGGTGCCGACGACGCTGCAGCCGGACGGCCGCAGCCGCGCGCCGCACCTGCGCACCTGGCGCGACGGCTGGCGCCACCTGCGGTTCCTGCTGGTCTTCGCGCCGCGCCGGACCCTGGTCTGGCCCGGCCTGATCGTCTTCCTGCTCGGCCTGGTCAGCACCGCCCGGCTCGCCACCGGCGCCCGGCACATCGCCGGGATCGAGTTCGACGTGAACGCCCTGGTCTACGCCTGCCTCGCGGTCCTGGTCGGCGCGCAGCTACTGCTCTTCGGCGGCTTCGCGGAGCTGTACGGCCGCTTCGAGGGGCTGGTCCGCGACGACCGGCCGAGCCGCTGGACACGCTGGCTGACCTTCGAGCGCTGCATCATGATCGGGCTCTCGCTGATCGCGATCGGCCTGACCGGCACGATCGTCGCGCTCACCAGCTGGGGACAGACCGGATTCGGCGCACTCGACCCGCGCGGCATGATCCGCCTGGTCATGCCGTCCGCGACGGCCATCGCCCTCGGCCTGATCGGCGTCTTCTCCGGGCTCTTCGCGAGCCTGCTCACCCTGCGCGGCATGCGCCCGGCGCCGCTGCCGAAGAAGATCGTGCGCACCGTGCCGCGCCAGCCCTCCGGCGGCCGCCGCGAGGTCGCGGCCACGGAGAAGCACTGACCTCCCCGGTACGGGACCCACGCGGTCCCGTACCGGAGCCAGGGTCTATTCGGCGACCGTGACGATCCGGCGGCGCCGGGCCAGCACGAAGGCGATCACCCCGCCGATCAGCAGCAGGGCACCGCCGCCGGCCAGCAGGCCGGCCGGTGCGCCCGTGACGGGCAGGCCGCCGCCGGACCCGCCGTCGCCGGGGACCTTCACCAGGATCTTCGCCGTGTTGTTGCCGGTGTCCGGGTCGTCCGCGCCGCCGTTGACGGTCAGCACGCCCTCTTCCTCGTTGAGGCCGTTCTCGATCTGCGCGGTGAAGGAGAAGAGGATCTCCTCGCCCTTGACGAGGCGGCGGGGCGCCACGCAGACGTAGTCGTGGCCGGAGACCTGGCCACCCTGTCCCCAGGACGGCTCGCCGTCCGCGTTGACGACGCAGTTGTCGTCCACATCGATCAACTTCGTGCCGGACGGGGTGTGCACCTTCGCCGTCAGGTAGTAGCCTTCCGGCTCCGCCGGGCGGGTGACCGCCGGACCGTCGTTGCGGAATCCGACCTTGATCGTGCGGGTCTCGCCGACCTCGCCGGCGAACGTGCCACCGATCGCGACCAGGTCCGCGTTGTTCCCCGCGATGTCGACGGCGAAGGACGTGTAGTCGTCCCACTCATTCAGGTCGCCCTCGGGCGGCGCCAGCTTCATCAGCTCGCCGGACCGGCTATTGGCCGCCTTCTTCGCCACCGCGGCGGCGCCGAGTTCGAGCTCGTCGCCGTTGAGGGCGAACATGACGAGTTCGTGGCTGACCGGGCTGAGCGCGTCGATGGTCGCCTCGACGGTCAGCGGCGTCGACCTGTCGACGGTGAACACCTGGCCCGGCGCGATGGCCTGCTCGAAGAGGCAGACCATGCCGTAGATCTCCGGCACCCGCGCGCAGTTGCGGTATTTGACCGGGAAGGTCACGTCGTAGGGGTAACCGGCGAACCCGACGGCGATGCTCGCCACGGCCTTGTTGCCGTTGTTGCGCACCGCCACCGGGATCGGCGCGGACCTACCCGGCGCGAGCTTGATGTCGTCGATGCCCGCGACCTCGAGATCGACGCCCTGCACGGCACCCACGACCGTGATCGTGACGGATGACAGGGAACGCCCGGCCCCGTCGCGCACGGAGATCACGAAGCTTGAGCCAAGCGCGGGCAGGTCCTCGGTCGGGTCGACCGTGAAGCGGTAGGACCGGTCGGCGCCCGGTGCCAGGTCACCGACCGCGCAGCTGCCGGCGCCGCAACCCGCCGGGGCCGTGAAGCCGACGCTCGGGTCGATCCTCGAGTCGGCTCCGTCGTACTCGACGACGAGCCCCTCGGCCGCGGCCCGGCCGCGGTTGACGACCTCGAACGGTACGGACTTGACCCGGCCGTCGGTGGTGACCACGCGATCCGGCGCGGAGATGACGACCTGCTGCGGTACGCCGGGATCCGGCTCGGCGTGTGCGGGGGCGGCCGCGCCGAGCGCGGTCAGGCCGGTCATGGCCACGGGCAGGGCGAGCCGGCCCAGGAGGGAGTGCGGACGCATTGGTCACCACTTCGATATGCCGAGGTGAGAAAGGTCCGCAGAGAGTAGGAGACACCCGGAACCGGCGCTACCCCGCCGGGACGAAAGCGGGCTATACCTGGGCGAAGGCCGGACCGTCCTCGGGCAGCGCCGGGGCCTCGCCCCGCGCGGCGGCCCGGCGGGCGAACTCGCGGATGCCCTCGATCTGCCGCTCGCCGAGCGAGAAGTCGAGCGCCCGGAAGTAGGTGGCCAGCGTCGCGGCGTCGAACGGCTCCCAGCGGGCGGCCGCCTCGGCGACGTCGTCGAGCTCGCCCAGGCACAGGTCTCGGGAGCGCTGGAACGCCTCGTGCACGTCCTTGACGACGCCCGGGTTCGCGGTGGCGAAGTCCTTGCGTACCGCCCAGACGGCGAAGACCATCGGCAGCCCGGTCCACTCCTTCCAGGCCTGCGCCAGGTCGGTGACGTGCAGGCCGAGCGCCGGGGCCTCGTACAGGGCGCGCAGGGCCGGGTCGCCGATCAGGACCGCGGCATCGGCCTCGAGCAGCATCTGGGTGAGATCCGGCGGGCAGCGGAAGTACTCGGGTTCCGCGGCGTACCGCTCCGCGAGGAGCATCTGGGCGAGCAGTACGCCGGTCCGCGACGTCGAGCCGAGCGCGACCGGGCGCGTGTCAAGCTCACCGAGCGGCCGGGTCGAGACCAGGTGTACCGAGAGCACCGGGCCGTCGCTGCCGACGGCGAGGTTGGGCAGGAGCAGCAGATCGTCGGCGTTGCGCAGGTATTCGACTAGCGAGATCGGGCCGATGTCGAGGTCGCCCGCGACCAGGGCGGCGTTGAGCCGGTCCGGGGTGTCCTTGCGCAGATCGACGTCGAGCAGGGCACCCGAGCGCATCAGCCCCCAGTAGATGGGCAGACAGTTGAGAAACTGGATGTGCCCGACCCGAGGCCGCTGTACTACGTCGCTCATGCCGGAACGCTATCCTCGGCGAGCCGCTTACGCCGGGCTTCCACCTGCGGTAAGGGACCTATCTCACGTCCGGCCCGCCGCATGCCACCCATGATCACGCCCTAATTGCTTCGCGTGGTCGGGGGCTCCCGCGTATCATCGAACGCTCGCCCGCGGGGACCGCGCGCGCCTCAACCGGGCACAGCCGACGCCTCTTCAGCAGAGGGGAAAGCCGGGCGGCCCAGGTCAGCCGAACAAAGACACCGACGCCGAAAGGTTCCTCGGATGACGCTGCCTGCCCAACCCGACCTCGATCACGAACTGCACGCCGAGCGCGCCCATCTGAAGGAGTCCCGCGCCGCGCTGGGCCGGATGCGCGGCCGGGCCGAGTCCCTCTTCGCCGCCGGCGCGGACGTCGCCGGCGACGCGTACGGCGCGGAGGCCCTCGGCCGCACGCTCTCGCGCCGGGTCGCCGAGCTGGCCGACGACCCGTCGACTCCGCTCTTCTTCGGCAAGCTCGACATCGCTGAGGCGAAATATCACATCGGACGCCGGCACGTCACCGACGACGCCGGTGAGCCGATGGTGCTGGACTGGCGGGCGCCCCTCTCCCAGTCGTTCTACCGGGCCAGCGTCCGCGACCCGCGGGGCGTCTCGACCCGGCGGCGGTTCGGCTTCGTCAAGGGCGAGCTGACCAGCTTCGAGGACGAGCACCTCGACCGCGGCGAGGAGCTGGGCACCAGCAGCCGGATCCTGACCGCCGAGATCGAGCGGCCCCGCGTCGGCCCGATGCGCGACATCGTCGCCACCATCCAGCCCGAGCAGGACGAGCTGGTCCGCGCCGACCTCGAGGACTCCATCTGCGTGCAGGGTGCGCCCGGCACCGGCAAGACCGCGGTCGGGCTGCACCGGGCCGCGTACCTGCTCTACCTGCACCGCGAGCGACTGCGGCGCTCCGGCGTGCTCATCGTCGGCCCGAACACGGCGTTCCTGTCCTACATCTCCGCGGTGCTGCCGGCGCTCGGCGAGGTCGAGGTGCAGCAGGCAACGGTGGACGACCTGATCGCCCGGGCGCCGGTGCGCGGCCGCGACGACGAGGCCGCGGTGCTGCTCAAACACGACCCGCGGATGGCCGAGGTGCTGCGCCGGGCGCTGTGGGGCCGGCTCGGCAAGCCGGTCGAGCCGATCATGGTGTCGGACGGCTCGTACCGCTGGCGGATCGATCCCGAGCCGCTGCGCCGGATCGTCGACGAGGCCCGCCGCGAGGGGCTGCCCTACGCGGTCGGCCGCGAACGGGTCCGGGCCCGGGTCGTCGGCCTGCTGCAGCGGCAGTCGGAATACCGCACGGGCAACTCACCCGGCGAGCCCTGGCTGCGCAAGATGAGCAGGATCGCCCAGGTCCGCGACTTCCTGGACTCCTCGTGGCCGGCCGTGACGCCGGAGGCGCTGGTCGTCGCGCTGCTCACCGACGCCGAACTGCTGGCCTCGGCGGCAGAGGGCATCCTCAGCGCCGCGGAACAGGCCACCCTGCTCTGGGCCAAGGCACCCCGCACCGTCAAGGCGGCGAAGTTCAGCACGGCCGACCTGGTGCTGATCGACGAGGCGGCCGGCCTGCTCGAACGCGAGCCCAGCTTCGGCCACGTGGTCGTCGACGAGGCACAGGACCTGTCCCCGATGCAGGCCCGGGCGATCGCCCGGCGCAGCGAACACGGCTCGATCACCCTGCTCGGCGACCTGGCGCAGGGCACGGCGCCGTGGGCCGCCGCCGACTGGCGGGACACCCTCGGGCACCTGGGCAAGCCCGAGGCGGTGGTGGTGCCGCTGACGGTCGGCTTCCGGGTACCCGCGGTCGTGGTGGAGCTGGCCAACCGCCTGCTCCCGGCGCTCGGCGTCGACGTACCGGAGGCGGTCTCGCTACGTCGCGACGGCACCCTCGCCATCGTGGCCGCGGACAACGCGTCCGAGGCCGACGCCGCGATGCTGGTCGAGGTGACCGCGGCGCTGGAGCACGAGGGGTCGGTCGCGGTCATCGCGGCGGACGCGGCGGTGGACCGGCTGCGCGCGCACCTCGCGGCCGCGGGCCTGGAGGCCGCGACGCCCGACGACGTCGACTCCGAGGCGCGCGTGACGGTGGTGCCGGCCACGATCGTCAAGGGCCTCGAGTACGACCACGTCGTCGTCGTCGAGCCGGCCGAGATCGTGGCGGCGGAGCCGCGCGGCCTGCACCGCCTGTACGTGGTCCTGACCCGTGCGGTGTCCCGGCTGTCGGTCGTGCACGCCCTCCCGCTGCCGGGACCGCTCGCGCCGTGAGCTTCAGAGGGGCTTGACCCAGCGGGACCACTCCTCCTGGCGGCGGTAGCCGCCGGCGGCCCAGATGCGGTGCGCCTGGTCGTTGTCGTCCAGGACCATCGCGTCCATCCGGGTGCCGCCCAGCGCCCGGGCGCGGTTCTCCGCGGCCGCGATCAGGGCCCGGCCGATGCCCGCGCGGCGGCGGTCCGGGTGCACGGCCAGGCGGTACAGGTGGCAGCGCCAGCCGTCCCAGCCGACGATGATCGTGCCGACGATCCGGTCCCCCTCGACGGCCACGATCAGGGCGTCCGCGTCCCGCAGGTGCAGCGCCGCGACCGCCGCCAGGGTGTCCGCGGGGCGGCCCGCGTTCTCGGCCGCGGTGGCCCAGAACGCCATCACCGCCGCCAGCTCGCGGGACTCGGCGGCCCGCAGCACAAGATGATCACTCACGCCCATGATGCTAGGCCGGGCCGGATCCCGCCGCGGGGGCGCGCGGGGACCCGCTCTCTGGTAGACATCGCCAATGACCAATGTGGAGTTGCGCGCCCGCTGCCGGCGTACCGTCGGGTCGATCTTGCTTGCCGGGGCACTCACGGTGACCGGTGGCGCCTTCTCCACAGCCGCGGCCGCCGCCGGCCAGACCGTGCGCGGCAGACTGCTGCCGATCCCGGCCGCCGCGCCGGGTCAGGAGTTCAACGTCACCGCGATCGACGTGACACCGCTCGGTGTCGTCGGCGGCACCGCGCAGGCGATCACCACCGGCCCGGACGGCACCCGGACGGCGATCGACACCCCGTTGCGCTGGGCCGAACTCCCCCGCGTCGGCTGGGTGCGCCAGCGGCTCACCCTGCCCGCGGGCGCGACGTCGGGATCCGTCGACGGCCTCACCGACCACGGCGAGCCCGCCGGCTCGGTCACCCTCGACGGCGCCACCCGGGCCGTACGCTGGTCGCTGGACGGCCAGTCCACGACGCAGATCGGCGGGGCCGGCAGCCTGGTCGACGCGGTCGGCCCGCGCGGCCCGTGGGGTGTCCACACCGCCGGCCCCAACCCGATCGCGGGCGAAGCCGAGCTGGTCACCCGGGCCGGCGCACGGACGCCGCTGCGCGGAACGCCGGAGCTCGACGCCGGATACCGCCGCTCGGTCTCCTCGATCGCCGACGAGGGCACCGCGATCGTCTGGGTCGTCGACGGCATCGGCCGCGGCACCAGTGCCCGCCCGGTCCTGTGGAAGGACGGCGCGACCAAACGCCTCCCGGTGATCAACTACCCGTTCCTGGCGCCCGCGTGCGTCTCCCGGGTCCTCGGCGACGGCAGCGTGGTCACCAGCGGGTACGCCTACGAGACGGGCACACCGAACTTCGTCCTGATCAGGCACGTCGGCGGGGTGCCCGGCACCGACGTCGAACTGTTCCGGGCCACCGGGCCGGGCCAGCCTCTCGCCGGCCTCGGCTGCGGCAACGCGCAGCCCTCGAACGGCCTCGCCCCCGACGGCGGCGTCGCCGGCTACGTCTCCACGGACGCGGACGGCAGGCGCGCGGCCTACTGGAACGCGGCCAACGTGCTGACCGTGGTGCCGCGCGGCCCCGGCGAGGTCTCGGCGACCGGGGCCGTCGCGGCGAGCGGCGGCCGGATGGTGATCCTGGCCGAGCTCGAGGACGGCGGCAGCCGGCTGTCGCTGTGGCGCAATGGCAATCGCACGGAACTGCCCGCGCCCAGGGGGTGGTCGGTGAGCTCGGTGGTCGAGCTGACGGAGTCCGGGGTGCTGGTCGCCAACGTCCGCGACGCGGCCGGCACCACCCGCCCGGCGGCGTGGAACCTGGGCCGACCGTGACACCGGTCGGCGGTTCAGTTGAACTTCCGACTGAGTGGGCCCGTACCTCGCATTGCGGTGCAACGATCCATCTGTCGTCTGCCGCAGTCCCCCGAGGAGCAGGTCATGAACCCACCGACGCCCGGTGTGCCGAACTGGGTTGATCTGGGTACCGCCGACCTCGGTGACGCGATCCGCTTCTACTCGGAGCTGTTCGGCTGGGAGGCCGAGGTCTCGGGCGAGGAGTACGGCGGCTACACCACGTTCCGCCTCGACGGCCGCGCCACGGCCGGTGCCGGGCCGCTGTACGGCGAGGGCCAGCAGACCGCGTGGAGCACGTACATCGCGACCGACGACGCGGACCTGATCGCGGCCCGGGTCGAGGCGGCCGGCGGCAAGGTGCTGGTGGCGCCGTTCGACGTGATGTACCAGGGCCGGATGGCGGCGTTTTTGGACCAGGCCGGAGCGCCGTTCAGCGTGTGGCAGTCGGGCACGATGCGCGGCGCGGACGTCTTCGACGCGCCCGGCGCCCTGACCTGGAACGAGCTGACGACCCGCGACGTCGAGGGCTCGGCGCGGTTCTACGGCGAGGTGTTCGGCTGGGTGGCCCGCGAGAGCGAGATGGGCGGCGGAATGCAGTACATCGTCTGGGAGCTGGAGGGGCAGCCGATCGCCGGCATGCAGCCGATGGACGGCGACGAGTGGCCGGACGACCTGCCGCCACATTGGATGATCTACTTCGCGGTGGCGGACTGTGACGACTCCGCGGCGTACGCCCAGGCGCTCGGCGGCCGGGTCGTGCACCCGCCGGTCAGCCTGCCGATCGGCCGCTACGCGGTGCTGACCGACCCGCAGGGCGGCACCTTCTCCATCCTGCAGAGCGCCGGCGCACCCTAGGGGGTGTCTCGCGGATCACGGCGTCGCCGAGCCGAGGTCCAGGTTTCGCGTCGCAAGCGGGCTGGAAGGTCGAATACCGGTGTTGTATTCGGCCTTTCAGCCCGCGCCGCGAGGCGGAAGCTGGGCCCGGCGCAGGCCGCCGTGATCCGCGAGACACCCCCTAACGGCGGACCGGCACGACCAGGGGGCCCTGCTCGCCGTCGATCACCTTGACGCGTACCCGGTAGTGCTTGGCCAGCAGTTCCTCGGTCAGCACCTCGCGGGCGGTGCCGGCCGCGACCACCCGGCCGCCGTCCAGCAGCACCATGCGATCGGCGTACTCGCCGGCGATCGACAGGTCGTGCATGGTGGCCAGGACGGTGAGGCCGCGCTCGCCGCGCAGCCGGTCGACCAGTTCGAGGACCTCCTGCTGATGGCCGATGTCCAGGGCGCTGGTCGGCTCGTCCAGGAGCAGGGTCCGGGCGCCCTGTGCGAGCGCCCGGGCGAGGAAGACGCGCTGCCGCTCGCCGCCGGAGAGCGTGTCGAGCCGCCGGGCCCGCATGTCCGACAGGTCGAGCGCGGCCAGCGCCTCGCCCACCGCGGCGAGGTCGGAGGCGGACTCCCGGCCCAGCATGGGCACGTAGGGGGTGCGGCCGAGCAGCACGTAGTCGAAGACCAGCATGCCGGGCGGGACGACGGGCGACTGGGCGACGGTGGCGACCGTGCGGGCCCGCTCCCGGCGCGGCAGCCGCTCGAGGGCGGTGCCGCCGAGTGCGATGTCGCCGTGGAACGGCAGCAGGCCGCCGATGGCCCGTAGCGCGGTGGATTTGCCGGCCCCGTTGGGTCCGATGATCGTGACCCACTCCCCGTCGGCGACATCGAGATCGAGGCCGTCGACGATGACGGCGCCGCCGAGCAGGACCCGCAGCCCGCGAACGGTGATCACGACGGCGTCCTGCTCTTGCGGAGGACGATCGCGAAGAACGGTGCGCCGAAGAAGGCCGTCACCACGCCGATCGGGATCTCGTTCGGGCTCGCCACCGTGCGCGCCACCAGGTCGGTCAGCGCGAGGAACGCCGCGCCGAAGAGCACTGACAGCGGCAGGATCGACCGGTAGCTCGGCCCGGCGAGCAGCCGCAACGTGTGCGGCACGATGATTCCCACGAAGCCGATCAGCCCCGACACCGAGACCGCCGCGGCGGTACCCAGCGAGGCGGCGACGATCAACAGGTACCGGCTGCGCTGCGGATGCAGGCCGAGGCTCGCCGCCTCCTCGTCGCCGACGGTCAGCACGTCGAGCTCGCGGCGCTGGGAGAGCACGATCGCCCCGGTCACCGCCGCGTACGGGAGCACGAGCAGCACGTCGTGCCAGCCGGCGGTGGCCAGCCGGCCGAGCAGCCACGAGTACACCTCGCGCAGCGTGTCGACGTGCTGCTGCATCAGGTAGGTCTGCGCCGCGGCGAGGAAGGCGGAGACGGCGACACCGGCGAGGATCAGCGTGGCGGGGCCCCGCGCCCGGCCGCCGGCGCCGCCGAGCAGCCAGGTGAG
The DNA here is from genome assembly GCF_040648555.1 of Actinoplanes sp. NPDC049118. Taxonomy (NCBI): domain Bacteria; kingdom Bacillati; phylum Actinomycetota; class Actinomycetes; order Micromonosporales; family Micromonosporaceae; genus Actinoplanes; species Actinoplanes sp. NPDC049118. Next base: position 296,600 of record NZ_JBEZDY010000008.1, read on the forward strand.
CGCGACGGCGACGATCGCGCCGACGAACGCGGCCAGCGGCACGCTCATCGGCAGGTTCGCGGTGGCGTCTCCCGTTCCCGAGCGGAAGGCGATCACGGCCGTCACGCCGAGCCCGGCGCCGGCGGCGACGCCGAGCAGATGCGGATCGGCGAGCGGGTTGCGGAAGACGCCCTGGTAGGCGGCACCGGCGAGGGCGAGCATGGCACCGACGAGCAGGCCGAGCACGACGCGCGGCAGGCGAAGCTCGGTGATGATGGCGACCTCGCGCGCGTTGAGGCCGCTGTCGATCTGCACGCCGGGCACGAGATTGAGCAGTTCGGCCGCGACACCGGCCGGCGGGAGGTTGACGGGCCCGAAGGCGATGCCCGCCACCAGCGCGACGAGCACGGCGACGACACCGCCGGCGAACCATCCCGCCCGCAGCCCGGCGGGCCGCATCCTCGCCGGCACACCGGCCGTGGCCCCGGCGCCGCCGTCGGCATCCGGGGGCGCGGGGCCGACCGGGCGGCGCCGTTGGGTCACGCCGGGACCTTGGCCACCGAATCGGCCACCGACTGCACGAGGTCGACCACGCGCGGCCCCCACCGCGACGCGATGTCGTCGTCCAGCGCCACGATCTGGTCCTTCTGCACCGCCGTGATCGCCGCCCAGCCCGTGCGCGCCTTGACGGTCGCGGGCGACTGCTTGCAGCAGTTGGTGTCTGCCAGGAAGATCAGGTCCGGATTCGCCTTGATCAAGGCCTCCGGGGACAGCTGCGGATAGCCGCTCTTGGCGCCGTCCGGGTCGGCGGGATCCGCCACGTTCTCCAGAGCGAACAGCGAGAAGATCGAGCCGATGAACGTGCTCGACGTGGCCGAGTAGAGCGTCGGATCGAGCTCGTAGTAGTAGCTCAGCGCGGCCTTCCTGGCCGGCACCGACTTCACGATCTTGTCGATCTGGGTACGCATGCGCTCCGTCAGCGCCGCCGCCTCGTCGCCGTGGCCGGTCAGGTCGCCCAGCTGGTCGATCTGCCGGTAGGAGTCGTCGAGGGTCTTGGCCGCGGGAGCCACCAGCACCGGGATCTTGAGCTTGGCGAGCTGATCGACGATCTTGTTGAGGTCGTCCGAGACGACGACCAGGTCGGGGTTCTTGGCCGCGATGGCCTCGGCGTTCGGCTTGAAACCGGACAGCTCGCTCCGCGGCGCGTCCGCCGGATAGGTCGACTGGTCGTCGACGGCCGCGACCTGCGGCCCGGCGCCGATCGCGAACAGCATCTCGGTCGCCGTCGGCGCCAGCGAGACGATCCGCTCGGGCCGTCGTTCCAGGGTCACACCGCCGGCCGTGACGGGGTATGCCGCGCTGCCGCTCGGCCCGGCCGTCCCGCCGGGCTCGTCGGAGCCGCCACCACACCCGCCGAGCAGCAGCGCGGTAGTCGCGACGACAGCCGTCAACACACGTTTCATTCTGGTCCTCCTGTCGGCCGAGGCTGCGGTGCTTCGCCGACCGGAGTCGTGACCGGTCCGCGAGGCGCCCCTCCCCGAGAGCGCTGAATCGCGACCGACGCCCAGGCGACCTGGCTTCACCCCCGACCCGGCGGGGGTTCACAGTTGCGGGACAGCGCCGGAATCTCACCGGCTTCGCTGCGACGCGGTCCAGACGAAACTAGCTCACGGTTCCGGCAGGCAGCGCGCCGAGGCCCGAAGAGCAGCCAACATCACCGAGTCGGGCGGCCGCCGCGGGCGGATCGGCCCACGCTGTCCGGCTTTGCCGGCCCGCCCGGGCTCACGTACGGTCGCCGCCCGGCGGAATCTGGGCTTCGGGCGTCGCGAAATTGGTGATGTTCGCCCGGAATTCGGTGAGCCATTCGGCCGTCTCGCCGTCGATCAGGTCGGCCACGTCGGAGGCGAATTGCTCGATGAGTTCGAGGCCGGCCTTGACGGTGGTCGCGTCCGCGCCGAATGCGGCGTCCGCATTCACAGCGGTCCAGGCGAAACGGAACTTTCCCAGGCGGCGTTCCAGCGCGCGGGCCGTCGTGATGTCGCGCATCCAGCCCGACGACAGCCCGAAGAAGTGATCGAACGCCACGCACCCCGCCGCGAGCGCCAGCATGACGTAGCCCCAGTTCGCGCTCCGGCCCTCGGTGGCGGCCAGCAGTGGTGCGACGCCGCCGACGACCGCGAAGAGGATGGCGAGCGCCCGCAGCGTCCGGGAGCCCACCCGCTTCAGCGCCTTGTCGCGCAGATACCAGTCCCGCGCCTCGGACGCGTTCGCCTCGGCCCAGGCGCGCAGGCGTTCCAACGTCGCTGCGGGGTCTCGCCATTCATCCACGCTCGGCACCGACATCTCGCCGAGCCGCAGATCCCGCTTGCGACGGTTGGCCATCGGGCACCACCTCTTCCCTTCAGGGATTGACTCACGTCAACCTCACCCATGACAAGGTAAGCGCCCGAGGCAACCTTCCGTGTACTGGCGCCTACTCTGTGCAAACTCTACGATTGTCTTCACGGAAAGCGAATGGGAGAACTCGGAGGGTGATATGAGCTTCATCCTCCACCTCTCTGATCTGCATCTATCTCCGCCCGACGATCGCGAAACGGTCGGCGACCACAAGATCAACGTAATTCCACTTCAGGATCGGGTACGCCGTACCGAGCTGATCCGGACGACGCTGCGTGAACTCGGCCGCGCACTCGAATACGGGCGCCGCCGGCTCGACGCCGTCGTGATCAGCGGCGACGTCACCTATCAGGGCCGCGCCGACGGATTCGACCTGTTACCCCGTACCCTCGCCGAACTCGGCCGCGTCCTGCCGGAGCCCGACAAGATCCTCGTCGTGCCGGGCAACCACGACGTCCGTTGGTACACCGCGCCCTCCAGCCCGGAACGCTACGAGCAGTTCCTCCGGCTGCGGCAGCTCGGCTACCGCACCCCGCTCCTCGAGGGCGTCGACTTCGACCGGTACGGCGAGATGCACCGCACGCCGCCCGACCCGCCGACGGTGGTCGCCGCCGACGGCAGCTTCATCCTGGTCGGGCTGAACACGGCCAACTACTGCGGCGTCGAGATGGAGGTCCCGCCCGAGGTGCAGGCCGCCTACGACGCGCTGTCCGGCCGGGCCGAGACGGACCCGCACCTGCGGACCCTGCTGGACGACTGGCGGCTGCGGGGCCGCTTCGACGTCGCCCGCCTCGGGCCGCACCAGCAGCGGCACGCCTCGGACGCGCTGCGCGAGCGCGCGCCCGCCGGAGCCGTACGCATCGCCGTCATGCACCACCAGTTGCTGCCGATCAGCCCCGACGAGGAGGTGAAGCCGTTCGAGTCCCTCACCAACCTCGGCGAGGTGCGGGACTTCCTCGCCGGCAACGACATCGACCTGCTGCTGCACGGCCACAAGCACGTCGAGCACATGTACGCCGACCGCTACCGCCCCAACCTCCGCGGGCTCAGCGGCGAGATCCGCAAGCTGCTGGTGTGCTCGGCCGGCACCGTCGGGCTCGGCTCGTCGTACATCGGCGAGGTCGCGAAGCTGCTCACCATCGACGCCGAGCACGTCGCCGCCCGCCGCGTGACCATGGAGAGCGTGCCGGCGACCCGCAACGGCATCCCGCTCAAGGTGAGCGCGTTCCGCAGCCAGTCGTACCGGATCGCCAACGACGATCCGGCCGAGACCGGTGAGATCACCGGCACCACCGCGCAGGACGTGCACGAGCAGCTGATCGACCTGTACGTGAAGGGCCGCGTCCCGCCCCGGTCGCCGTTGATCTGCCGGTTCGCCGACGGCCAGTCCGCGCTGAACCGGCCGATCTCCTATCCGCCCCTGCCGCTCGGCCGGGCGGACAACGACGACTGGTTCGAGCGGATGACCGGCCTGTGGCAGCGGCACACGCCGATCCGCGGCATGCCGTTCAACCACGGCTCCCGCATCTACAACTTCGGCGGGAACCGGGATCAGCTCAGCGCGGCGGCGGAGACCCTGTCCCGGGATCCCGCCAGCGGCAAGGCGCTCGTGATCCTGCTCGACCCGTTGCGCGATCACTCCGACGGGCAGGACCACCGCTACCCGGCCTTCTGCCTGGCGCAGTTCGTGGTCAGCGGCGAGAAGCTCGGCGTGGTCGCCTACTTCCGCAAGCAGGAGATGCGCTACTGGTGGGCGATAAACGTGGCCGAACTGGCGATCCTGCAGGAGCGGATGCTGGAGGAGATGCAGGCCCTCGACGCACACTACGGACCCGGCGAGATAACGACCGTCACGGCGATCCCCGTGGTCGCGGAGAAGGTGCCCCGGGTAGCGGTGCCGCGGATCGACCAGGTGGCGGACGAGCAGCCCGGCGAGCTGGTCCGGCTCGCGCTGAGCGTGTGCGCCCGTGATCTGCCCGGCCGCGAGACGTTCGTCGATCAGTGGTCCGCCGTGGTCGACGACTGGAAGCCGGGGATCACGGCGACCGTTGACGGCGACCCGGTCGCGACGTTCGGCCTGCGCGCCCTCGCCGAGGTGATCGAGAACGTGTCCCAGGCGATCGGCACCGAGGACCGGGCCGAGGACATCATCAGCTGCCTCAAGCAGATACATCAGCACAATGTCGACTTCGCCACGAAGATGCAGAGCAAGACGAATTACAAACGTACGCACGAGGAATGGCGACGCGAGGTGCAGCCGCTCGTCGCCCGCCTGCTGCGCACGGTGAACCGCATTCTGCTGAGCCCGGATCACCCGCATCTGGTGCTGGACCAGGATCTGCCGCCCGACACCGGGAGGAATCGCAGCGCCTAGCATCGCCGCGAAGTTGGTTGATCGTCGGTGACAACCGGCAGGCGGGTGTTCGCGTCCTATCTTCGGCCACGGACCGCAACGGACGTGGCGGAATCGGGGAGGGCGTGTGGACAAGGCCGCAGAGGAGTCGTTCCGGGGCTTCGTCGCGACCCGTTCCGGTGCCCTGCTGCGCACCGCGTATCTGCTGGTGGGCGAACGGCACCGGGCGGAGGACCTGCTGCAGACGGCGCTGGTCAAGACGTTCGTGCACTGGTCGAGCATCCGGGACCTCGGCGCCCTGGAGGGTTACGTCCGGCGCATCATGGCGACCACGGCGACCTCGTGGTGGCGTGGCCGGCCGTACCGGGAACGGCTGGTGGATCGGCTGCCGGACCGGTACCCGGACGGCGCGGCCGACGGTCCGGACGCCCGGCTGGAGCAGGACGCGATGTGGAAGCACCTGCGCGCCCTGCCGGCCAAGCAGCGCGCCGTCCTGGTGCTGCGTTACTACGAGGGTCTGGCGGAGGCCGAGATCGCCGACGTGCTCGGCATCTCCCGAGGCTCGGTGAAGAGCCACGCGTCGCGGGGCCTCACCACGCTGCGCCGCCGGTTCGACGCGGAACACACCGAAATGAAGGCGGTGTCATCATGATCGACGAGGAAACGACGGATCCGTTCGCCGAGCGGCTCGTGGCCACCCTGCAACGCCGCGCCGAGACGGTCGACGGGCCGCGGTTCGGGGCGGCCGACGTCGTCCGCACCGGCCATCGGACGCTGCGGCGGCGACGGGCCGCCGCTGGAGCCGCGGTCATGGCCGTCGTCGGCGCGGTGCTGGCCACGTCGCTCTTGCTACCCGGCCGTCAGCCGCACACGCCGGCCCTTCGGAACCCCGCACCGGCCGGGGTGGACCTGCTGAGCGGCAACACCGTCCACCGCGCGGACGGCACCCGGGTCACGCTCGGCCTGCCCGCGGGGATGACCGCGTCGAAGGTCATCCGGGTCGGGTCGGGCTGGGTGGCGGAGGTGGACTCGGTGGACTGGTTCCAGGTGTGGTTCGTGCCGGATAGCGGCGCGCCCCGCTCGGCGGGCAGGGTCTTCGGCGATCTCGGGGTCTCCCCGGACGGCCGGGTCCTCGTCGTCGCGCACGACAGTGTCCGCGTCGTGGCCTACGAACTGCCGTCGCTGCGCCAGATCGGCGAGCGGTCGTTCGACGACGGGATGGCGCCGGTCGTGCTCGGTGTCACGCCCGACGTGGCCCTGCTGAAGGGTGCGCAGGGCGACGGCACCCCGTCCAAGGCCGCGGTGTGGAACTTCCGCACCGGCTCGCTCCGGACCACCGCCCGCGACGTACAGACCTGGGGAGTCTCGGACGACGCGAAGGTGCTGCGCCAGGTCGGGAATTGCGTGGACGTCGTCCCGGTCACCGACGATCTGCCGGTGAGCCGGACGGGCTGGTGCGGCAAGGCCGGGTCGGCGCCGATTGTCGGCGGGCAGCTCTCCCCGGACGGACGCTGGGCGTCCCTGGAGCTCGGGCCGCCCGACGGGCCGGGTGCCGAGCCGACGACGGTGCTGGTCCGCACCGACGACCTGCGGGCCGGGCGGTGGCGGCCGGTGCCGACCGGTGGCCCCGCGGAGTTCGACGGCCTGTCCTGGGTGGGCGGCGACACGATGGTTCTGCGGGTGCCGGCTGGCGGTCTCCTGCGGTGCGAGGCGGGTGACCGGTGCGAGGCCCTGGTCGTGCCGCCCGGGGTCGCCGACCCGCAGGTCGTCGTGGCTCGCGGCGCCGCATAGCCAGGGACTCCGGAGGGGAGGGGATGCGCTGCGCACCCTTCCCTCCGAGGTCCGCATCCGCGTCCGCCGGTCAGGCGGTGGCGATGACCTCGTCGGACAGGCGCTCGCTCGCGACGGTCGAGATCTTGATGCCGAAGATGAAGATGTCGGCGATTCGATTGTTGATGAAATCGTCGCGGTCGTGGCCCTCGATCGCGTCGAGCAGCAGAGCCGTCAGCTTGGTCAGATGCAAGGTGAAGTGGCGCAGCTGTGCGTATTTGGGCATGCCGGCCACGTCCGGGTGGTAGGCCATGTCGTGCCGGATCTGCGCACGCTGCAACTCCAGCAGGGTCTTGCTGACCAGCACGGCCTCGCCGCCGTCGAAGCCGCCCCCGCCGGCCAGCGGGTGCCGGGACTCCAACATGTCCAGCCGTTCCGAATATCGCTGCCGGAGGTCGATTCCGGAGGCTTCCGCGAGTCGCCATCCCATGGCGCGCAGATCGGCGGCGGCCCGGAGCAGTTTCTCCCGGTCGACCTGTTCATTGTGCTCGGCACGATCACAATGGCGGGCAAGGTCGGCCGCCGTACGGATCAGAACCGGGAGCTCTGCTTGGAGCGCCAAATCGCCATTGACTGACACGTCTGCCATTATTCGCCTAAGAGTGAGGGTTACGACTCAACTTTGCGGATTGCCGTGGGACTACCACCCGGCTGAATTACCGGGCGGCGCGGCGGTCGATCGCCTCGGCCCACGCGACCGCGACGGCGGCCACCTGAATAAGCTCGCGCCGGAGGTTTTCCGGCCCGGCCTCGGCCGTTGCCTCGGCAACCTCCTCGAGGAGGATGTGCCGCCAGCTCAGGCTTCCGGTCTCGGCCGCCTCCTCACATTCCTTACGGGCCAGCGCCGCATCCGCGGCATACCAGTGCCCGGTGCCGTCCGGATGGTTCTGCGGGCCCCAGCGCTCGTCCTGCCGCCGGCGCTCGTCCGCGATCTCGGTCAGCACAGCGGCGAGTTCGGAACCCTCGCCGATCACGTGAGACGCCACGACATGACTCCTTCTCGCCGTACTCCCCCACCCGGGGAGAACGAATGGTAAACCCCCTGCGCTGCATCGTGGTTACCAGTGTCCGCCCACATGGGACAGGAAAGGCGCCCCACCAGCTCTGCCGGTGGGGCGCCGATCCGTGCGGATAATGATCAGCAGTACGTGGACTGCTTACCGATGACCTTGTACGGGCAGTCCGCCACCTCGGCGAGCAGCAGCGCCGCCTCCCGGTTGCGGGCGGTCTCCCGGGTGATCACGCTGGCGGGCGGGTAGAAGCCGCCGGCCGACGAGCTGGTCGGGTACATCTCGAACACGTACGCGAAGATCTTGTGTTGTCCCCACAGCCAGTCGAGCGAGTCGCCGTCGGTGATGTAGAGATCGCTGGACTGCTCGGGCGTGTACCGGTTCGTCGCCGCCAACTGCCGGCCGAGGGTCGCGAACGTGTTGTTCTGGTCCACGGTCATGCCGGTCGTGGTGTCGGCTCTGGTGTGGCCGAACGGCCACAGCACGAGCTCGGAGTAGGTGTGGAAGTCGATCGCGGCCTTGATCTGCTGCACGCCGCCGACCACGCGGCTGTTGACGAAGTCGCGGATCGCCCGGGTCTCCGGCGCCGAGAACGCCGAGGGGCCCCGGTAGGTGTCCGAGGAGGTGCTGCCGGACGAGCCGCCGCAGCAGCCCCACTTGTAGCCGTAGTTGCGGTTCAGGTCCGTGCCGACGTACGAGGATCCGGAGTTGGGCTGGCGGTTCTTGCGCCACGAGCGGTAGCTGCCGGTCGCGACGTCGTACTCCGAGCCGTCCGGGTTCACCGAGGGCACGATCCAGATCTCGCGGCTGTTGACCACGTTGCGGATCCGGGTGTCGGTCGCGTAGTTGTCGGCGTACAGGTGGAGCAGGTAGACGGCCATCTCGACGGTGAGGTGCTCGCGGGCGTGGTGGTTGGCGTCGTAGAGGACCTCGGGCTCGTTCTCGTCCGTGCCGACGTTGTCGGAGATCTTCACGGCGACGATGTCGCGGCCCTGGTAGGTCTGGCCCAGCACCCGCTTGCTCGCGATCGCCGGATACTGCGCCACGATCGCGTTCACCTCGGCGACCATCTCGGCGTAGTTGTGGTAGGCAGCGTCCCGGGAGGGGAAGTCCAGCGTGGACACTTTCTCGGTGGGCAGCGGGACCGTGACGGGATTGACCGTGAAGCCGAGTGCGCGCAGCGCCTTGACCTCGCTGCCGGTCGCGGTTATCTCCACAATCGAGTGCTCGGCACCGTCGATGGCGGCGCCGGTGCTCGCGATCGCGTTGCGCTGGGCGAGCGTCCGCACGTCGTAGACCTCGTACTGTGCCGAGGTGTCGGCGCGCGCCACCGCCGTGGCGGGCGGCGGGGCGGCGGCGGCCGCGGCGATCAGGGCCACGCCTATTGTCGCGGCGGCTACTCCAGCGGTGACGCGTCGTCGTCTCATGAACGACCTCCGGGGGGTGGCAGAGGGGTTCGGGCCCCGTCACTGCACCACCCGGAATCGATGTTTGGCAATGAATTCGGCCACGGCCGACCATGCCAAAGTGCCCCCTACGTCGGCGTGATGACCGCCGAGCGCAGGTCAGGAGGTCTTTCCGTCGCCGTTCTCGGCGGACCCGGCGGAGGCGCGGCCGGCATCGGAGGCCCGGTCGCCCCCGGCGGCAGGCCCGGCGTCCGCGGCGCGGTCGCCCGCGGCGGCCGCCGCCTCGTCGCCGGCGAGGGCCGCGCGCAGCCGCTGCTTCTCCGCCTTGCGGCGTTCCGCGACCGTGCCGAGCTGCTCGGCCATCTCGTTGCGCCACCGGGCCAGCAGGAAGTAGGAGAACGCCGCCGAGGCAACCAGTGCGATCATCGCCTTGACCAGGAAGTTCAGCGGGACCGGCAGGAGCAGCGCGAAGACGGCCACGAACAGGCCGATGCGGCCGAGCGTGTACTTGACGGCGGGACTCATCACGAAACTCCTGTCAGCCCACGCGGTGACTCAGCCACCGGAGGCCGTAGAACCAGATCAGGCAGTAGACGACCGTCAGGCCGAACGCGCCGACCGCGCCGCTGACCAGCGGCGGGAAGGCCGCGGCGGCGAGCCCCGCGAGGGTCATGCCGACCGCGACGCCGAAGCCCGCGGCGAGCCCGGCCACCACGATCCGGTACGCGCCGTGGCCGGCCGCGCGGAACTCCTCGGTGAACAGCCACACCGGCAGGATCAGGGCGAGCCAGCCGCTGGACGAGCCGAACTCGAACGCCTGGGCCAGCGACATGATCGCCTCGAAGACGAGCAGCACCACGACGCCGGTGACGAGGCCGGCGAAGGCGACACCGAGCAGATCGCCGATGGTCACCAGCCGTCCGTCGGCGTCGCGGCGCGGGCGGCGCTCATTCCTGGTTTCGGCCATAACAACGAGAGGGTACGCCGGGAGCGTCCGTTCCCTACGCCCAGACCTGCTGCGGCTCGCTGCGGCGCTCCGCGAGCGAGGTGGGCTTCGCGTACTCCCGCACGACCTCGTAGCGGGTGTTGCGCTCGACGGGCTGGAAACCCGCGTCCCAGATGATGTTGAGCAGGTCGTCGCGGTGCATCGTGGTGGGCGTGCCGTACTCGTCGGCGTCGTGGGTGATCTTGTATTCGACCACCGAGCCGTCCAGGTCGTCGGCGCCGAAGTTCAGCGAGAGCTGAGCCACCGACAGCCCGTGCATGACCCAGAAGTTCTTCAGATGCGGCACGTTGTCGAACATCAGCCGGGACACCGCGAAGGTGCGCAGCGACTCGGCCGGCGCCGCCATCGTGGTGCGCGCCTGGATCCGGTTACGGATCTTGCCGTCCGCCGAGTCGACGAAGTCGTGCTGGTAGCGCAGCGGGATGAACACGGCGAAACCGCCCGTCTCGTCCTGCAGTTCCCGCAGGCGCATGACGTGGTCGACCCGGTGCCGCGGCTCCTCGATGTGGCCGTACAGCATGGTGGCGGGGGTCTTCATGCCCTTGGAGTGTGCGAGCCGGTGGATCCGGGACCAGTCTTCCCAGTGGCAGTTGTGGTCGACGATGTGCTGGCGGACCTCCCAGTCGAAGATCTCGGCACCGCCGCCGGTCAGCGACTCCAGCCCGGCGTCCATCAGCTCGTCGAGGATCTCGGTCGCCGGCAGGCCGCTGATCTTCTCGAACCACTGGACCTCGGTGGCCGTGAAGCACTTGAGCTTGACGTTGGGCAGCGCCGCCTTCAGCTCGCGCAGCACCTTGGGGTAGTAGCGCCAGGGCAGCGTCGGGTGCAGGCCGTTGACGATGTGCAGCTCGGTGAGCTGCTCGTCCTCCATCTCCTTGGCCTTACGGACGGCCTCGTCGATGCGCATCGTGTATGCGTCCTTCTCACCCGGCTTGCGCTGGAACGAGCAGTACGCACAGCTGGCGGAGCATACGTTGGTGAGATTGAGGTGCCGGTTGACGTTGAACATCACCCGGTCGCCGTTCATCTCTGTCCGCTTGTGGTGTGCCAGGCGGCCGAGCCATGCGAGATCATCGGACTCGTAGAGGGCGACGCCGTCGGCGCGGGTCAGCCGCTCGCCCGCGTAGACCTTGGCCTCCAGCTCACGCTTCAGTCCGATGTCCATGTGTGCCCCTTTCCCATCGCTCACCGCCGAGCCTACGTCCTGGCACCGGCGGGGATGGGAGCGCGGCAACTTCGGGGCGGCGCGGATCACGTAGTCGGGCTTACGATTCTCAGGCTCCTCTCAACTCGAATCGATCGACAGCGGTGCACGGGTTGGGGTAAGAACCTAGTGGGACGAAAAGCGTCGGATGGCGACCGACGCAGACCGGGGAGCACATGTTGACGATGAGGCAGTACGGCCGAGGAGGCTCGCTGCGGACGCGCCCGTGGTGGCGCCCGCTGGCGTATTCCGCCGCGACCGCCGCCGCCATCGCCATGCTGTTCAACCCGCTGCCGGCCTCCGCCGACCCGGTGACGCCGCCCGCGGTGCCCGACGCCGGCTCCCGGCCGCTGCCGACCGGCGCGCTCACGATGCCCGGGCAGACGAGCACCACCCCGACGGCCCCGATCGCCTCGACCGGCGTCGCGATGACCCCGCTGCTCGCCAAGATCGAAAAAGGCCGGGACGAGATCGCCACCCTCGGCGAGAAGCTGACCCGGACCAAGGAAGACTTCGACCTCAGCACCCAGCAGCTGGCGACCGCCGATCAGAAGGTCGCACAGAGCTCGACCGCGCTCGCGCTGGCCCAGAACGAGGCCGCGGACGCCGCGGCCTCGGCCGTCCGTGACGCCGCCGCAATGCCACCGGGCACGGTCGGCTCCGGCCTGGAGGATCTCGACTCGCTCGCCCGGATCAACCGCGGCGACGCCGCGACCGAGCAGGCCGCGAGCCGGCAGCTCACGATCGCACAGGACTCCTACGCGGACGCGCTCTCCGAGCAGCAGTCGGTGCGGGCACACCTCGACCGGATCACCCTCGATCGCAACAAGCTCCAGGCCGAGGTCGACAAGAAGTCGGCCGCCCAGCAGAAACTCGAGAAGCGGCACGCCGACGAGGTCGCCGCCAACGACGCCGCCAACGCGGCCCGCGACGCTCAGGCCGGCGCGGGATACCTGGCGGGCGAGAACGCCGGCCGCGGCGCCGACCCGCGGGCCATCGCCGCGCTGACCTTCGCCCTGGCCCAGCGCGGAGATCCGTATGTCTGGTCCGAGGAGGGCCCGGACCAGTACGACTGCTCCGGCCTGATGTACGCGGCCTACCACTCGAACGCCGCGGGCAATTTCCCGCTGACCCGGGTGTCGAAGGACCAGTACTACCAGACCCGCGCCAAGGTCGTTGACCGCTACTCGTTGCTGCCGGGAGACCTGCTCTTCTTCAGCTCGACCAGCAGTTGGACGGGAATCCACCACGTCGCGATGTACGCCGGCGACGGCATGATGGTCGAGGCGCCGCGCACGGGTCTCAACGTCCGCCTGACCCCGGTCCGCTGGACCCGGCTCTTCGGTGCGACCCGCATCTACGGCTCGGTCGAGGGCACCGTCGAGGGCCCGGTGCTCGGCAACCCGGATCCGGAGACGCCGAGCGACAACCCGACGACGAAGCCGCCCACCACCAAGCCGACCACGAAGCCGACGACCAAGCCGACCACCAAGCCCACGACGAAGCCGACGACCAAGCCGACGACGCCCTCGACGCCACCGTCGACCCCCAGCACCCCGCCGACGAACCCGACGCCGAGCGCCTCCGGGTCGCCCTCGCCTTCGCCGAGCGGCACCGCGGCGGAGTCAACGGGCTCACCGTCGGGATCGGGCAGCGCGTCGACGTCGGCGTCGGCCTCCAAGGCCGCGGCCTCGAAGTCGGCCGCGCCTTCGTCGGCGTCCACGAAGTCGGCGTCCGCGTCCGCATCCTCGTCCACGAGGTCGCCATCGGCCTCCGCTTCGAGCGACGGCGACTGAGCCGATTTCTCGATCTTCAAGGCGGGGAAACGCCTGACGCCGGATGCGCTTATGAGCGCTGATATGGCACGGTAGTCACCAGCGCCCGGCAATCGACATGCCCGGCGTCCGGCATCTGGCGCCGCCACGCGAGTGGCGGCGATCGGGAGGACCCATGGACGAGCAGCAGGCGAAACCGGACAGCGACGGCGGGACGCCGCACGCTGCGCGGACGCCCGCGAGCAGCGCCGGGCCTCAGAACGATCAGGGATACGAGCCGCCACCGCCGCCCGCGCCGGGCGCCCTGTGGGCGTCGGCCTCCGGCACCGCATCCGGCGGTGCGACCGGATCGGCCGCCGCGCCGTCGGGCCCGGCCGCAGCGAGCGCGTCCGCCGCACCGTCCGGCGCGGTCTCGGCGAGCGCCGGCGTGCCCCCGGCGTCGGTGAGCTCCCCTCCCACGCCCGCCGGCTCGACCGGCGGCGCCACCCGGCCGGTCTCCGTTCCGCCCAGCGCCAACGCCGCACGCGCCACCGTGCCCGGCTCGATCGATCCGGCCGGCGCTCGGGCCGCCACCTGGCCCAGCGGCCAGGCCAAGATCTACGGTGCCCGCAACACGGACCGGGCCGCCGACCAGCCGGCGGTGACCAAGCCGGACGAGGCCGACAAGCCGGCGGCCGCGGCCAAGCCGAAGGAAGCCGACAAGCCGGTCGGTGTCAGCTGGATGAGCATCGCCGAGAAGCCCAGCGCCGGGGAGAAGCCCGGTCAGGCCGAGCCGGAGCCGGATCTGCCCGAGCCCTCCACCCCGGAGCCGCCGAAGCCCGCCCCGGCCAAGCCCGAGCCCACCCGGCCCGAGCCCGCACCGCTGCCGACCCCGGCTCCGACCCCGCCGACCCCACCGGCACCGACGCCCGCTCCGAGCCCGGCGCCGCCCGGTCCCGTGCCGCCGGGCCCCGGTCCGTCGCCCGTGCCGCCCGGACCCGGTCCGAGCCCCGTGCCGCCCGGCCCCGGACCCTCGCCCGTGCCGCCCGGACCCGGTCCGGACCCGGTGCCGCCGGGCCCCGGACCCTCGCCCGTGCCCGGACCGTCGCCGTCGCCGTTCCCCGGGCCGCCGGTGATCCCCGCGGCCGGCGCCGGCCTGCCGGCGTACACGATGCCGCCCCCGGCCGGGCCGGCCGCCGCGAGTGGACCCTTCAGCGCGGGCGGCGCGGCTGCGCATGACCACCAGCCCCGCAGCGGTTCGACTCCCTACGGGGTAGGCGCATCGGGCGGCGCCCGGCAGCCGTTCGGCGGACCGGCCGCACAGGTCAGCAGCAACCCGACGCGGCCGACGACCTATGGGTCGGGATCCGGACAGCAGCCGGCCGCCGTACCGCAGCAGCGGGTGCAGGGCACCGTCTACGGCGGCCTGGCCGACTACGCGCCGGCCGACATGACCATGCCCGTGAGCACCAACCCGGTGGAGAATTCCGGCTCGCTGACCGGCCACATCCTGGCCCAGGGCTGGCGCGACGGGCCCGATACGCAGCGGCAGAGCAACGTCAAGGTGGTCGTCGCCATGCTCATCGTGCTGCTCATCCTGGTCGGTGTGAGCCTGGCTTTCCTCTTCACCGTCGGCGACGCCTTCAGCGACATGATTGGCGGCGTTTTCAAGGATTAGGTTGTCGGGAACCGCCCGTCCCCCTAAACTGGCGAGGTTGCGCCGAAGGGTGAGCCTGCCCACTACCGGCGCGGAATGCGGGCGATGTCGAGCACGTTGACCCGTACACTGATGGAAGTAATTGACCTGGCGTGCCCATGTGGAGCACGCCACGGGCGTTCTTGCGGTCATTTCAGCGGCCGGCTGTTCGTAGCCGCGGCGGGCCATTCGCGAGCATGCGCCCCCGTAGAGAGGTTCTCTTGACCACTTTCGCTGACCCCAGCACGTTCCCGTCCGTCTTCGAAGTTCCCGCCGATGCGGGCGTTACCCCCCGAACCGACGTTCCCGAGGCCGCGCAGGAGATCCCCGCCGCCGCCGAGGTGGAGCTCACCGAGATCCCCGCACCCGTCGTTCCGAGCTTCGCCGAGCTGGGTCTCCCCGCCGAGCTCGTCCGCGTGCTCAGCCGCGAGGGCATCAACACCCCGTTCGAGATCCAGGCCGCCACCATGCCCGACGCCCTCGCGGGCCGGGACGTGCTCGGCCGTGGCCAGACCGGCTCCGGCAAGACGCTGGCGTTCGGCCTGCCGCTGCTCGCCCGGGTCGCCAAGGGCGGCCGCGCGCTGCCGCACCAGCCGAAGGCCCTGATCCTGGTGCCGACCCGCGAGCTGGCCATGCAGGTCGCCGACGCCCTCATGCCCCTCGGCCGTTCCGTCGGCGTCTTCCTGAAGACCGCCGTCGGCGGCGTTCCCTACGACCGGCAGATGGACGCGCTGCGGCGCGGCGTCGAGGTCATCGTGGCCACCCCGGGCCGCCTCGGCGACCTGATCGAGCGCGGCGCCTGCAAGCTCGACGCCGTCGAGGTCACCGTCCTGGACGAGGCCGACCAGATGGCCGACATGGGCTTCCTGCCCGAGGTCACCGAGCTGCTGTCCAAGACCCCGGCCGACGCGCAGCGGCTGCTCTTCTCGGCCACGCTCGACGGTGACGTCGACGCGCTGGTCAAGCGGTTCATGAACGACCCGGTCACGCACTCGACGGCACCGGCCGAGGCGAGCGTGTCCACGATGGAGCACCACATGCTCCTGATCCCGCCGCACGACAAGTTCCCGATCACCGCCTCGATCGCCAACCGGGACGGCAAGACGATCGTCTTCGCCCGCACCCAGATGGGCGTCGACCGGCTGGTCGACCAGCTCGCGGCGGTCGGCGTCCGGGCCGGAGCGCTGCACGGCGGCAAGACCCAGCGGGTCCGCACCCGCACGCTCGCCGAGTTCAAGGAAGGCCGGACGAACGTGCTGGTCGCCACGGACGTCGCGGCCCGCGGCATCCACGTCGACGGCATCTCGCTGGTCATGCACGTGGACCCGCCGAAGGACCCGAAGGACTACCTGCACCGTGCCGGCCGTACGGCCCGCGCGGGCGAGTCCGGCGCGGTCGTGACGCTGGTGCTCCCGAAGCAGCGCCGCACCACCGCCTCGATGATGCTGAAGGCGGGCGTCACGCCGGCCGAGCTCCGGGTGCGCCTGGGCGACGAGAAGCTCGCCGAGGTCACCGGTGCCCGTGAGCCCAGTGGTGTCCCGGTGCGGATCGAGCCCGAGCCGCGCGAGCGCGGCGACCGGCCGCGTCGTTTCGGCGACCGCCCGCAGCGCGGTGGCTACGGCGACCGTCCCCGCAGCGGTGGCTACGGCGACCGGCCGCAGCGCACCGGCGACCGGCCCTCGTTCGGCGACCGGCCCCGCAGCGGCTTCGGCGGCAGCGGCGGTGGCGAGCGCACCTACGGCGACCGCCCGCGCGGCGGCGACCAGCGTTCGTTCGGCGACCGCCCCCGCGGCGGTGAGCAGCGCACCTACGGCGACCGTCCGACCGGCGACCGCTCCTACGGCGACCGCCCCTCGGGTGACCGCTCCTACGGCGACCGCCCCTCCGGCGACCGCCCCTACGGTGACCGGCCCGCTGCCGGCGGCGACCGCCCGCGCGGCGGCGACCAGCGTTCGTTCGGCGACCGTCCGGCGCGCAACTTCGGCGACCGTCCCGGTGGCTTCCGGCGTGAGGGCGGCCGCAACGACCGCTACTCGGCGGGTGGCCGTCCGGCACACACCCACTGATCGACGGCACCAAGACGAAGCCCCCGGCGCTCCCCCGCCGGGGGCTTCGGCGTTCACCAGGTCGGGTTCGAGCGGCGCGACTGCGGGTACTGGGCCGGTCATGGCCGTTCTGCCGGGATCGTTCTTCTGGGTCCGCCGCGACACCTCCGGCGCCGAGCACGCGCTGGTCGACGCGGGCGACGGGCTGCGGGCGCGGGGCACCGTGCTCGCCGTGAACCCGCTCGCCTACAGCGGCGGCTACGAGCTGGTGACCGACGCGGACTGGGCGACCCGCTCTTTCGAGGTGAGCGTGGCCGGCGCCGGCTGGGCGCGAACGTTACGGCTGGAGTCCGAGGGCGGGCGCTGGCACGCGAGCACCACCGAGAAGGGCGACCTGGACGCGGCGCTGACCGCCGCCGGGCACCCCAGCGCGGGCCTGCCCGGCACCGGGGACCCCGACCTGCTCTTCGACGCCTTCGACGTCGATCTGACCGGCTCGCCGCTGACCAACACGCTGCCGATCCGGCGGCTCGGCCTGCTCGAGGCGGAGCCCGGCGTCGCGCACCGGGTCAGCGTCGCGTGGGTGCTGCTGCCCAGCCTCGAGGTGATCCAGGCGGATCAGATCTACACGGCGCTCGGCCCCGGCCGGGTGCGTTTCGCCAGCGAGACGTTCAGCGCCGACCTGGCGGTCGACGACGAGGGCTTCGTCGTCGACTACCCCGGGCTGGCCGGGCGGGTGGGTTAGACCCGCTCACGGATCCAGGCGACGCAGGCCTTGTCGACGGCCGAGAAGGGCTTGCCGAACGCCTCCTGTGAGGCCGGTTCGAGGTCGCGGTCCTCCCGGAGGTAGAGCCGGACGAAGTCGAAGAGCGCGCGCTGGCCGTACTTGCGGGCCATGCAGTCGGCGGCGAAGTGGCCCAGCCCGTAGAAGGCGTCGCTGGCGGCCGGGCTGGCGTCCCCGTCGAGACCGCGGGCCGCGATCGACTTGGGCCGCTTGCTGCCCTGCACCACCGAGCGCACGCTCGAGCGGCGCCAGCTGGCCGTCGCGGGCTTCGGGTACCAGCCGATGTACTCGGCGATCCCCTCCTCCAGCCACATGTCGCCGCGGCCGCCTTCGCGGTCGGCGCCGCCGAGCGTCACGACGTGGCCCAGCTCGTGCTGGATCGTGCTCGTCATGACCTGCCGGCTGTTCTTCAGCTGTGCGACGTTGAGCACCACGTCGCTGCCCGCGGCGTTGAGCGGCATCGCGTACGCGATCACCCACTTGTCGGTGACGCCGCCGTACCAGGTCTTCCACTGCTTCGCGCCGGCCAGGTAGATGCGGTACTTCTTCTGCGGGTTGCCGACCATGCCCGCGAAGCGGTCGTTGACGACCGCGGCCTTCTCGGCGACGGGCATGACCAGTTTGAAGTACTTCCGCTCGCTGCGGCTGCCGATCAGCGTCACCCGCCGGCCCTGCTGGAAGACCAGGTCGCCGGACTCCCACGGGGTCGGCTGCTGCTCCTCGCGGCTCTTCTTCACGGTCTGCGCGGTGATCAGCCACCGCTCCTTGACGGACTTGAAGGTCAGCTCGTGGCTGACCCACGGCCGGTTCCCGGAGTCCTCACCGGGGCAGGTGTCCGTGCTGAAGCAGTATTCGGCCTTGGCGGTCACCGCGACCGTGCCGTTCTTCCCGCTCTCGGGGTCTTCATCCGTCCAGTAGGCGAACTCGCTGACGCCGAGCGCACGCAGCGACTTGAACATGAGGCGGTACTTGGTCCGCAGCTTGGACTGGGCCGGGTCCAGGGCGGCCAGCCAGCCCTTCTCATCGCCGCGCAGCAGCGCCTCACCCTGTGCCTTCAGCGTCGCGTCGATCGCCTCGGACTGCGTCAGCGGGCGCGTCCGCCGGGACGGCGGCTCGGCCGCGGCGGCGGCGACCCGCTCCGCCAGCGAGTCACGGTTGACGTAGACCACGCCGGCGCAGAGGGCGAGCGTCGCGACGAGCAACAGGGCGCCGCCCGCGAGCAGGTACCGTCCGCGGCGCCGGGGCGGCGGCAGGTGCAGCGGCACGGTGCCGGGAACGAGCACGAGCGGCGGTAGCTGGCCCACCTCGACGGGCGCGCGCTGGTGCGGGATCAGTGGGGCGGGTGGGGCAGCCGGGAAGACCGGCGGGGAGGGGTGGTCCTCGGCGTCGCGCACTGTGCTCCTTGAGCCCGAAGCGAACCCGAATACCGTTCGCTACCGGGTTCGATCCTTGCAGGTCCCGACTCTCCGCGCTGCCCCCCGTCAGGACCCCTGCCAGCGGCCCGTCGCCAGGAACGTGCCGATGGCGGCGCGATACGGCTCGAGGCGCAGGCCCTGTGCCGCCACCCAGTCGTCCGAGTAGTACGTGTCCGCGTACCGCTCGCCGCCGTCGCAGATCAGGGTGACCACCGATCCCGTACGCCCGGCCGCCAGCATCTCGGCGATCAGCGCGAACGCGCCCCACAGGTTCGTACCGGTGGAGCCGCCGACGCGGCGGCCGAGCACCGCCGAGCCGGACCGCATCGCGGCCAGGGACGCGGCGTCGGGCACCCGCATCATCCGGTCCACGACCGCGGGCTGGAAGGACGCCTCGACCCGGGGCCGCCCGATGCCCTCGATCCGCGAGCCCCGGCCGGTCGAGAGCTCCCAGTCGCGGGCGACGTAGGCGGGCCAGAACGCCGAGCCCTCCGGGTCGACGACGCAGAGCCGGGTGCAATAGCGCCGGTAGCGAGCGAACCGCCCGATGGTCGCGCTGGTGCCGCCGGTGCCGGCCCCGACGACGATCCACGCCGGTACGGGATGGCGCTCGAGCGCGAGTTGCGCGTAGATGGACTCCGCGATGTTGTTGTTGCCCCGCCAGTCGGTGGCCCGTTCGGCGTGGGTGAACTGGTCCATGAAGTGGCCGCCCAGGTCGGCGGCGAGGGCGCGCGCCGTGGCGACGACCGCCGTCGGGTCGTCCACCAGGTGGCACTTACCGCCCTGGAACTCGATCAGCATGATCTTCTCGGGCGACGTGCTCGCCGGCATGACCGCGATGAACTCGAGCCCGAGCATCCTGGCGAAGTACGCCTCGCTGACGGCGGTCGAGCCGGAGGACGCCTCGACGATCGGGGTGTTCGGGCCGATCCAGCCGTTGCAGAGGGCGTACAGGAAGAGCGAGCGGGCCAGGCGGTGCTTGAGCGACCCGGTGGGGTGCGAGGACTCGTCCTTGAGGTAGAGGTCGACACCCCAGGACCGCGGCAGCGGAAACGGCAGCAGGTGGGTGTCGGCGGAGCGGTTGGCGTCGGCCTCCACCAGCGCGATGGCGTTGCGTTCCCATTCCCGGGCTGCGTCGTCGCAGCGGTCGAGCTGTTCCATGGTTCAACCTACCGCCGGATCGAGGCCGGGCTGCGGCCGGTTCTCCCACTTGGTGGAGAGCGCGATCGCGGTGCGCGTCGAGGCGACGCCCGGCGTGCGGTTGATCCGGACGATCAGCTGCTCGAGCTCGGCGATCGTGCCCACCCGGACGGTGAGCTGGTACGACTCGACGCCGGCCATGAAGTAGCAGGATTCGATCTCGGGCATCACCCGCAGCGCGGCGAGCACGTCGTCGGTGTCGGCACCGGAGTCCTCGACGATGCCGATGAGCGCGGTCACGCCGAGCCCGATGGCATCATGATCGATTTCGGCCCGGTACGCCCGAATCGTCCCACCAGCCTCCAGCTTGCCAACCCGCTCGTGCACGGCGGGGGCCGAGAGGCCCACCTGTCGGGCCAGTTCGGCGTACGACGAGCGGGCGTTGTCCCGCAGCAGATCGATCAGGCGCAGGTCGATGGCGTCCATGAGTTCAGAGGTTAGTGCGACACTTCCGGGTACCTCACGCCCGGTAGCGGGCGCTGGCGCCTTGGAGCAAGCAAGGATAATGGTCAACGTCGCAATCGGGGCTTTTTCCGCATTTCAACGACTTGCTGTTTTTGGCGATGCTCTAATGGCACTACGTCCCGATCGAGCACGCCGACACTCACCGTGACCACCGGCGCTCCAACACGACGCGAGGAGAGGGCCGTGGACACAGGAGATCGACTGCTTACGCCCGGGGAGGTGGCCGCGCTGTTCCGGGTGGATCCGAAGACGGTCACACGCTGGGCGGCCGCCGGACGTATCGGCAGCATCCGCACTCCGGGTGGCCACCGCCGGTTCCGCGAATCAGAGGTGCGCGCGCTGCTCGAGGGCGACGGCGTGGTCGAGGAAATGCGCGAGGACGACGCCGCGAACCGGCCGCGCAACGGGGGCCCGACGAACCCGGGCTCCAGTTACGGACCTCCGAACGGACTGCGCTGAAGCTTCGCATAGGGCATTAATACCCCATTAAAGGCAACTAGTCCTGGCGTCCGGACCCGAGATCACCGGTCCAGCGGGTAAAAAGCTCGTGGGGTACGCCGAGAGCGTCCAGGACCTTGCCCGCCACGAAGTCCACCAACTGCCCCGCGGTCGCCCGGGCGCCGGCGCCGTAGAAGCCCGGGCTGGCGGGCAGGACCACCGCCCCGGCGTCGTGCAGGGCGATCAGATGCTCGAGATGGCTGCGGGTCACCGGCGTCTCGCGGGGCACGATCACCGTTCGCCGGCGCTCCTTGAGGTTGACCTCGGCGGCGCGCTGCAGCAGGTCCTTGGAGAGCCCGATCGCGATGCCCGCGCAGGCGGCCGTGCTGGCGGGCACGACCACCATGCCCCGGGCCGGATACGAGCCGCTGCTCGGCCCGGCCGCGAGGTCGCCCGCGGGCCAGTAGGTCAGATCACCGAGATCCCGGCCCAGCCAGGCAGCGACATCGTCCTTCCAGTGCGCGTCCCGGACGGTCGCACCCGTCTCGTCGAGCAGGGTGAGCCGGGCGGCCCTGGACACCACCAGGTCCACGGACTCGC
Organism: Actinoplanes sp. NPDC049118; assembly: GCF_040648555.1. Lineage (NCBI taxonomy): Bacteria > Bacillati > Actinomycetota > Actinomycetes > Micromonosporales > Micromonosporaceae > Actinoplanes > Actinoplanes sp. NPDC049118. Next base: position 318,182 of record NZ_JBEZDY010000008.1, read on the forward strand.
CGGCGTCCAGCAGCGCGCCGACGACGGCCCTCGCATAGGGCGTGCCGGAGGCGCCCGAGACGCCGACGATCCAGGGGTTTCGCATCCGGCCCTACCCCAGGAGCAGATCTAGGACGGCAAAGACGAACAGCGCGATGCCCACGAAGCCGTTAGCCGTGAAGAAGGCCCGGTTAACCTTGGAGAGATCGTCCGGCGTGACAACGACGTGCTGATAGCCGAACGCCACCGCGGTCAGCGCCAGCCCCACCCACCAGAGCCAGCCGAGGCCGACGAGCTGCCCGAACCACACGAAGAGGGCGAACGTCACCACGTGGGTGGCGGTCGAGATGTGCAGCGCCGTGCGGACCCCGAAACGGGCCGGCGTCGAGTGCACCCCGATCCGCCGGTCGACCTCGACGTCCTGGCAGGCGTAGATGATGTCGAAGCCGCCGATCCAGAGCCCGACCGCGACGCCGAGCACCCACGCCGGGCCGGAGCCGGCGAACGTGCCGGTGATCGCGAGCCAGGCGCCGACCGGCGCCACGGCCTGGGCGAGCGCCAGCACGTAGTGCGGAAAGTTCGTGAACCGCTTGGCATAGGGGTAGACGATCAGCGGGATCACCGCGAGCGGCGACAGCAGCAGGCAGAGCCAGTTGAGCAGGCCCGCGGCCACGAACAGCACGAACAGGGACACGGCAGCGCCGGTCCAGGCCGTTCGGACGCTCACCGCTCCGGTGACCAGTTCCCGGTTCGCGGTACGCGGATTCTGGGCGTCGATCCTGCGGTCCAGAATCCGGTTGGCCGCCATGGCGAAGGTGCGCCCGGACACCATCGCGATCGTGATCAGCAACAGATCGACCCAGTGCACCCCCGTGCCCTCGGAGTCCATCGCGACGAGCGCCGACAGGTAGGCGAAGGGCAGGGCGAAGACGGAGTGTTCGATGGCCACCAGCCGCAGGAAGGCCTTGACCCGGCCCGGCTGCTCGGGTGCGGACGCGACGGCGGTCACGAGATCCCGTACTCCTTCCAGCGCTTGTCCACGAGGGCGGCCACCTCGGGTGCCATGGTCATCTCTTCCGGCCAGCCCCGGGTGTAGCCCTCCGCAGGCAGCTTACGGGTGGCGTCCAGGCCCGCCTTTCCGCCCCAGAACTGCTGGTAGGAGGCGTGGTCGAGGTGGTCGACGGGGCCCTGGGTGACCAGCAGGTCGCGGTCGTAGTCGACGTTGCCGAGCGCCCGGAAGGCGACCTCGTGGTAGTCGTGCACGTCGCAGTCCTCGTCGACGACCACGATCAGCTTGGTGAGCGACATCAGGTGCGCGCCCCAGATCGCGTTCATGACCTTCTGCGCGTGCTTCGGGTAACGCTTGCGGATCGAGACGATCACGCAGTTGTGGAAGACGCCCGCGGCCGGCATGTCGTAGTCGACGATGTCCGGGACCATCATCTTGAGCAGCGGCCGGAAGATCCGCTCGGTGGCCTTGCCCAGGCCGTGATCCTCCTGCGGCGGCTTCGACGTGATGATCGAGTGGTACACGGGCTGCCGTCGCATCGTCATGCACTCGATGTGCAGCACCGGGAACGGCTCGACCGGCGTGTAGAAGCCGGTGTGGTCGCCGAACGGCCCCTCGGGCGCCCGCTCGCCCGGCTCCAGGTAGCCCTCGAGTACGACCTGCGCCTGTGCCGGTACCTGGAGCGGCACGGTCAGGCAGTCGACCATCTCGACCCGCTCGCCGCGCAGGAAGCCCGCGAACAGATACTCGTCGATGTCGCTCGGAAGAGGGGCGCTGGCCGCGTAGCTGACCACCGGGTCGCAGCCGATCGCGACGGCGACGGGCAGCCGCTCGCCGCGGCGCTCGGCGACCGCGTGGTGCGCGGTCGAGTCCTTGTGGATCTGCCAGTGCATGCCGAGCGTGTTCTTCGAGTGCTGCTGCAGCCGGTAGAGGCCCAGGTTGCGCTTGCCGGTCTCCGGGTGCTTGGTGTGTGTCAGCCCGTAGTTGTGGAAGATGCCGCCGTCACCGGGCCAGACCTGCAGGCCGGGCAGCCGGGTCAGGTCGACCTCGTCGCCCTTGAGCACGACCTCCTGGCAGGGCGCGCTCTTGACCTTCCGGGGCGGGACGGACTTGAGCTGCAGCACCTTGCCGATGCCCTCGCGGATGCCGGACCAGCCGACCGGCAACTCGGGCTGGATCAGCGAGCCGATCCGGTCGCCGACCTCGTCGAGCGAGTCGACGCCGAGCGCCATGGCCATCCGCTTCTCCGTGCCGAACAGGTTGACGACGATCGGCATCTCGCCGCGGGTCGGGCGCTCGAAGAGCAGGGCCGGCCCGCCGGCGCGGACGGTGCGGGTGACCACCTCGCTGATCTCCAGCGTCGGATCGACCGGCACGCCGACCCGGCGCAGCTCGCCGGCCTGTTCCAGGGCGGTGATGAAGCTCTGCAGATCGTGGTACGGAAAGCCCTTCGAAGCCATGACCCCAGTCTCGCACCACGGGACGGGCAGTGATCAGCGGGCGGGAACCGTCACCGGAAGATCTGATCCGGCGTTGAGCCAGCGATTCGTTATCCGGGCTGCGCAGGGCGAGGTGGGCGACGTGAATTTCCGGTCCGTGGCGCGATGGAGCGCCCTCGGTGGCCTGGTCACGGCCCTTGCCCTCGCCGCGCCGGCCGAGTCGCACCGCGCCGACCGGCTGCCGCTGTGCCCGATGGGTGCGGCGTCCACCACACCGCCGACCGGGCCCGCCGGCCGGGACGCACCCGGCGCCTGCCGGGCGATCGGGCCGGTCCTGGAGTCCGGCGTGCGGCTCGACCTGATCCGGGGTAGCACCACCCCGAGCGGCTACCACCACCTGGGCGCGGGCACCGCGGGCGAGTGGCGCGGCGTCTCCGGCCGCATCTCGATCGTGGACGGTGGCGTGCGGCCGAACACGTACGACTTCGTCGCCGGCCGCTTCATGGTCAAGCGCGACATGGGCGGCGGCAGCATCGCCTGGCTGGAGGCCGGCTGGGCCGAGACCGGCTGGGCGGGCGTCGGCCGGCAGCACATCTACACGTTCAACACCAACACGAAGACCTGGCAGTTCTACAGCCAGTACCAGCTCAGGCCGGGCGACAAGGCCTGGCTGGACCTGCACACGGACGCGGACAACGTGTGGCAGGCGTGGCTCTGGTGGAACGACCGCTGGAACCTGCTCACCGCGCAGCGGCTGCCGATCGGCTCGAGCGCGTACGTCGAGCAGTACGTCGAGGTGCACGTCGACTCGAGCCGTGCGGCGCGGCTGCTGGTCCCGCCGGTGACCGTGGACAACGTGCAGCTGCGCCCGCCGGGCGACGGCTCGCCGCGCTACTGGCGCGAGGACGTCGACACCCAGATCGGCGGCACGGCCCAGCAGCGCTCCGCCGGGTTCTGCCTGGACTGGCTGACCCACTACGACACCTGGAGGGCCGGTGACTGTCCGGGCGGCACCGGCGGCGGCGACCTCGTGGCCGACCCCGAGCCGGCGCCCTCCACCAACCCGGACATCGTCGGCGACCTGCTGCCGGACTCCGACGACGACAGGAGCCTCCTGGGCCCGGTCCTCGGCAGCTGACCTGCCACTCTGCGTGTCGGGGATGCGACACGCAGGACGGCCGACAGGCGTACCGGAAATTTTCCGCAACAGCCTTACTTCGAGAACGGAAGATGTCACTTTGAGTGACACTCGGCCGGGCTATTCACCGCAAGATCTCCGTAAGGTCCATAAACCTTATAAGGTGTCATAGTGGACTCGCGCCCAGCGGTCGGATGAACCGCGAAAGTACGGGAACATTCAATCATTCGCAGGGCCGAATTCGCGTCGAGAGGCCGGCGATACGCGTCGTCGCAAATATCGAGCAACCGCGTTGTGCGCATAGCCGGAAGACGGGATCCGCCCGGGCCCGCATTCTTGGGCGAGCGTCCCGAATGACGGTGCTGCCAATACGGGTCGGCGGGGGCCGGCGTCCGGAAGCGCTTCCGCAAGCGATTCGGCTCGAGCGGGCGATCACACCGCCCTGATCATTTGATAATGGCGATCGTTCCGGACCCCGCGGCCACGCCGGTCAAGTGATCCCTCTTCCGGCCGGTTTCGCGACGTTTCACAACCGGACGATCATCATGTTTACCAATGCCCAGGTGAGGCCGGTGAATACTTCGGCGGCGTTTCCTGATTTTGCGCAGAGGTAGCGCCCGGCGCGGGCCTGCCAGCACCCTCTCCGTACGGCGAGCGGGGATCGCGCCCGGGCAGATGGCGCACGTTCCACCGCTGGTCTTGGAGCTCGATCCGGGCGACCGGTATGGTTATCACGCGGAGGTCCTCGAATTTCCGCCCGATGTTGCGTCTGGTTGGTCTCGGGCCGATGTCGGATCAGCAGGACCCGGAAAGCCGCTATGGTGGCAGTCTTTCCGGAAGTGATTAAGGGGCCGGCGAGGCGTCTTCGCGACGCGACTCCGGCCCCTTCGTCAATTCCCCGGCGACCTACCCACGGGTAGCCCATTCTGCATTCTTCGGTAAACAAACTTCACCGCGGACCGCGCGTGCAACTTGCATCTACAGGCCACCCTTCGGGTCCTCGCACAACGACGACAGAGCGTGGTGGAATACCTCGGCACCCTGGGGCACAATCAGTCTCGATGATGCGGACCTGCCCACCATCAGGCCGCATCACTTCCCGAGCCACGGCCCGAGACCACCATTCCGACCACCTTGCCGAAAGAGGTCCATCGGTGACTTCCAGTTACATCGACGAACTGCCGCCGTCGCAGCCCGGATGGCGGGCATGATGACCCGCGCAGCCGACAGCCCCGGCGGGTCGCGCGGCGGCCGGCACCGGGCCGAGCGCCCCACCGCCGGAACGCCGGCGGAGCCACCCGGCACGACGGGACGGCCGTCGAACGCCGTCCTCGCCCGCGAACACGAGTTGGCGCGGATGCGGGCCAAACTGATGGACCCCGAGACCGCGGCCCGGGACCTGGCCGAGCGGCTGACGTTCGCACACGTCAACGCGGGCAAGCCCGCCCTGAGCGTGCTGGGCGAGGCCGTGCACTACAGCAAGGCGACGCTGTCCAAGGTGTTCGCCGGCAAGATGGTGCCGTCCTGGCCGCTTGTCGAGAACCTCGCCGTCGCGCTGCGGGTGCCGCCGCAGACCGTGGTGCAGGAGTGGCTCCACCTCTGGACCGCGGCGAACACGCTGCGCCGGAACGCGGCCGCCGTCCGGGACCACGCCGTGCAACCGCTGCCCGGCACCGCCGCGACGGCGGAGGCGTCCGCCCGGGCCGGCTACACCTGCTCGAAGTGCGGCAGCTGGGTGGTCGACACGGCCCTGCACACCGACTGGCACATGCAGGTCGAGCCGTCCGGCCGGCCGGCGCCCGCCAGCGAGTCGATCGACGGCGGCTGGAACGCGCAGTCCCGCGAGATCAGCCTGATCCGCGAGGCGCTCGCGACCGACGACGACGAGTGAAGCGGCGACACACCCGGCTCTCATACCTGAATGGACTGTCGGTCGCTCCTCCGCTCTCCACAGCCAGCCTCCTCCGACCCAAAGGCCAATTGTGTGCGAATTCTGCCCGTGAGTAACTGTCCGGGCTCTCGTCCGGCACTCACCCCCGCAGAGAAGTAGGAACCAATGAAGAAGACCCTTGCGGTCGCAATCTGTGCAGGACTCATAACGGCGTCGGTGTTCGTGGCGCAGCCTGCCCAGGCCGCCATCGACCTGTCGTCGGTCACGCTGTCCACCACCACCGTCGTGCTCGACGGCGACGCGGGCTGCGGCAACCGGGTGAACGTGACGGTGAAGGTTTTCGTACCCACGGCCGAGCAGGAGAACCTGTTCAGCGTCACCAGCACCGCGGTCGCCCCGAACGGCGACAGCGTCGACTTCCTCCTGATGAATCAGAAGAGCCGCTCAGGTGACTACGCGACCTACGGCGACTCGGTGTACCTGTGCGGGTTCGACGCACCCGGCCGGTACCGGCTGGACACCGAGGTCGTCTGGTGGGACGACGCGATCTCCGGGACGCGGCAGGAGGACAACTCACAGACGTTCTACGTCAAGCGGCCGACGACCCTCACCTACAACGCGACCCCGGAGCCGGCCAAGCGCGGTACGAACCTGACACACAAGGGCCGGCTGATGTTCGATCCGTTCGGCTACGGCAAGCTCTACGGACCGAGCGGACAGACCCTGAAGATCAGCTTCAAGAAGACCGGCACGTCCGCCTACGTGGCGAAGGGCACCGTCAAGACGACGAGCGGCGGCTACTACAGCAAGAAGCTGCGCACTGACGCGGACGGAACCTGGCGCGTCGAATACCCGGCGAACAATTACCGGCAGACTCAGGCGAAGGGCGACTACGTCGACACCAAATAGACGTCGTGCCGCTCACCGCCCGGCATCGGCCGGGCGGTGAGTGCTACATGCCGCCGGCGTTGGCGTAGGAGTGCAGCCCCTCGAAGAACAGGTTGACCCCGAAGAGGTTCATCAGCATCGTCGCGAAGCCGACGAGCGCGATCCAGGTCGCCGTCGTGCGCTTGACGCTCGGGGTCGCACGGGCGTGCAGGTAGGCCGCGTAGACCACCCACGAGATGAACGCCCAGACCTCCTTGGGGTCCCAGCCCCAGTAGCGGCCCCACGAAGCCTCGGCCCACAGCGGGCCGGCGATCAGCGCGCCGAAGGTGAAGAGCGGGAAGGCGAACGCGTGCAGGCGGAACGTCAGCCGCTCGAGCGCCGCCGCGGACGGGACCTTCGCCCCCAGCGGGTAAGGGAAGCGGCGCTTGCCCTGGTCGTGGCCCGCCTTGATGAGGAACATCGCCGCCGGCACCGCGCCGATCAGGAAGATGCCGGAGGACAGGATGATCGTCGAAACGTGGACGATGTACCAGTACGAGTTCAGCGCCGGCACCAGCGGGCCCACCGGCGTGTAGGCGATCAGTCCGGCCGCGCCGAGCAGCACCACCAGCGCGAGCGTCACGAACAGGCCGAGGTGCCGAACGGCCGGCCGACGGGTCAGTACGCCGAGCCAGACCGCGGAGCCGACGAGCGTCACCGCGAGGATGAACTCGTACATGTTGCCCCAGGGCATGCGTTCCGCCGCCAGACCGCGGGTCACCGTGGTGCCCACGTGCAGGGCGAAGGCCAGCCAGTTGAGCCCGACGCCGATCAGGCCGAACAGGACGCCACGGTCCCGCTTCGGCGCGGCCTCGGCGGCGGCGGCGTCCGCGGGCGGCTCGACCGGCGCGCCGGCGCCGACCAGCTGCCGGGCCGGACGGGTGGCCGCGCGGCCGATGTGGCTGCGGTCGCCGAACGCGTACTCGGCGGCGTAGCAGACCATCGCGGCGAGGTACGCCACCACGGTCAGGGCCATCAACTGGTTGGACCAATCCGCCATCACGGCGTCCTCTCATCCCGCACCGCGGCCACGACCTGCTCGAACTCCTCGGCAAAGCCCGGATAGTCGGTGCGTGGCAGGCCACCGGCCTCCATCAAACTACCGCCGCCGCCCGGCTCGGGTGCCTCAGGGTGCGAGACCCGGAACCAGACCCGGCGGCGGTGCCCGGCCAGCGACAGCATCAGCCCCAGCAGGCCGATGGCGGCGCCGCCGAGCACCAGCGGCTGAGTGGGGTCGTAGCGGATCGCGAGCGTGGCGAACTGCTCGGTGCCGAGGAACTCCAGCTTGCTGCCGTCGTCCAGCGTCCACGACTGCCCGGGCGTCAGCCGCTGCGGCCGCTCGCCGCTGACCTGCTTGAGCTGGCCGTTGGCGAGCTGACCACGGTCCAGCGCGTAGACCGATCCGGGCAGGCCCGCATCGACGCCCAGATTGCCCCGGTACGCCGTCAGGAACAGCGCCGGCGAGCGCTCCGCCGGGAACGCGGAGGTCGGGCTGCCGTTCGGGTCCACCGTGGGCAGATAGACGCCCTCGAAGGCGACCTGCAGGTCCTCGTCCCGCTTGTTGCTCTTCGGGTCGATGTTGACGTCGGGGAACTGCACGACGCCCTCGCTGGTGAGCATCTGGTCGCGGGGCAGGAACGGCACGGTCTTGGTCTGCCGCTCGCCGTAGCGGTCCGTGTAGCGCAGGATCGGCGCGTAGCCGTGGCCCAGCAGGTGCACGTTGGCCTGCGACAGGCGCAACGGGTGGTTGACCGTGAACTCCTCGGGCCGCCACGGCCCGTCCTGCTCGGTCTGCACATCGACGTGGGCGCCGAACGTCTTCGGCTGGCCGCTGTCCTGGTAGGTCGCCTCGAAGTCGGTCAGCCGCAGGCAGAAGAACGGCAGGTCCGACGCGTCGATGCGCGGGCCGAGCGAGGACTCGTCGTACTGCGTCACCGAGTTGCAGAAGCCCCGATCGCTGCCCTGCACCAGGAGGCGGTTGCCGTGCCAGCCGTACCAGTGGCCGAAGCCGACCCCGACTAGCACCGCGAGCAGCGCGAAGTGGAAGAACAGGTTGCCGGTCTCCTTGAGGTAACCCTTCTCGGCGGAGACCGTCCAGGTGCCGTCCGGCTGCTCGCGCGCGACGGTGCGGAAGCGGCGGCGGCGCAGGCCGGCCGCGGCCGCGGCGGCCGCCGCGGCGGGATCGCGCGGATCCGCGACCGGCGCCGCATGCTGCGGCAGCCGCTCCAGGCGGCGAGGAGCGTCCGGGGGTACGGTGCGCAGCGCGCGAAGGTGGTCGAGCAGGCGCGGCACCACGCAGCCGACCAGCGACGTGAACAGCAGCAGATAGATGGCCGCGAACCAGGGCGAGGCGTACACGTCGAACCCGCCGAGCCGGTCCAGGAACGGCGCCAGGTCCGGATGGTCGCGGAAGTAGCCGGCGACGTTCTCCGCGTTGACCGCGCGCTGCGGCAGCACCGAGCCCGGGATCGCCGCCACGGCCAGCAGGAAGAGCAGGACCAGCGCCGTACGCATGCTGGTGAGCTGCCGCCACGAGTTGCGCAGCAGGGCCCAGACCCGCAGGGGCCGGCGCGGCGGCGGCTCGGCGGCGGGCGCGGGTCGCTCCTCGACGACGGTCACAGCAGTGTCCCCGCATCGAAGTTGAACGTGGTCACCAGCCAGATCAGGAAGCTGTTCCAGCCGCCGGTGACCAGGGCGATCCCGACGATGATGAGCAACGCGCCGCCGGCCCGGGTCACCCACCGGCTGTTACGCCGGACGGCCTTGAAGACGCCGAGCAGCCGCCGGAAGAAGAGCCCGAAAAGCACGAACGGGATGCCCAGGCCCAGGCTGTACGCCAGGGCGAGCACCACCGCACGGTCGGTCTGCCCGCTGGTCGTCGCCAGGCCGAGGACCGCGCCCAGCGTCGGTCCGGTGCACGGCAGCCAGGAGAGGCCGAAGAGCGCACCGAGGATCGGCGCCCCGGCCAGGCCGGCGTTCGGCAGCCACGAGATCCGGGCCTGCCCCTGCATTCCGGGTACCACGCCGAGGAACATCAGGCCGAGCACGATGACCAGCACGCCCAGCACGATGTTCAGGGTGCGCTCGTGGGTCTTGAGCGCCAGGCCGATGTTGGCGACCAGCGTGGCGAGCAGCATGAAGACGACCGCGAAGCCGACGACGAACAGGGCCGTCCCGGCGAGCACCCGCCCGCGTCCCGCGGTCCTCGTCCGCGGCGGCCTGGTCGCCACCGCCACGGATCCGCCCGCGGGCTCCTCCTTCGCCGCGACGCCCAGCGCGGCGTCGAGGTCCGCGCCCGCCAGGCCGGTCACGTAGGACAGGTAGCCCGGCATCAGCGGGAGCACGCACGGCGACAGGAAGCTGACCAGCCCGGCGATCGCGGCGGCGCCGATGGCGAGCAGCAGCGGTCCGTCGCTCGCCAGGTCGGCGAAGGTGGCGCCCATCAGCCGTCGTTCCGCTCGGCGGCGATGCGCTCCACCAGCGGCTGCAACTCACCGACCGTCGTGGCCCGGCGCATGCCGGCCGCGATCCGGCCCTGCCGGTCCAGGATCAGCGTCGCCGGGGTGCCGACCTGGGTGACGTCGAACTTCAGCGCGACGCTGCCGTCGTCGTCGAAGATGCTCGGGTAGGTGACCCGGCCACGCTCGAACGCCTTCGCCGAGTCCCGGTCGTCGCGCGAGTTGACCCCGATGAAGGTGACGTTCTTGGCGCTGGTCGCCTGGTACGTCTTCTCGAGGTCGTCGGCCTCGGCGCGGCACGGGTTGCACCACGAGCCCCAGAAGTTGACGACGACGACCTTGCCGCGGTCCTGCGAGACGTCGTAGGTGCCGCCGGAGAGCAGCTCACCGGTGACCTCGCGGGCTTCCGGGCGCCGATCCGGGGTGCACTCGATCACACCCTCGGCGCTCGTCGTGCACTGCTTCTCCCAGCTCTCGCTGCCGCAGCCGGCCAGCACGCCGGCCGCGACCACGGCGGCGAGGACGCTCACGGCGGGCCGGCGCACGTCATGCCCCCTTGGCGGTCCGCGCGCCGGGCGACATCGCGATGAGGGCGGCGGCGGGCTCGGCGTACTCGACGCCGACGATCTTTGCGTCCTCGAAGACGAACGACGTCAGGCTGGCCAGGCCGCACTGGCGGCGGCGCGGGTCGTGCCAGAGGCGCTTCTTCTCCACGTACCGGCGCAGGGTCCAGATCGGCAGCTGGTGTGAGACGCACACGGCCTCGTGTCCCTCGGCGGCGACCCGGGCGGCCTGCACCGCGGCGAACATCCGCTGGGCGATCACCAGGTAGGCCTCGCCCCAGGACGGGGTGATCGGGTCGCGCAGCACCCACCAGTGCCGCGGATTGGTGAACGCGCCGTCGCCGACCGACACCTTCTTGCCCTCGAAGTAGTTCGAGCTCTCGATGAGCCGGGTGTCCGTGGCCGTCTCCAGCCCGAACTGGGCCGCGAAGGGCTCGGCCGTCTCCTGCGCGCGCTCCAGCGGGCTCGCCACCACGTGGGTGACGTCGCGGTCGGCGAGCGCCTCGGTAGCGGCCTTCGCCATCTGCCTGCCCAGCTCCGACAGGTGGAAGTCGGGCAGCCGGCCGTACAGGACCCCGCCCGGGTTGTGGACCTCGCCGTGCCGCAGCACGTGCACCGTGGTCCTCGTCGGCTTGCTCAAGCCTCTCCCCCTGCTGCTGCCGCCGCGCGCGCTGCCGCCGGCAGCGCCGCACCGATCTGCTCCAACGCGGCGTCGTCCAACGCCGTCGACACGAACCATGACTCGAACGCGCTCGGCGGAAGATAGACGCCGCGGGAGAGCATCGCGTGGAAGAACGCCTTGAACGCGGCCACGTTCTGCGTCTTCGCCGAGTCGTAGTCCACGACGTCGACGTCCGCGAAGAAGATCGAGAACATGTTGCCGGCGAAGGACAGCCGGTGCGGGACCCCCGCGGTGTTCAGCGCGTCCGAGGTGAGTGCGCCCACGGTCGCGGAGAGCTCGTCCAGCCGCTTGTACACGGCCTCGTCGGCCAGCCGCAGGCTGGTCAGCCCGGCCGCGCAGGCCAGCGGATTGCCGGAGAGCGTGCCGGCCTGGTAGACCGGCCCGGCGGGAGCCAGGCGGGACATGATCTCGGCGCGGCCGCCGAAGGCCGCGGCGGGCAGACCCCCACCCATGACCTTGCCGTACGTGAAAAGGTCGGCGTCGACGGGCTCGAGGCCGGCCCAGCCGCCCGCGGAGACCCGGAACCCGGTCATCACCTCGTCGACGATCAGCAGCGCCCCGTGCGCGTGCGCGATCTCGGCGAGCCGCCGGTTGAAGCCGTCGCGCGGCGCGATCACGCCCATGTTGCCGGCCGCCGCCTCGGTGATGATCGCGGCGATGTCGTCGTTGTCGCGGAACGCGGCCTCGACGGCGGCGACGTCGTTGTAGGGCACCACGATGGTCTCGCTCGCCGCCGCCCCGGTCACCCCGGGCGAGTCGGGCAGCCCGAGGGTGGCGACGCCGGAACCGGCAGCGGCCAGCAGCGCGTCGACGTGCCCGTGATAGCAGCCGGCGAACTTCACGATCTTGCTGCGCCCGGTGAAGCCCCGGGCCAGGCGGATCGCGGTCATCGTCGCCTCGGTACCCGAACTGACCAGGCGCACCTGCTCCACCGGCGTACGCCGGACGATCTCCTCGGCCAGCTCGACCTCGCCCTCGGTCGGCGTGCCGAAGCTGGTGCCCCGCGCGGCCGCGGACTGCACGGCGGCGACGATCTCCGGGTGGGCGTGCCCGTGGATCAGCGGACCCCAGGAGCAGACCAGGTCCACGTAGCGGCGCCCGTCGGCGTCGACCATCCATGGGCCCTCGCCGAGCGCCATGAACCTGGGCGTCCCGCCCACGGCCTGGAACGCTCGCACGGGTGAATTGACCCCGCCGGGAACGATGGCCTTGGCGCGGTCGAACAGTGCCTGGGAGACCGGGGCCTCGTCCGGGTAGGGACTGCCCGCGGTGCGGTATGAGGTGGTCACGGTGGATCCTATTCTGTCAGCGCCCTCCGGCGACCGCCCTAGCAGCCCCGGAGCCGGGTTGTACAGGTCACGATCGGGGGGCCCGGCGCGCCGCACCTGCTCGTGTCCGACAGGCCGGTTTTCTCCGCTCGCGATAGGCTCATGCGGTGGAGCGACCGGAGCTGTCCATCGCGGTTCAGCGTGCCCCCGACGAGGTTGTCTTCCAACTCGCCGGGGAGATCGACGTGCTCACGGTGGCCAAACTGACGGCGATGGTCAACGAAATCCTCCTCGAGCCGCCGGCCCGCATCACGCTGGATATGGCGGGGGTGACGTTCTGTGATTCACAGGGCCTCGGCACGCTTGTGGTGCTCAGCCGCAAGGCCCAGCATGCCCGCGCGGTGCTCGCCTTGGCCAACGTCGGCGACTTCCTGCTCCGCGTCCTGGACATCACCGGCCTCCGCAGCGCCCTGATGATCTCCTCCTCGGCCGGCCACCTCCGCAGCGACGCCACACCGGGATAAAGCCGCTGACGTCGCCGTCAGAGACGGCACCCGTTCGGCCGCGGGCTCCTGGATCCGGGAAGACGGTGCGGCGTCCAGTCAGTTGCCCCAGCGGGCCTTTTCCAGCAACTCCAGGGCCTCGCCCGCGGCGTCGTCGCCGCCCACGCGCAGCGTCCGGGCCGCCTCGTCCACCAGGTCGGTCAGCCGCTGCCACTGTGCGTCGCGCTCCCGGCTCGCCTCCGCCTGCGCCTTGAGCTGCTGTGTCTTGGTCCACAGCTCGACGAAGACGGACACCTTCGCCCGCAGCACCCACGGGTCGAACGGCTTCGTCAGGTAGTCGACCGCGCCGACCGCGTACCCGCGCAGCGCCAACTGGGCGTCACGGTCCGCCGCGGTCAGGAACAGGATCGGCACGTGCCGGGTGCGTTCGCGGCGCTTGATGTGGCCGGCCGTCTCGAAACCGTCCATGTTGGGCATCTGCGCGTCCAGCAGGATCACCGCGAAGTCGTCGACCAGCAGCTGCTTCAGGGCCGCCTCGCCGCTCTCCACCGCGACCGCCTGCACCGGCAGGCCCTGCAGGATCGCCTCCAGCGCCAGCAGGTTGTCGCGTCGGTCGTCGACCAGTAGGGCCTTGGCTCGCTCAGCCACCCCGTCCAACCTCCCCGCCGCCCTTGACTCGACTAAAGGCCATTCTCGCTCTCCGTCCCGGAGGTATCGGACGCGTTCACCCATCGGGCCATCAGCTCGATCAGCTCGTCGAGGTCGACGGGCTTGGTGATGTAGTCGCTTGCGCCCGCGGCGAGCGCCGACTCACGGTCGCCGGGCATCGCCTTCGCCGTCAGGAACACTACCGGCAGGTCCGCAAAGCGCTGATTGCGGCGGATGCCCCGGGTCGTTTCGTAGCCGTCCTGCTCCGGCATCATCGCGTCCATCAGCACGATGTCGACCTCGGGGTGCTCGGCCAGCAGCCGGACCCCGTCGACGCCGTTGTCGGAGTAGAGCACGTTCAGGCCGTGCATCTCGAGGGCGCTGGTCAGCGCGAAGACGTTGCGGACGTCGTCATCGACGATCAGCACCGTCGCGCCGTCGAGCTGGCGGCTCGCCGGGCTGACCGGGTGACTCTCCGCCTCCGGGTGGGAGGTGATCAGCGGCAGGTCCAGTGAGGTCATCGCCGCGCGGCGCGGCGGCGTCGACGGGGTCGCCGACAGCTGCGGCAGGGCCGGCGCCGGCATCGCGTCGGCGACCAGGGCGTCCGGCATGTAGAGCGTGAAGGTGGAGCCCTCGCCGGGCGCGGAGGAGACCACGATCGTGCCGCCGAGCAGCGCCGCGAACTCGCGGCTGATCGACAGGCCCAGGCCGGTACCGCCGTACTTGCGGCTGGTCGTGCCGTCGGCCTGCTGGAACGCCTCGAAGATCAGGCTGAGCTTCTCGTCCGAGATGCCGATGCCGGTGTCGGTCACCCCGAACGCCACCACCTGGCCGGCCGCGGCCAGGCCCGGGATGTCGAAGTCCAGGTGTTCCGGCGCGGGGTAGATGCTCAGCGTCACCGAGCCCTGGTCGGTGAACTTCACCGCGTTGGAGAGCATGTTGCGCAGGATCTGCTGTAGCCGCTGGGCGTCCGTGACAATCGAGTCGGGCAGGTCCTCCGAGACCTCGACCCGGAACTCGAGGCCCTTCTCCTCGGCCTGCGGGGTGAAGGCCTGCTCGACGTAGCTGCGCACGCCGTCGAAGTCGACCTGGTCCGGTTCGACGTCCATCCGGCCCGCCTCGATCTTGCTGAGGTCCAGGATGTCGTCGATCAGCGACAGCAGGTCCGAGCCGGCACTGTGGATCGTCCGGGCGAACTCGATCTGCTTCTCGGTCAGGTTGTGCTCGGAGTTGTCGGCCAGCAGCCGGGCCAGCAGCAGCAGCGAGTTGAGCGGCGTGCGCAGCTCATGGCTCATGTTCGCCAGGAACTCGGTCTTGTATGCCGACGCCCGGGACAGCTGCTGCGCCTTCTCCTCGAGGCCGAGCCGGGCCAGCTCGATCTCCCGGTTCTTCGTCTCGATGTTCGCCTTCTGCTCGCTGAGCAGCTGCGCCTTGTCCTCCAGCTCGGCGTTGGTGCGCTGCAGCTCCGCCGACTGGTCCTGCATCTCGCGGGCGAGGCGCTGCGACTGCGACAGCAGTTCCTCGGTGCGCCGGTTGGCCTGGATGGTGTTGAGCACGACGCCGATGGTCGCGACCAGCCGTTCGAGGAACGTCAGGTGCAGCCCGGAGAACGCCGCGACCGACGCGAACTCGATCACGCCGAGCATCTCGCCCTCGAAGAGCACCGGCAGGACCACCAGGTCGTTCGGCGGCATCGACATGAGACCCGAACGCATCGTCAGGATGCCGTCGTGTGTCGCGCGGACCCGGATGGTACGGCGGGAGACGGCGGCCTGGCCGACGAGTCCCTCGCCGGGCCCGAAGGTCACCTCGTGGTTGCGGGCGACGTAGCCGTACGAGGCCGTGAGGCGCAGCCGCATGACGGCCTCCTCGTGGTCGACCATGAAGAACGCGCCGAGCTGCGCGTCCACCAGGGGCGTCACCTCGGTCATGATCATCCGACAGACCTCGCCGAGATCACGCTGCCCCTGCAGCAGGCCGCCGATGCGGGCCAGGTTGGAGTCCAGCCAGCCCTGCTCGGCGTTCGTCTTGGTGGTCTCCCGCAGCGTCACGATCATCTGGTTGATGTTGTCCTTGAGCTCCGCCACCTCGCCCTGCGCCTCGACGGCCACGCTCTGGGTCAGGTCGCCGCGGGTCACGGACGTGGACACCTGGGCGATGGCGCGCAGCTGGATGGTCAGCGTGGAGGCGAGCTGGTTGACGTTGTCGGTCAGGTCCCGCCACGTACCGGAGACGCCCTTGACCTCGGCCTGGCCGCCGAGCTTGCCCTCGATGCCGACCTCCCGGCCGACCCGGGTGACCTCGTTCGCGAACGAGGAGAGCTGGTCCACCATCGTGTTGACGGTGTCCTTGAGTTCGAGGATCTCGCCGCGGGCGTCGACGGTGATCTTCTGCGACATGTCGCCCTTCGCGACGGCCGTGGTGACCGAGGCGATGTTGCGGACCTGAGCCGTCAGGTTCGAGGCCATGTAGTTCACGTTGTCGGTCAGGTCGCGCCAGGTGCCGGCCACCCCGCGCACCTGCGCCTGGCCGCCGAGCTTGCCCTCGGAGCCGACCTCGCGGGCCACCCGGGTCACCTCGTCGGCGAACGACGACAGCTGATCGACCATCGTGTTGACGGTCGACTTCAGCTCCAGGATCTCGCCCTGGGCGTCGACCGTGATCTTCTGCGAGAGGTCACCGCGGGCGACCGCGGTGGAGACCTGCGCGATGTTGCGGACCTGTGCGGTCAGGTTGGACGCCATCGAGTTGACGTTGTCGGTCAGGTCGCGCCAGGTGCCGGCCACCCCGCGCACCTGCGCCTGGCCGCCGAGCTTGCCCTCGGTGCCCACCTCGCGGGCCACCCGGGTCACCTCGTCGGCGAACGACGACAGCTGATCGACCATCGTGTTGACGGTCGACTTCAGCTCCAGGATCTCGCCGCGGGCGTCGACCGTGATCTTCTGGCCCAGGTCGCCCTTCGCCACCGCGGTGGTGACGGAGGCGATGTTGCGGACCTGGCTGGTCAGGTTGGAGGCCATGTAGTTGACGTTGTCGGTCAGGTCGCGCCACGTACCGGAGACGCCCTTGACCTCGGCCTGGCCGCCGAGCTTGCCCTCGGAGCCGACCTCGCGGGCCACCCGGGTCACCTCGTCGGCGAACGACGACAGCTGGTCCACCATCGTGTTCATGGTGTTCTTCAGCTCGGCGATCTCGCCGCGCGCGTCGACCGTGATCTTCTGCGACAGGTCGCCCTTCGCGACCGCGGTGGAGACCTGGGAGATGTTGCGGACCTGGTCGGTGAGGTTGGCGGCGAGCTGGTTGACGTTCTCGGTGAGGTCGCGCCAGGTGCCGGAGACGCCGCGGACCTGCGCCTGACCGCCCAGCCGGCCCTCGGTGCCCACCTCGCGGGCCACCCGGGTCACCTCGTCGGCGAACGAGGAGAGCTGGTCCACCATCGTGTTGACGGTGTCCTTCAGCTCGAGTATCTCGCCCTGCGCGGCCACTGTGATCTTCTGCGAC
Organism: Actinoplanes sp. NPDC049118; assembly: GCF_040648555.1. Lineage (NCBI taxonomy): Bacteria > Bacillati > Actinomycetota > Actinomycetes > Micromonosporales > Micromonosporaceae > Actinoplanes > Actinoplanes sp. NPDC049118. Next base: position 335,188 of record NZ_JBEZDY010000008.1, read on the forward strand.
AGGTCGCCCTTCGCCACCGCGGTGGATACCTGGGCGATGTTGCGGACCTGGCTGGTCAGGTTGGACGCCATCGAGTTCACCGAGTCGGTGAGGTCCTTCCAGGTGCCCGCCACATTCGGCACGTCGGCCTGGCCGCCGAGCTTGCCCTCGGTGCCGACCTCACGGGCCACCCGGGTCACCTGCTCGGCGAAGAGCCGCAGGGTGTCGGTCACGCCGTTCATCGTGTCGGCCAGCTCGGCGACCTCGCCGCGCGCGGAGACCGTGATCTTCTGCGACAGGTCGCCGCGTGCCATCGCGGTGGCGACCTGTGAGATGGATCGGACCTGGTGGGTCAGGTTGGAAGCCATCGTGTTGACGGAGTCGGTGAGGTCCTTCCACGTGCCGGCGACGCCGCGGACGTCGGCCTGGCCGCCCAGCTCACCCTGCGTGCCCACCTCGCGCGCCACCCGGGTCACCTCGTCGGCGAACGAGGACAGCTGATCGACCATGGTGTTGACGACGCGGCCGATCCGGAGGAATTCACCCCTGAGTGGTCGCCCGTCCATCTCCAGCGCCATGTGCTGCGACAGGTCACCGTCCGCGACGGCGACGATGACCCGGGAGATCTCGGTGGTCGGCCGGCCCAGGTCGTCGATCAGTGAGTTGACCGATCGGGCGCTGTCCGCCCACGCGCCGTCGAGGCCCTCCTCGTCCAGTCGCTCGGTCAGCCGGCCGTCGCGTCCCACGATGCGGCTGATCCGGCGCACCTCCAGGTTCTGCCGCTCCTGGAGCGACACGACCTCGTTGAACGCGTCCGCGACCTCGCCGGCAATCCCGCCGCGCCGAGGCAGGCGCACCTTGAGATCGCCGCGCCGGACGCGGCTCAGAGCCTCGGCCAGTTCGCCCAGTACGGCGGTCTCGTCCGGCGCGCCGACATTGACCGGTTTGGTCGCAGTCATGCTGTCCTCACTCGCTGTCCAACGGTTGGGGCGCTCCATCATCCCTCCTACCGGTGGGTCAAAGCGAGGTGCGCCTTTGTGCATCCACCCGTCGGCGGGAGAGGATGCAGGCGTGTCGGTGGAGGCGGGACATGCTTCGAGCGCGCTCGTGCGCCGCGTCCGCCTGCCCAACGACCGGCGTACGCCCGCCGCGGCGCGCGCCCTGGTCCGCACGGTGCTCGAAGAGGCCGGGCTGGACGCCCTGGTCAACGAGGCGTTGCTGCTGACGACCGAGCTCTCCACGAACGCGGTCGTGCACGCCGGCACCGAGCTGGACATCGAGGTCGAGGCCGACCAGGGCGGGCTCACCGTCACGGTCACCGACTTCGCCCCGGGCCCGGTCGAACAGCTCGCCGTTGGCCCGCGCAACGACAAGACGGAGATCGGCGAGGTAGCGGAGCGTGGCCGTGGGCTCCTGCTCGTCGACCACTTCGCGAGCCGCTGGGGCACCGTGCACGAGGGCACCGGCAAGGGCGTCTGGTTCCGGCTGGTGCGTAAAGGCCCACCCGGCGCCGAACTCGTCGCCGCCGAGGGCGAGGCCAGGCCGACCGTCGGCGAGCTGACCACCCTGCTGCAGATCGGACCCGAGCGGCATACCGATGACGGCCTCGCCGAGTTCGCCACCGAGTTGCTGTCCCGGCTGGCCCGGCTCACCGGCGCGACGGGCGGCGTCGTCAGGCTGGACCACGGCGACGGCGGCGGCCGGCAGCTGCTGGCCCGGCACGGCCGCGCACCCCGCGACGACGCCGAGACGATCCGGGTGCCGCTGACCGTGCAACGCCCGTACTCGGGCGAGCTCGAGCTGGACGCCTCACCCGCCGGCTACGCGCAGCCGCTGGCGACCATCGTCGCCGAACGCTTCTCGCTGCACCTGGAGAACGACCGGCTGCGCCGCGCCGACCTGCGCCGGCAGACCTGGCTGACGTTCCTCGCCGAGGCAAGCGAGCTGCTCGCGCAGTCCCTCGACGTCAACCTGACGATGGCGCTGATCCCGCAGCTGGTGGTGCCGCGGCTGGGCCAGTGGTGCGCGGTGCACACCACGGACGCCTGGGGCCGGCTCCAGCTCGCCGCGGCCACCCACGCCGACGAGGCCGCGGTGCCGCAGTTGCACGCCGCGCTCGCCGAGACCGGCCCGGACTCGATCCTGGCCCGGCTCGAGGAGGCGTCCCGGCTGGGCCAGCAGGCCATGTTCGGCACGCCGCCCGAGGGATTCGCCGTGCCGCTGGTCGCGCGCGGACAGCGGCTCGGCACGCTCGCGGTCGGCCGGCACCTGCGGCACCGGCACGACGGGGACGAGGTCGCCGTCCTGGAGGACGTCGCCCGGCGTGCGGCGCTGGCCATCGACAACGCGCGGATCCACGACGAACGGCGCAAGGTCGCCCGTACGCTGCAGGCCTCGCTGCTGCCGCCGGCCCTGCCGCACGTACCGGGCATCGGCTTCGCCGCCGAGTACGTCCCGACGGGCTCCGAGGTCGGCGGCGACTTCTACGACGTCGTCGCGGCCGGCGACGACAGCTGGCTCGTCGTCGTGGGCGACGTGTCCGGCAAGGGCGTCCAGGCCGCGACGGTGACCGGCCTGGTCCGTGACGTGATCCGGATCCTGGTCGACGACGGCAAGCCGATGACGGAGATCCTCTGCCGGGTCAACCGCACGCTGGTGCAGCGCGGCGGCGGGCGCTACTGCACGCTGGCGATGGCCTCGGTGGCCCGGGCGGGCGACAACCTGGAGGTCTGCCTGCACCTGGCCGGCCACGACCGCGCCGTCCTGGTGCGCGCGGACGGCAAGACGTCCTTCGTCGGCGAGGGCGGTACGGCGCTCGGCCTGCTCGAGACGATCACCTCGCCGGACGCGCCGGTGACGCTGTACCCGGGCGACTCGCTGATCTTCTACACCGACGGCGTCACCGAACGCCGCCGCGGCCGCGAGTTGTTCGGCACCGGCCGCCTGCGCGACGCCGCGGCACCCCTCGCGGGCTACCCGGCGGACGTGATGGCGGCCCGGCTGCGCTCGACCACGATCAACTTCTCGGTCGAGGAGCCCCGCGACGACATCGCCATCCTGGTTCTTCGCAACGACGCCTGATTCTGTCGTACCGCCGGAGGAAGCTGGTCATCGTGCCGAAGACGCAGTTCTACACCGCGACCACGATCGACGGATTCATCGCCGACGAGAACAACTCGCTGGACTGGCTCTTCGCGGCCGACAGCGATCCCGGCAGCAATCCGTTCACGGCGTTCTTCGCCGAGGTCGGCGCGTTCGCGATGGGCGCGACGACCTACGAGTGGGTGATGGAGCACGACCGGCTCGATCAGCAGCCGATCAAGTGGGCCGACTACTACGGCGACGTGCCGGCCTGGGTCTTCACGCACCGCACGCTGCCGCCGGTTCCCGGCGCCGACCTGACCTTCGTGCAGGGTGACGTCCGCCCGGTGCACGCGGCGATGGCCTCGGCGGCCAAGGGCAAGAACATCTGGCTGGTGGGCGGGGGCGAGCTCGCGGGATCGTTCGCGGACGCGGGCCTGCTCGACGAGATCATCCTCGGGGTGGCGCCGGTGGCGCTTGGTGCGGGGGCGCCGCTGCTGCCGCGGCGGATGGAGTCGTCGCGGCTGACGCTGACCGGGGTCGAGCGGCGCGGCCAGTTCGCCTATCTGACCTACGCGGTGGGCGCACCCGGCTAGGTGGCGGAATTCTCCTTTTTGTCGGCTAGGCCGTGGCATCGTGACTGATGTGGCAATGACGCAGTACTACACGGCGGCCAGCGTCGACGGCTTTACCGCTGATCTGGACAATTCGCTCAGCTGGCTGTTCGAGGTCGACGAGGGCACGGACAACCCGTTCGGCGCCTTCTTCTCCAACGTCGGCGCGTTCGCGATGGGCGCGACCACCTACGAGTGGGTGCTGCAGAACGACAACGTCATGGCCGAGCCCGACAACTGGCACGAGATGTACGGCGACGTTCCGTGCTGGGTCTTCACCCACCGCGAACTGCCGCTGGTACCTAACGCCAACATCTTCATGGTCAGCGGCGACGTGCGGCGCGTGCACGAGGCGATGGTCGTGGCCGCGCAGGGCCGCAACGTCTGGCTCGCCGGCGGTGGCGACCTGGTGGCCGAGTTCTCGGACGCCGGCCTGCTCGACGAGATCATCCTGGCCATCGCCCCGGTCCTGCTGGGCGACGGCATTCCGCTGCTGCCGCGGCGCCTGACCTCGCAGCAGCTGGCGCTGACCCACGTCGCCCAGATGGGCGCGTTCGCATACCTCACCTACGCGGTGGGCTCCATTGCGCAGCTGGGTCGCCACATGGCCGCGGACGCCACCTCCCGCGAAATACGCATTCCGCTGCCCGACCGGCTCGGCTAGAACAGATCACGGCGGCCGGCCATGTCTATGTTCGTGCTGATCGGCGACGGCGCCGTGATCACCACGCACCTGCCGCCCCGGGCCAGCAGCACCCCGCGCACCGCGTCCAATATCCCCTCCACCCGCTCGGCGGTCAGCGTTCCCGGCAGGACCGCGTGCACGGTGCCGCGTCCCGCCGAACCGCGGACCGGAACTCCCTCGCCGGTCGCGTCGCGCAGTGCGTAGACCGCCGCGTGCAGGTCCGCGATCGCGACCGTGATCCGCAGCGCCACGTCCTCGCGGCCGAACGGGTAACGGCCCCACCACCTCGGCGCCGTGGGTGAGACCGTCGCCGTGTCGCCCAGCGCCTTCGCCACCTGTTCCGCCCGACCGGCCACGTCGGCTGCGCCGCCCTCCAGCAGCACGGCCACCGACCCCGGCGGCTGGCCGGTCGTCCGGCCGCCGCCGGCCGGGGTCGGCAGGTCGACCTCGATCGCGCTCGGCTCGGCCCGCTGCCCCAGCGCCTCCTCGACCAGGTGGTGCACCTGCAGCGGCGTCGACACCGGCACCAGCACCCAGCGGCGGGCCGCCGGCAAGGGTCGCAGCCGCATCCGCGCCGACAGGATCACGCCGTCCACCTCGGCGATGCCCGGCCTGCCCTCCTCGCCGTCCGACTCGCCGGCCACGCCGTCGCGGTCGACATAGGTGATCCGGTCGACCTGGGCCGCCGGGGTGCCGAAGCCGTGGCGCAGCGGGCCCGACTCGTTGACCGCGAGCATGCCGCCGATCGTCGCGCTCTCCGACGGCGGATCCACCGCCAGGCGCTGGCCGCTCAGGGCCAGGGCCGCCTGCACGGCCCGGACCGGCGTGCCGGATCCGATCTCCGCCGTCGGGCCGTCCGGGTGGTGGTCCCAGACGCCGTCCAGCCTCCCCGTGTCCAGCACCATGTCGATGCCGTGCGGCGGCGCACCCCAGTCGATTTTGGATCCGGAGCCGCGCGGAACGACGGCCAGGCCGCGCTCGGCGGCCAGGCGCAGCGTGTCCATCGCCGCGTGCGTCGTGGCCGGCGCCGCAACGAAGCTGGCCAGGTGGCCGGCGACCATGTCGGCCGCGCCCGCCTCCCGGGCGAAGTCCGGACCGCAGATGTCGATCAGCGCGCGGAGCAGGGGCTCCCGGCCGGGTAGAGCAGTCACCATCAGCTACCCCTCACCTGGTTGCACCCCTGAAGATCGTCCACTCTGGCATATCGTACACATGTTCGAATGGCCTGGGGAGAGCCGTATGTCCGGGCGATGATCGGTGACCGCCCGGTAACGTGGTTCAGCGTGACCACCGACATACCCACGACCCCGCCCGCGGTCCGTCAGGCGCCCTCCGAGCGCACCTTCCACGGCGACGCCGTCACCGACGAATTCGCCTGGCTCGCCAAGAAGGACGACCCGGAGACGATCGCATACCTGGAGGCGGAGAACGCCTGGACCGAGGCGGCCACCGCACACCTGGCCACCCTGCGGTCCACGGTCTTCGACGAGATCAAGGGCCGCACCCAGGAGACGGACCTGTCGGTGCCGAGCCGCAAGGGCGGCTACTGGTATTACACCCGCACGGTCGAGGGCAAGCAGTACGGCATCCAGTGCCGCGTCGCGGCCGCACCCGGCGACGTCGACCCGCCGGCCACCGGCGACGGCACGCCGCTGCCCGGCGAGGAGGTGCTGCTCGACGGCAACGAACTCGCCGAGGGCAAGGACTTCTTCGCGCTCGGCACCTTCGACGTGGCCCCGCGGGGCGACCGGCTGGCGTACTCGGTGGACTTCGACGGCGACGAGCGGTTCACGCTCAAGGTCAAGGACCTGCGCACCGGCGAGGTGCTGGCCGACGAGGTGCCGGACACCTTTTACGGCAGCGCCTGGTCGGCGGACGGCTCGACGCTCTTCTACACCACCGTCGACGACGCGTGGCGCCCCAGCAAGGTGTGGCGGCACGAGATCGGCCGGCCCGCCGCGGACGACGTCATGGTCTACGAGGAGACCGACGAGCGCTTCTGGGTCGGCGTCGAGCTGAGCCGCAGCGAGAAGTTCCTCGTCATCGACTCCAACAGCAAGGTCACCAGCGAGGTCCGGGTCATCGACGCCGCGGCGCCGACGGCCGAGCCGGCGCTGATCCGCGAGCGGGTGCAGGGCGTCGAGTATTCGATCGAGCACCACGGGCACCGCTTCCTGATCCTGCACAACGAGAACGCCGAGGACTTCGCCGTCGCGTACACGTCGGTGGACAATCCCGGCGACTGGGTCGAGCTGATCCCGCACCAGCAGGGCACCCGGCTCGAGTCCATCGACGCGTTCCTGCGGCACATCGTCATCTCGCAGCGCCGCGACGGGCTCACCGGCCTGCGGGTGATGGCCGACGGCAGCACCGACAGCTACGACATGGAGTTCCCGGAGCCGATCTACAGCGTCGGCCTCGCCGGGAACCCGGCGTACGACACGAACATCGTGCGGATCAGCTACACCTCGATGGTCACGCCGGACTCGGTATACGACGTAAACCTGATCACCCGGGCGATGGTGCTGCGCAAGCAGAAGCCGGTGCTCGGCGAGTTCGACCCGGGGAACTACGAGCAGTTCCGCGAGTGGGCGACCGCCGCCGACGGCACGCGGGTGCCGATCTCCGTCGTCGCGCGCAAGGGCACCCCGCGCAACCGCACCGCGCCGCTGCTGCTGTACGGCTACGGCTCGTACGAGCTCAGCATGGACCCGTACTTCTCCATCCCCCGCCTCTCGCTGCTGGACCGCGGCGTCGTCTACGCCATCGCGCACATCCGCGGCGGCGGCGAGATGGGCCGGCGCTGGTACGAAGACGGCAAGATGCTCACGAAGAAGAACACGTTCACCGACTTCGTGGCCGCGGCCGAGGCGCTGGTGGCGGGGGCGTGGACGGCGCCGGACCGGCTGGTCGCCCGCGGCGGCTCGGCCGGCGGACTGCTCATGGGCGCGGTCGCGAACATCGCACCGGAGGCGTTCGCGGGCATCGTCGCGCAGGTGCCGTTCGTCGACCCGCTGACGTCCATCCTGGACCCGTCGCTGCCGCTGACGGTCACGGAGTGGGAGGAGTGGGGCAACCCGCTCGAGAACGCCGACGTGTACGCGTACATGAAGTCGTACAGCCCGTACGAGAACATCTCGAAGCAGAAGTACCCCGCGATCCTCGCCGTGTCCGGCCTGAACGACACCCGCGTGCTCTACCACGAGCCGGCCAAGTGGATCGCGCGGCTGCGCTCGGTGGCACCCGACGGCTCGTACCTGCTCAAGACCGAGATGGGCGCCGGACACGGCGGCCCGAGCGGCCGTTACGACTCCTGGAAAGAGGAGGCGTTCGTGATCGCCTGGATCCTCGACCGGGTCGGCCTGGCCTGAGGTTTCGTGGCCCGGCCGGTCCGGCCGGGCCACGAGCCCTAGACGGTCCGCAGCTCGTCGAGGTCGGTGCTTCGGCGCAGGAAGAACAGGCCGACACCGACCACCAGCGTCATGAGCACGAAGGCGGCGCCGCCGAGCGCGAGCAGGTCGCCGAAGGGCACGGGCACCTGCATCGTCACCACGGGATCCATCTGCCAGTACGGCGAGTTCGGGTCGGCGCACTGTGCTTCGGTGCCGGCGCAGCTTCCGCCGCCGCCGGCGGTGACCTCCGTTCCCGTGCCCCGCAGCAGGCTCAGCCCGACCGTGAGCGCCGCCAGAATGGCCGGCACCACGGGCGCGAGCGTCTGCCAGGCGATGGATTCGCCCAGGACCCGGCGGGGGACGCCCGCCGCCACCAGCGCCGCGTAGGTCCGGCGCCGGGACACGATGCCCTCGCCGAGCGCGACCATGATCCCGGCCGCCGCGACGATCAGCCCGGCGACGACGGCGAGCCCGGCCAGGGCCGCGGAGTTCAGATAGAAGTCGGTGGTCCCGCCGAAGCCGGCATTGCCACCGCCCAGCCGGTTGGCTTCGTCGGTGGCGGCGAACTGGGTGATCATGTAGGCCCGGTAGCCGAGCACCCCGGCGCCGACGACCAGCGCGGCGAGCAGGGCCGACAGGGTGCGGCTGCCGTTCCACGGATCGGCCATGAGCTGCCGGCCCGCCAGCAGGGTCGCCGGCCGGCGGCCGAAGCGGTGCAGGAGACGGCCTGCGGTGTAGCTGAGCCAGCCGGTGCCGACGATGACGCCGACGACGGCGAGCAGCACCAGTGCGAAGCCGGCGGCGACCGACAGGTCGGCGCCGATCCGGTTGCCGGCGCGGACCACGAGGCGGCCGAGCGGCCGGATGACGAACGGCGCGAACACCCCGATGATGATCAGCACACCGGGCCAGAGGCGCGGCGGCTTCGACCGGGTGCGGCGCACCACCCCGAGCGGTGTGATGATGACCCGGCGCAGCAGGAACGCGCCGATCAGCCCGGCCAGCAGCGGCACCAGCAGCAGCACCAGCGCGAAGGCGAGCGGGGACGGCAGTACGTCGGTGGGCAGCAACAGCAGGCCGAATTCGCTGCGGACGTCGAGCAGCAGCCGCAGCACCAGGAAGGCGCCGGTGCCGAGGACCGAACCGAGCAGCGCCGCGGCCGCGGTCTCCCCGGCCGCCACGAGGACGGCCTGCCCGGGGGTCGCGCCGGCCAGCCGCATGGCGGCGAGCCGGCGGTCGCGGGCGGGGCTGCCGAAGCGGATGCTCTGCCCGGCCAGGAACAGCACCGGCACGGCCAGCAGCAACAGGGTGGCCACCACGCCGGGCCGCAGGCCGGGATCGGTGATGAGCTGGCTGCCGTACTGCTGGTTCCAGGCGTTGGAGCCTTCGTCAGGGTCGCCCAGTTCGGGCACCGCGACCACGGCCGCGGCGGAGAGCAGCACCACGGCGGCCAGCGCGGAACTGACCGCGGTGAAGGCCATCCGGAGCACGTCGGTGCGGCCTCCCGCGACCGCCAGGCGGGCCAGCGTCGACGGCCTCATGAGCCGATTCCCAGGCCGAGGCCGGTCGGGTCGAGCACGCCGTCGCGGAGGGCGATCTCGCGGTCCGCGTACGCGGCGATCTTCGGCTCGTGGGTGACCAGGACGACGGAGGTGCCCTGCTCGCGGGCGACGTGCACGATCTCGGTCAGCACCTGTTCGCCGGTGAGCACGTCCAGCGCGCCGGTCGGCTCGTCGGCGAAGAGCACCTTGGGCTCGGTGACCAGGGCCCGGGCCACGGCGCAGCGCTGCTGCTCGCCGCCGGACATCCTGCCGGGAAGCTGGTCGGCGAGGTCGCCGACGCCGAAGCGGCCGAGCCACAGCGTCGCGGACTTCCGCGCCTCCCGCCGCCCCGAGCCGGCGAGAAGCAGCGGGAGTGCGACGTTCTCGGCCGCGGTCAGTTCGGGCACCAGCTGGCCGAACTGGAACAGCACGCCGAACTCCGTACGCCGTAGGCGGGAGCGGGCCGACTCGCTCCACAGCCCGATGTCCTGGTCGCGGAAGCGCACCTCGCCGGCGTCGACCTTGAGGATCCCGGCCAGGCAGTGCAGGAGGGTCGACTTGCCGCACCCGCTGGGGCCCGTCACCGCGACGATCTCGCCCTCGCCGATCTCGATGTCGATGCCCCGCAGCGCCGGCGTGGGCCCGTAGGAGCGGTGCAGCCCGGTTCCCGTGAGTAGTGCGTTCATGCGTTCACCTCTCGGTGCAGGTCGGCGACGCGCAGCAGCGTGGTCTGCAGCCAGGTCAGGTCCGCGTCCAGGTGGGCGATGGCGTAGTCGGCGGCGACGACGTCCCCGGCGGACGAGTCGCCGGATGTCTTGACCGCGGTCAGCTCCCGCAGCCGGGTGGTGTGCGCGGCGCGCTGGGCGATGAGGTAGTCGGTCGCGGCGGAGGCGCCGGAGGCGAGCAGGCTGACGATGACCTTGGCGAAGAGGTCACTCGCCACGTACTGCGCCGGCGGCTCGACGGCGGCCAGCCATTCGGCGAGCTTGTCGCGGCCGGCGTCGGTGAGCGCGTACGAAGTTCGCTCGGGCCCGCCCTCCTGGTCCTGGCCGGACTGCTCGACGAGCCCGTCCCGCTCGAGGCGCCCGAGCGTGGCATAGACCTGTCCGTACGCGAGCGGCTTCGCCCTGGGCAGGCGTTCGTCGTGCGCCCGCTTGAGCTCGTAACCGTGCTGCGGGCCGGCGGAGAGCAGCCCGAGCAGTACGTGCGACGTTGACATGGCAACCACTATTCACTGAGTGAATAGTGCCGTCAAGCCCTCCGCGCCACCGGCCCCTTCATTACTTGCCATGGGCCAACTAAAATCTCCCGCGCACAACCCTGCTCCCCTTCTGCACACCCTTCCCGGCGTGGAGTAGCGTTCGTGACATAACTGGAGGTCCTGAATGTCCCTGACGGTACAAACGGAACAGCGCGGCGACATGGTCGTCGTGTCGGTCGCCGGTGAGCTCGACATGGCCACCGCACCACAGCTTCAGGACCAGATCAGCGACCTGCTGGAAAAGGGGCGCACGCGGCTGGTCTTCGACCTCGCCGAGGTGTCTTTCTGCGACTCCACCGGGCTGTCGGTCTTCGTGCGGGCGAAGAACAGCACCGACGACGCCGGCGGCGTCGTGCGCCTCGCCGCACCGCAGCGCGGGGTGCTGCGCATCCTCGAGGTCAGCGGGCTGGTCGAGGTGCTGCACACCTATCCGTCCGTGGACGAGGCCGTGACGGCCGAGGAGCCCGCGCTCGACTGAGCGCCACCCGTCATTTTCGCATGTGATCCGATCGGCGTAGTTTGTCGCTGACCGGCTGCGGGAAACCCTCTGCCCGCAAACCCCCTCGGCTCACGCGCAGGAGTGACTCTTGTCCATGGTCAAAGGCTTCAAAGACTTCATCATGCGGGGCAACGTCGTCGACCTCGCGGTCGGCATCGTCATCGGCGCCGCCTTCACCTCCGTCGTCACCTCGTTCACCAACGCCTTCCTGAAGCCGCTCATCCAGCTGATGGGGGGCAACAGCGGCGCCACCGCCGGCGTCTGGATGGTCGGCAAGGTCGAGTTCCAGTGGGCCGCCTTCATCAACTCGGTCATCACCTTCCTGCTGACCGCCGCGGTCCTCTACTTCCTCGTGGTCTACCCGCTCAACCGCCTCGCCGAGCGCCGCCGGCGCGGCGAGGAGCCGCCGCCCGCGGCGCCCAGCGAGGAGATCCGGCTGCTCACCGAGATCCGCGACGCGCTGGTTCAGCAGCGGGTCTCGCCGGGCGCGGCCAACGACATCCTCGGCCGACACCAGCAGCAGGACCCGCCGCGGCGCTGACTTCGAAAAGATCAACCCCGCCCGGCACTGTTCGAACAGATGTTCGATACAGTGCCGGGATGGAGCAGCGTAAGCACTGGTGGAACGGCAGATGGGGACACGTCGCGCGCAAGGACGTCTACCTGCGTACCAGCGGCGACCAGTGGTATGTCGAGCAGCGGGCCGGCGGCGCTGACGGCGTTTCGCACTTCTTCGAGTACGACAGCGAGGACGCCGCGCTCGACATGGTCCGCGCGCTGCTGGTCGGCCCGGACGAGTGGCGCGAGCTGTCGGTCCGCCCGCCCTCCCGCTGAGGCCGCCCGCGCAGCGGGCTAGGCGGCTCGGCGCTCGCCGCCCGGCGGGACCGCCGCGGAGGCGGTGAGCGGGCCGCGCGGCACGAGGCGGAGCCCGGGCAGCGCCGGCTCGCCGGCCTCGTCCTCCTCGACGAAGTGCCAGCCGCTGCCGCCCGCCGCCCGGTCGCCGGGCGGGCGGGCCGACTCGCCGGTGACCCGCGACAGCGCCACGACGATCAGGTATCCGAGGATCACGAAGCCGTGGCTGACCAGCCGCTCGCCGTCGACCCGGGCCGCCGACAGGTCGTTGACCGAGAGCAGCAGCAACATCCCCACGAACGCGGTCAGCATCGGGACCAGGCCGGTGGGCCGACTGCGGCGCAGGGCGATGAAGAGGAAGCCGGCACCGACGGCCACGTTCCAGGCCGCCGACTCGTGCCACAGGTGGCCGGGGGTCGCGTCCAGGCCGGTGTGCACGTGCAGGCTGCTCGCACCGCCGCCGACCTGCGCCAGCCCGAGGATGAGCTGCACGGCGCCGACCGCGGCCAGCGCGACGTAGAGCGGTCCGGCGCTGAGCAGGCGGCGCCGCCGGCGCTCGGGGGCGGCCGGCAGGGCCGCGATGATGGCGGCGCTGAGGTCGGGCACGTCCGTGACGAGACCGGTACGGGTCAGCCGGTTGACCGTGGCCGCCCGCTCGAACCATTCCCGGCAGCCCGCACACCCGGCCAGATGCCCATCGACCCGGGCCCGATCGGCCGGATCGTCCTCGCCGTCCAGTTGTGCAGACAGCATCTCGCGCCACCGCTCACACGCCATACCCTCATAGTCGCCCGCCGGGGTGCGTTGGTTCCCGCGCGGTCAGTGCAGATCGGGGCGCTGCACGCTGGGGCCGCCGAGCTGGCCGCCGGAACCGCCCATCAGGCGCTTACGCTCCCGGAACGCCCGCAGGTTCGCCGTGTTGCCGCAGGTGCTGACGTCGTGCCAGACCCCGCTGTTGTTGCGGGACGTGTCGAAGAACGCCGCCCGGCAGTCGACGTTGTGGCAGAGCTTGAGCCGGGGCCAGAGACCGGCCTGCTGGGCGAGCAGGGCCTCCGCCCACAGCGCGGAGGCCAGCCAGCGGGTGCCGCGGCCGCTGGGCACCATCCGAACCCAGCCGTCGGCGTCGGGCACCAGGCTGACCGGCACGTCGGCCGGGGGCAGCGCGCCGTCGGGCTCGTGATTGCGGCCTCCGGCGAGGATGACCCCCTCGAACGTCGTGCGCAGCCGGCGCAGCGAGCGCATGTCGGTCGACGACAGCAGGATGACGGGCGCGGGCAGGCCGGCGACCCGGGACCAGGTGCCGAGCGCGTCGGTCAGCCACCGCTGTGCGTCGTCGGGGTCACCCAGCAGGTCCGGGGCGTATGACATGGACGCCCGCGTGTTCAGCAGATCCTGCAGAAGGGCGAGGCCGGCGGGCGCCTCGCGTACGCCGTGCCGGGCACTTGCCTTCCATGACATAGGCGAAGGGTACTTGATTCTTTTTCACACCAGCATCCACCGGTCGCCCGATCGGCGGGGCGGGTCGCCGTCCACGCAGCGTCTCGGGGTGCTGACGCGCTGTTGATCATGGAATCATCGGCACTTAAATTAACTATTAGTGTTCTTAACCTTGTGGCATGAGGCATCGATGACTGAGGATGTGAGGCAGCGGCGCCGCCCCCACCGCCCCCATCCCCAAGGGACATTCCGTGGCTCGAAAACTGCTCAGGCGCGCCCTCGTGGCCGCGCTCGGAATCCTCACCGCCGGCGCCGTCGGCACCGCCGTCGCCACCGAAGCCGCCGCGGCCGCCCCGTTCAAGGTCCTGGCGTTCTACAACGGGACCTGGGACGCCGCACACATCGACTTCGACTCC